>JABSQU010000004.1 GCA_013215685.1 Mycoplasmatales bacterium | reverse complement strand
GCTCCGCAGCTGAGAGGAATGGGGATACAGATCTGCAACCATATAATGATCTACAATTCGTATCTCGTGTATATACGATGGATATCGGCAAGTGCCACATGAGGCACAGACACGCAGGTAGAAATATTGTTTTTTTCTCATTTAATCTCTTTTTAATAGGCAAAAAAGAATATTTAAAAATTATAATTTTTTTAAATTAAATAATTTTAGATATTTTTATTATTTCTTTGAAATATTTTATATAATCTACCGAAGTAAAAGGGATGGTGGACATGTTAAAAAATTTTAAAAACAATAAACAAAACGGAGTATATATTTTCTCTAAAGAGAGTAAATATGGTAAAACAAATTTAATAGAAAATGAAATCGATAAAAATGATTTAATTTTAGACTATAAATGATGAAGCGAAATATCTGATGGTGATTATCATCATGACAATATAATTATAAAATTATTAGTACTATTAATGCAAGTGATAAAAACAATATCGTTATTGATGGTCTTTTGGATAATTTTGATTCAAAATCAACTTTAGATGTTTTACAAAAGTTAAGAAACTTAAAGAAAAAAATATTAATTTTTACTAATAATAAAGAGTTATTGTATAAAGTCGTTGAAATGCAAAAAGATGAATACGAAAAAAACGAATCATCAGGTTCAAATGAAGATCATATTGATTTCAAAATTATTATGAATAACCACAATTTAAGCTGACAATTAATGTATATTCATCAATATTGATGATTTATAAATAATAACGATGGGGTATTTAAAGATTTAGATAACAAAAAACATCAAATGAATGAAGCTGATATTGCCGCTTTAATTTTGGCTAGTCGTTATTGAGGTAAAGCAAATAGTATCTTTAAAATGCCAATTAACTTTAATAAAACTTTCTTTAAAGAATTGACACTGACATTTTTCCACAAAAAAGAAAGTGATATTTCTTTTGAAGATTTTTCAGAAAATATTTTAATTAATAAAAAATTCTCACTTGAAAAAATATCAAATTATTTATCAATTGATGATGACTTACAATTTAATGAAGATAACTTTAAAAAAATGATAGATGATATGTCAGCTATGAAAAGAATAAATCTTGACCAATTCGTTAGATCTCTTTATGGAAGAGAATTATTAGAGACCAAAAAATAAATTATCAAAAGAAAAATATAAAGAATATAGTGGAGTGATTTCTTCTTTTGCTCACTAAACTGATTTTTTAATTATCTCCCTTATAGCGTTAGATGAAAAAAGGCTACAAAAAACTTTAGAAGAACCAGAATCCATTATATAATTATATTGTCTATGAAAATAGGCTAGAGAGTTTGAAACAATGGCAAAAGTGATATCTAAAAATAAGGATGCATTTTTTAATTATGCAATGCTTGATAATTATGAAGCAGGAATTGAATTAAAAGGATGAGAAGTTAAATCTATTAGAGCTGGTAATGTAAATTTGCGAGGTTCTTTTTGTTCATTTAAAGGCAATGAATTATTTTTATCAAATATGCATGTTAATTTATATATGAATGTTTCTGGAGATGAAACTGCTCCAAGAAAACTTTTACTTCATAAATCTCAGTTAAAAAAACTTAGAGAAGGAGTCAAAGTTAAAGGTAGAACAATTGTCGCCAAAACTCTTAAATGATCAAATAAAGGTCTTGTTAAAGTTGATATAGCTTTAGCGACTGGTAAAACAAAAATTGATAAAAGAAGAACAATTAAAGAACGTGATTTAGAAAGAATTAATAAAAAATATTATTAAAATATGGGGATGTAATGGCTTCGACATGCTTGTTGAACTTATGTCTTGCAGTGCGGTTGTGGCGCTAACCACCTAGGCTTTGTTTAAACGCAAAATCTGAAAAAACAAATGAAGAAAGAGTATCTGAAAACTTTTTCATGATGCCTTCTTCAACAAACTCTCTAGCTTTCGCTTAATAGCTTGCTAGCGTTGATAGAGAAGATTCCAAACTTTTCTTGATATGTATCAAAAATTGGATATATCAATGGACTCAGCTTAAATTGATGAATACTGCTGACTTCTTATAATTAGTTTATGTCTAAGTTCTAACTATAAGTAAGTATTTAAAAACTAAGAACAAACTGTAGACGGATGTATTTGAAATCTGTGTGGACCCGGGTTCGACTCCCGGCATCTCCACCATATGTAAAACACCAATAAATAATATTTTTAAAATCAAGAAATACTCAATTCAAACGGAGTATTTTTATTATTTTTTTATCGTATAATTGTTTTATGAAAATATTAGAAGATTTAAAACAAAGAGGCATATTTAAAGATATAACAAATATTAATAAATTTAATAAATTAAAAAATGAAGGAGTTTATATTGGTTTTGATCCGACGGCAAAATCATTGCACCTTGGTAACTATGTTCAAATAGCAATTTTAAAAAGATTTAAAGAGGCGGGATTTAAACCAATAGCAGTTCTAGGAGGGGCCACAGGAATGATTGGAGATCCTTCTGGAAAATCAGAAGAAAGAAATTTATTATCTGATGACGAAGTTTTATCAAACACTAATTTTATTAAAAAGCAACTTGAAAAGTTTCAACTGGATGTAGAAAATAATTTAGATATTTATAAAAAAATGGATTTAATTTATTTTTTAAGAAGTGTTGGTAAATTATTGAATGTAAATTATATGATTGCTAAGGATATTGTTTCTTCAAGACTTGATTCAGGTATTTCATATACTGAATTTTCATATCAATTAATTCAAGGATGAGACTTTAAAACTTATTATGAAACGAAAAATGTCAGAATTCAAATTGGTGGATCTGATCAATGAGGTAATATTACTTCTGGAATTGAAATGATTAGAAAAACTCAAGGCGATAATAATTTAGCTGTTGGAATTACGACTAATCTTTTGACAACTAAAAGTGGTAAAAAATTCGGGAAATCAGAAGGAAATGCCATTTGACTTGATAAAAAAATGACATCTCCATTTCAAATGTATCAATATTTATTATCTACAACAGATGATGATGTTGAAAAATTTTTGAAATGATTGACATTTATTTCAATTGATGATGTAAAGAAAATCATTTTAAAACATCAAGAAAATAAGAAAAAAATGTTTGCTCAAAAAACTTTGGCTTTTGAAGTTGTCAAAGATATTCATGGAGAAGAAGCGGCTGAAGAAGCATTAACTATAACTGGAATACTTTATGGTAATTTAGATATATCAGATTTATCATTTAATCAAGCACTTTTAATTGATGGTTCAGTGCCAACTTTCGAAAATCTAAATGGAAATATTCTTAATGTTTTGATTGAGTCTAAATTAGCTTCTTCTAAAAGAGAAGCAAGAGAATTTATATCTGGAGGAGCAATATCTGTTAATGGAAAGCAAATTAGTGATGAAAATTACCAAGTGACTAATAATCATTTTGAAGGTAAAGCTAATATTATTAAGAGAGGAAAAAAGAAAATTGTTTTAATTAAATATTAACAATATAGAATTTTAATAGGATTAAATTAAAAAACGATTTACTTGCAATAAAGTGCAGGTAAATCGTTTTATATTCTTAAAATTTCAATCTTTCGATTAGATAAATTAAAAAAAACAAAGAAAAATTTGAAAATAAAGATAAGTTTGAAGCTATTTTTAAAGAATCTGGATTATTTAATAAATTTCTTGAAAGAATTTATATATCGAGTGACATTGGGCATTTACAAAGAAGTTACAAATCCTCAAGGATAGAAAAAGTTTCTGGAGGTAATAGTTGGAAAGGACGATTAGATGATAAGTGAAGAATTAATTTTACTTTTAACAAGGGGGTTGTATCATCAATAACCATAATTGAATTAACACCTCATAATTATAGAAATTTTAAATAAGTAAAAAGGAGAGAAAGAAGATAAATAAAAGCACACTAATAGAAATAATTAGAGAAAACATGGAATATTTTAATTATTCAAATAAAGATTTATCTTTATTAACAAAATTAAGTGAGAAGACAATTAGAAATATACTTAATCTTAAGACAACGCCAGATATTGAAACATTAAGAAAATTAGAGCAAGCCTTCGATATGGAAAATGGTGATTTAATAATACTTCAACAAAATATCATCAAAGCTGAACAAGTTCTAATTTTTGATAATTGAATACTTGAATTAATGAATGATGTAATGGGTGAATATGCTACTGTTTCTATATATGAGAGGCTTAGAAGAATTTTCAAAGGGAAAAATTCCATTGAATATAAAAAAATGATGGAGAAAAAGATTATTGGAGCATACAAATATAAAGATGACGATCTTGCAAATTTGTGAATTGCTCTTGCAATGAAAGACATTGAAGGAAAGGAATATACTAACAAATTTTATAAAATAGAAAACAATATTTTTTTAGTGGTGATGAATATAATGTTTAGTGATGAAAATTTTGAAGAAAAAAAATAATAATCTAGCTAATGAGCTTGAAAAACGTGAAATCTATTTAATAAATAAGCCGTTTATAAAAAAATCATCGATAAGAGGTGTTACGTTAAAACAAAATGGAAGAGCATTTATTTTAGTAAATGACAATGGAAAGAGAGAGTGCTATTACACATTCTCCATTCTTCACGAATTAGTTCATTTATTCAAAAATATTGAGGAAAAAGAAATAAATTCATTTGTAGCAAATATGGTGAAAAAATTCAAGAAGGAATCTAAATCTAAATCTGAAATGAACTATTTATTAGAGACTTTCGAGCAAAATAATCATTTTGATTTAATTCACAAAAACACAAAATTAAAGATAAATTTTGGAAATGTAAATAACTTTATTAAAAGATCGTTATAAATAAAGCGAAATAATTTTAATTAAAAATTTAAATTTAATATTATTTATAAAATGTCAAGTATTTATTTTTAGTTTATAATTTCCATATGAAAAAAATAGATTGAAAAAAAATAAACGCAGATGCGATACTGCTTGCAAACCCAAAAAACATTAGACATTTTTCGGGTCTTGCAGCAACATTTGGTTTTGTAATTATAGATAAAGAAAAGGTAGTACTTTTTGCTGATGGAAGATATTTTGAAATAGCTTCAAAAACATCTTTTGCAGATGAAGTAATTTTACTTAAAGGAATTGATGATGTTAAAAGTCATCTAGAAAAATATTCTTCAGTAGCAATTGAAGGAGATTATGTTACTTTAGAAATGAAAAAACAATTCAGCAAATTGCACAATAATTTAGTTGAAATTAATGGTCAGTCATTAAGAATGGTTAAATCAGATTCTGACATTGAAAGTTTGAAAAAAGCAACTTCAATTACTAAAAAAGTTATGAAATGAATATCGGAACAACTTAAACCGGGAATGACAGAAATAGAAGTTTCAATTTTAATTGAAACAGAGTTAAGAAGACTAGGAAGTGAACCTTTTGACTATATGCCAATAGTTTCTTCAGGTCCAAATTCAGCTTTACCACATCATCACCCATCAAATAGAGTGATGCAAGAAGGGGAAACAGTTATGTTTGATTTTGCAGCAGTTGTTGACGGATTTACTGCTGACATAACAAGAAATTATTCAGTAGGAGAATTAAAAGATCCTGAAATTAAAAAAATTAAGGAAATTGTTAGAAAATCCCAGGAAGCAGGAATAGCTGCTGTTAAACCAGGAGTAACAGGAAAAGAAATTGATGAAATTTGTAGAAAAGTTATTGAAGAAGCTGGTTATGGAGATAAATTTATTCATTCGACAGGTCATGGTCTAGGTAGAGATGTTCATGAGCTACCAAATGTTAGCAAGTTTAGTATAACTAAATTTGAACCAGGTCATGTTATTACAGTTGAACCAGGAATTTATCTTCCAGGTATTGGCGGAATCAGAATTGAAGACGACATTCTAGTAACTGAAAACGGATACGAAATTCTATAAAAAAAATGCCACGGGCATTTTTTATTTTGAGTAATATTCAACAATTAATGATGGATTAACATTTTTATTTAATTCTCTAATTTCTGGTAATCTTTCATATTTACCTTTAAAGTTTTTAACTGTTGTTCATTCTGCGGCTGGTCTTGACTCAGCAGCTTCTTTTAATTGAACATTTTTTTGGAATTTAGATTTAACTTCCACTTCGTCTCCTGGACTTACAATCATTGATGGAATGTTTGCTTTTTTACCATTTAATAAAACATGGTTATGATTAACTATTTGTCTTGCTTGTCTTCTTGTTGAAGCAAATCCCATTCTATAAACAATGTTATCCAATCTTGATTCAAGTGTTTGTAAGAAGTTATCACCTGTAACACCTTTCATTTTAGCTGCTCTATGAAATGTTCTAGCAAATTGTTTTTCAGACATTCCGTACATAAATTTAACTTTTTGTTTTTCAGTTAAGTGAAGTGCGTAATCTGAATGTTTCTTTCTTGCTTGTCCATGTTGTCCTGGTGCATATGTTCTTTGTTTACCTTTAGCAAACTCTTTACCATTTTCTAGTATAGAGAAACCAAATCTTCTTGATTTTTTAAATGTTGGCCCTGTATATCTTGCCATAATTTTCCTCCTCTTGCATATAGTGAGGGTATTACTCTAAATGTATATTTAGACTCAAATGCTTTCCGCATCCAGCGAGCTTACTAACAATCTTATCGTAGTCTAAAATTTACTTTTATGTAATACAGCTGTATCTATGCCTAAATATTTTAACATATAAGAGAAAATAAAAAAAGCCAATCATTCAATTTGATTGCTTAATTTTTATTAATTTAGATTATTTATTTTTTTTCACGCCTTTTAACACAAGCTGTTTTTGGGAAATTTTTTGAAGAATTTGGCTTTCTTCTTTTATAAGTTTTTATTTTTTCATGTGTCATACGAGCCTTCTTAATAAATGGTCAGCATAACATTTTATAAATACCAAAAGAAGAGATTCAAACATTTAATAACAAAATATGTTCTTCTAGTACTTACAAATTTCTAAGAGGATTAATAATAAAAACACACTTTGACAATGTAAAAATATATATTTTGTTTTATAGTATTATCTGAATTAGTACATATTAAGTAAGAACGTGAAAAGGGGAAATTAAGAATTGTTAATGAAACAAATAGTAACCAATGAAGCGGAGAAGTCTAAATGGCTAAAGGTGATATTACAACAGATTTAGCATTTTACTTTGACCAATCAGAACAAAGTCATTCTGCAGTAATTTCTGATGTAGGAATGAAATACAAAGATACTCTTGAAAGAGCTTTTTCAGTTATATTTCAAGTTATGCCTTGATATGTGAAAAGGATCTTGAGTGAATAGAAAATTTTGTAGCAAATAATAAGTTATCATAAAATTCAATTGAAAGCTACATTCAAAAAATGAACACTACGGAATTAGATTTTAAGAAAATGAAATGGCACTGCAAGTGTTCTTAAAAGAAGATGAGTAAATTGTTAGAGATGATGACGAAAAAAGAAATAAACGAAATTAAAGAAAAACATGGAAAACTTGAGGTTCAATGTAATTTTGTAATACCATTTATAAATTTTAAATATCAAAATCTTAATACTATTTGTTTAGAAGACAATGTTTTTAGAATGAAATAAAACTTCCAAAAGAGATTCCAAATTTTCCAAATAAGAAAAACTTCCTATTTATTTAGTGTGTAAAGTTAACTATTTTATAAATAATTATTTCTTTCTAAAAGGATTTGTTGTCACAACAACTTGGTTTCCGGTTTTAATCAATGAAGTTAAATAGTGATCACCTAATTGTGAGCCTATAGAGGCTGTCATTTCGTTATTGTTATCATAAAATCCATTAACACTTTTGATAGGAACAATTTCGTTTTTGTCAACATGGTTATCGTTATTAACGTCGTCTCAAAAAGATAGGTTAAACTTTCCTCTCAAACGTCATAATCCCTCGTCTATATTTTTAGCATATCAATATTTTTTATTATATTTTCCAACAGGTCTATCAAAAACACTTTCAATGTATTTATCTTTAAACCTTTGCACTGTTTGACCTACAGTTAGCGCAATTTTTGTGTCATTATCATCGAAAACATTATCTAATGAAACTAAGAGTTTGTAGTTTTTTCCTTCGGGTAAATATCCTCCCAAACTTAACTTACCTCTTGAATTTAATCTCATGTAGCTTACTTCATTCTTATAACCCATTAAATTTTCCACGTATCATTTTTCAAACCTTTCTTTGAAACCATCTACTCTATCCACCAAAATGTTGTTTCCATTATTTTTTTTCAAATTTAATAATAATTCATTTTCATTTGCAAATCCCAAAATTTGTTTGCTAATTGATGGATCATTATCAATATTTAATGCACCTTTTTTTAATTCATGAAACATGTTAAGATCAAAGACAGCAAATTTGAAAAAGTCATAGGAATCAGCAAAACTCATCAAATCAGAGGAGCCATAGCCTGTAGAAATTTGGATTAGTCTTGCCGCAGTTTCATCAAAATCTAATAAATACTGATTTGCAATTGTACTTTTTAACAAATATTCTTGATTATTACTATCTCAAGTGGAAACAAGTAAAATAAAATTGTCATATCTATTTAAGTCTTTTATGTAAATTTCTTTTCCCTGTTGAGTTGATGTTTTTTGATGATTAACAGTTATTTTTATTTTGTCTAATGTATTGTCAACATTAATCATTTGAGAGAAATAGATTTCTCTAAGAATCTTTTTGTTGTGATCAGATGGGTCTCTATTATAGTTTTTAATTGCAGTTGAAATGTTAAAATCAACTTCTGATAAATCTAATGGTTTTAAACTCAATCCAAACATTATTCTTAAATCATTATATAAACGTACTGGTAAATAATTTAGGCGGGTATCTGAAACATGATCAAATGATTTATATTGTATATTTTCACTCTTTTTATTCATGTCTTTTAAAAGCATGTATGAACGTTGAACATAATGATGATATTCATGTTGCATGATTTGAGATAATATATCAAATTTCCTTTTTATCTTTAAATTATGAAATTCGTTTTCATCTATTTTGTAAGTATTTAATTTGTTATTTGTGTCAAGTCATAGGTAAGGCATTCCTCCATTTGTTGGAGAAAAAACTGAATGCCTTTTAAAACGATCATCTGAATATTGTCCAGCAAGTCCTGGTGTGGCTAAATTCGGATTGTCTAGTGATATAGAACCAAAATCGTTTATTTCTGGACCATGATTGATGTTTTGAATAAAGTATTTAATAAACAATCCCATTTCTTTTTCTTTTAAAAATCCATAATTTTTATTTTTATAGAAAAACGAAGAAATACGGAAATCTCCATCTTCGGGATGATCTTTATTTTTCCCAATTCACCCTATTATCATTCTTCTTGATTGAGGTCCGTTAGAGTTGTCGGGTCCAAGTTTTCCATTAAGGAATGTATAATTAACTTCTTTTGTATGTAAATTATTCAGATTAAAGCGATTTTTGTATATGTCAACACCATTTATTGTGTAAACAAATTCATGTTGAACATTTGGATTAAGAGTAAAGTTGTTGTTATTAACATTAAAAGAAACTTTTACTTTGTCTCCTTTATTGAAATTATAGTTATTAATATCATTAAGTTGTGTTCAATTATTTGAGCCCATTTGAAGTAAACTGATTGTCGCTTGAAGATGTGGTTGATTAAGGTTAGAAATTTTTAATTTTGTATTGTTATTAATCACATTTTCAGAAAAACTTGGACGAAGTAAGTTGACTTCAGTTGTTGGTCTGCTAGTTATTGTGTAAACAAATTCATGTTGAACATTTGGATTAAGAGTAAAGTTGTTATTAGCATTAAAAGAAACTTTTACTTTGTCTCCTTTATTGAAATTATAGTTATTAATATCATTAAGTTGTGTTCAATTGCTTGAGCCCATTTGAAGTAAACTGATTGTTGTTTGAAGATGTGGTTGATTTAGATTAGATATTTGCAAGTGAATATTACTATTAACCATTGTTTCTAAAAATTTAGGTTGTATTAAGCCAATTGGTAAAAGGGGACTTTGAGTAATTTCATACTCAAATACTTTTTTAGCATTAGCAGGCAAAATGTAATTTTTGTCTAATACATTAAAACTTACTTTAACCTTGTCGCCCTTGTTAAAATTGTGAGTATTAATATCGTTAATCTCAGTTCAACTACTTGAATCTTTTTGTTGCAATCAAATTGTTGCTTGAAGATGTGGTTGATTTAGATTAGATATTTGCAAGTGAGTATGATTTTTAAATACTTTTTCTGCAAAAGAAGGAGAAGCTAAAATAACAGAAATTTCTTTTCCCGAATCTTTTTCATCTAAATTTTTTGTTTCATTTCCTCCACAAGAAATGGCGGCTACTATTGGAATTGTAATTGAGGAAATTATTCCTATTCTTTTAAATATATTTTTCATTTTTTGTCCTTGAAATATTCACAGTTTATTTTAACAAATTTTTAACATGATAGTAATTTTTTAACTTAAATAAAAATGTTATAAATATATAACAAACTTTGTTTAATCAAACAACTTTATTTTAATTTCAATATTCAAAACAAAAAAACCAACTTTTCATGTTTTTTTAATCGTTATTAAATTATTGTTCAGATCTAATTTGCCCAAAGGTTTTGTCTTTACCCTTTTTAACTTTTTATAATAGAATAGAGGTCAGCATAACATTTTAGGGGGAATATTCTTACTTTTAATGTTCCTACTCAATTTATACCAAATTTTGATAATATTACAAAATAAAAGTGTGTATGGTTTTCCTATATCTATGTATATTTTTAGTTTTGTTTTACTTTATTATTAAGCTTTGTAGCATTTTGAAGAGAAATTCCATTATTAAATATTGGAATATTTTTGCCAAAATATCCTCTTCTGATACTAAACTCAATAAATTCTTTAGTTTCTGACAATAAACTTTAAATCTCCATTAGCAAATGAAGTAAAAGAGTTTACTAATATATGAAGAAATTTCATACTAATGCCCTTTCTTCTATTTAGCAAGGTAATGTGAATGCATTGATTAATAAATCCTCTAGAATGGTCGTATTGACTTCTTATATAATCACTTATTTCTTCATTTTTTATTTCTGATGGAAATGCTCCTGTTCCCACTCTTGTTGTGTATGATTTTACAATTCCTATTCCTTCATTAATTTGCTTTGTAGATATGCCTGTAGATAAAGGAATAGATGAGCCGTTGGAGATGATGAAGTAACATATGGGTATGTTCCATTTTCGATACATAACATAACTCCTTGAGTCGTTCGAAAATCACTTCTTTGCCTTCATCAATTAATTTTGCTAGCATTGAACCAGTTTCTCTAACCATTGTTTTTAAGATTTTAGCATATTCCTTATATTCGTTATAAATTTGCTCAGCAGAATATTCTTTTAAATCAAATGCTTTTAGAATTTTTTTTGAATAAAAGTGCATCTTTTATTTTTTTTAAAAGCTTGTTCATTTATAAAATCACCAAATCTAATTCCAATTCTTGCATATTTATCTTCATAAGCAGGTCCTGCATTTGTAATTTTTAAAATTATGTGAAAACTTTTCTTGAAATAAAATCATCCTTTTATTTTTGAAAATAATTCTTACTGGAAAGTCTTAAAAAATAGGTTATTTTATAAAAAATACTTAAAGTAAAACTCATCAATTGGATGAGTATTTTAATGCAAGAATAAAAAAATCAAAATTTATTGCAGTTCTATAAAAAAGTTATTACAAAAAATATCGATCACATTGACAAAAAACAAATAATATTTTTTTATACTCTTACCTCAAAAAATTAAAAGAACTAGAACGATCTATTCAAAAAAGAAGTTATCTCTAAGTGTGACAAATATATAAGGAAATTTTTGATGAATATACTAATGATCCGTATTTACATGGTAAAGAATCAATAAAATATAAACGATAAATAAAACCAATAAATACTTAATAATTTTATTGAGAGAGTGAAAACGAAATTTAAATAAGAGACTTCAAAACAATAATGTAAATACGGCAATAATGAAAGGATTTTTTAATTATTTTTGTTAACGTAATATTTTGTATATCACTCAAAATTCTTGATTTAACATAACTGCCATAATGCATTTACTTTAAGGTATAATTTTTTTATGAAAAAATTAATAATGTTATCGGGTGGAATTGGAAAAAGAACGCTATTATCAATCCCAAAGCAATACCACAAAATTAAAGGGAAACCCATAATTGAATATTTACTTACCAATATAGCTGATTTTTTTGACCAAATATACATAGTTGCAGATTTCAAGGAAATAGAAGGCATTAATTTTGGTGATGCGATTATTGTTGAGAATGGAAGTGAAAGAATCGATTCGTTAAGAAATGGTTTAAACGCTGCAAACATAAAAGATGAAGACTTTATTTATATACATGAAGCTGTGAGACCTAATTTATTTAAAGAAGACTTGGAGCTTCATTTATTCAATCTTAAAAAGGGGGAGTCATCAGTAACTGTTGAAAGTGTTGTTGACACGATGTTTAAAATTGAAGACGGAATTGTTAAAGAGGCGATAGCTAAAAAGGATATTGTAAGAGGATTTAATCCTCAATCATATCCTGGCTCAACTTTAAAAAGACTTCTTAACGAAATAAATGAGATCAAAGAAGATAAAGATTTAATAGAAATTGCAATGATTAAAAATATAAAAATTAAAGCCATTAATCAGATAAATGACCTTAGAAAAATAACCACACCAGATGATATTAAATGATTTGAGGATATTGCATAATGTGATTACACATTGGTAATGGCAACATAGGGAAAGCTCTTATTGCACCATTTTTAAAAAGTTTAAATATTAATTATAATATTACCGATATAAACACTGATAATCTTAAAGAAAATTATGAAATCTTTGTTGATGGTAAACCAAAAAAAATAAATGGGATTAATGTTAAGAACCTAAGTGAAATTGATTTTTCTAAAATTAAAGTTATTTCTACATCTGTAAGAATGGAAAATCTTAAATACTTAATCGACACAATTAGAAATATATCATCCAAATCAGACTTTTCTATTGTACCATTTGAAAATTCATTCAAGGCGACAACATTTTTAAGAGAACAATTCCCTAATATAGACGTCTTTGATAGTGTTATTGATAAAATAGTATCAAACAATAAAAAGATATATACTGAAAGTTATTTCAAGATTTCCATTGATCAAAACTTAAGTAAATATGTTTCAATAAACAAAAAATATTTAACTCATGATGTGGAATTAGAACATAAGGTTAAATATTATTCTGTAAATGGTCTTCATGCAGCCTTAGCATATTTGGGTGCTCAAAAAGAATATAAATTCATATGACAGTGTGCTAATGACCCTTTGGCATATAATATTACTAAAATATTTGAAGATTGAATACTTAAAAACCTTAAATATAAAATAAATATGGATGAGATTCTTGATAGATTTAAAAATCAAAAACATGACACAATTAAAAGAGTAGGCAGGAACCCTGATATAAAATCTATGAAAAACGAAAATCTTAAACCAATATGAGAATCAAATGAAGAATCTATTATTAACTTAATTCATGAAGGGGTGAAAAAATGAAAAGATACTTATTAATTTTTAACTATGCTAGCATAGTTATATCATTTATTTTGGGTATATTTGTAAACAAATTATTTTATTGATTTCTGATGATGCCGCTTTCAACTAGCATTATTCTTCAGTTAAAATTTTATAATAGAAAAAATCATATAGCATTATCAATTTTCTATATATTCACTCTAATGATTCCTTTCCCTCTTGAAAAAATAGTAGAAATATCATTAAGATCTAAATACAACAGGCTGGCACCTAAAGTATTCAAACTTTTAAATGACGAGAAAATCAAATTTCATGCGGTTTTTGGCACGTTTTTATTTGCATACAGAAACAATAACTTCAAAGATAATGATATAGATTTAGGAATATGAAAATCTGATTGAAGTGACTCTATTTTAATAAAAATGAAAAACGCAGGATTTATTCTTCATGAATCTTACTTTCTTGATGGCGAAATAAGGGAGCATTGTTTTAAGCATAAAAATATGAGTATATCATTAGATATTTTCATTATTAATGATATCAATCCCAATGGAATAGGATTTGACTTTGAAAATAATAGATATTGCACAAAACCAAAATCATTTAAATATTCACTAAAGCAATATGTAATTGGCGATACCCATATTAATGCACCGAAAGAAGCTGAGGAATATTTATCATGATTATACGGCGAGTGAAGAAAACCCGATCCAAACTATCATTGATTTTATGGTCCTACATCATCCCCAAATAAAATAGTTCAATCAGATAAAATTAAAGTTGTAAAAAATAAATAAATTTCTAAATCATATTTAAAAGCATTTTGTATTGGGGGTCTATTTTGGTGAATTCTGCTAGCATAACATTTTAGGGGGAATATTTTTTCTTTTAATGTTCCTACTTAATTCATACCAAATTTAGATAATATTACAAAATAAAAACGTATATGGTTTTACCATATTAATGTATATTTTTAGTTTTGTTTTACCTTATTATTAAGCTTTGTAACATTTTATAACTACCAGAAGAAGATATTCCATTATTAAAAATTGGAATATTTCTACCAGTAATTAAATGACCGACGTCATACTCAAAACTTTCTTTATGACCTGGAATAAATTTCCAACCTCCATTGGCGAAAGAAGTGAATGAATTTACTAATATCTAAAATGTGAAGACTAAATCCCTTCCTTCTATTTTTGATAAATTTTGCTATGTAATGCGAATGCATTGATTCAATAACTTCTCTAGAATGGTTGTATTGACTTCTTATATATTATTTATTATGTATCCAAGTTTTTTTAAATCTTCTGGTTTTATTTCGCCTGTAAATGAATTGGCTATTAATTTTAATAATTGATGTCTTACTATATGTTTAGTCAATTTATCATTTGTAATATTTTTAAGACCTTCATGATAATTATCTTTTCCTACTAAGTCTTTTAAAGCTTTATGTACATGAAATTTATCAATATAATAAGTTGCTCCTAGCCCTTTAGCTAATCTTTTACTTCATCTAGCTCAATCTCCAATAATTCTTATTTCACAGACATCATCATAACTATAGGCAATTTTATGAACCTCATCTATTATGTGATTCATAGGTTTGTTTATGAAATGTTTTAATATTCTTCCATCAAGTTTATATTTTTTATTAGATTGAAAACTTCTGCCGGTGAAGAAGCAGAAATTTTAATTTCCACTTTATCCTTTTTCTCTTTGTGATGAAGTTTTTGCCATAAACCATCAGCATTAATTCAAATAATACCATCATTATGACATTTATATTGATTAGCCTTGAATTCTTTTTTCTGCTCCTTTATAAATCTATGTATTGACATCTTTGAAACATATCCTCCATAAACATTTAAAGCTATTTCTTTATATGATCTATATACTCGATAATAAAAAAGAGCTAATGTCCTATGTTCAGGTAAAATAAAAATTCTTTTAGGTAATTTGAGTTTCTCATCTAAAATAAATTTATATTCTTTTGTTACTTTATTAACATATCTTCTTCGCTTAAATTTAATTATTCCTGCTTGCGGAATTCAAATTTCTCTTTCTTTAAAATCTTTTACTTGTCATGCTCTATTTCTGGTTTTAAGAATTTTATTATCTAGTTTAGTTCATTCATTATTTTTTCTTTTTCTTTTTGCATTGCAAGTAAAAATCTGTTTTCAAGGTATTTAGCTAATGAATTGTTTTGTTTTGTATTTTTGTCCATGCAATCATTATATTTGAAATGCTATTATCGATTTAAGTGTGGTTTTTTTTATTTTACTATTATTAAAAATTATTTTGTTATATATTTATAGTCCATAAATTTTTCAAAATTAAAAATAACAAGCTTTTGGTAATGCTTGCTAATGAATTTATATTTATCTAGAAGATATCGATAAGTTTTCTTTTTCTTATCAAAGTATCTTCTTCTAGTAAAAGTAAAAAGATCTGTATAAGGAGTTCAAATCGTTTTAGGACGGTGATCTTTTCCTACTAAGTCTTTCGGTTTCTTTTCGTATAGTTTATTGTCAAGTTCTTTTCATTTAATTATTAGACCATCTTTTGCTTGCGATAAATATTTTGAGTAATGTTTAGATAAATATTTTTTTATGTGCACATAATAATTATTTCATGGAAGAGTCATTAACTTGAAAAATAATTCTCAATTCTTTTAATTATAGGAACATTATCTTTAATTACACTGCATAACAAATCATTTTTTGAGAGGCTTCCCCTTTTCAATAATTTTCAAAGATCTTTACCTTTATAAAATTTTAATAAATCCTTATTTTCAATATTTTCTAAATTTATTTTATCTTTTAATTCTTGTTTCTCTTTCTTTGAAATCATTTCTATGTTTTGAAAATTTATATTTTTTTCATCATTTACAATAACATAATTTTCAATTGAATAGTAGTCAGTTATGAATAAATTTCCTTCTTCAACATCTTGTTTATAATCCTTGTCAATTATAAAAGCAATATTTTTATGATTACTACTTATATTATTTATTATTTCTCTAATTTTTAATACTGTTTGCCTATTAACTCCAGAATTATCACTATTATTTTCGGGTGTAAAATTAGAGTTATAAATAGCATATCCATCGCTTAGTGTGAAGTAATTTCTATAGAAAATTACATCATCCTTTCCTTCAACAATAATAATTTTCATTTTTTTAGCTTTAGATATTGCAAAAAAAGCTCTAGCTCTATTATCTTTTCGAAATTCTTTAATATTCATCAGAAAATGCACCTAGCCTTGTTTTCATATCTTCCTCGGAAACAACAAATGGAGAGTGAGTAACTCCGATTAATTCAACACTATCTTTCATATTTGATATTTTATTGTATAGTTCATCCTGTCAATCAGGAGATAATGATATTTCTATTTCATCAGCAATAATTAAAAGTCTCTTATCTTTGTTCTTAAAATGTATATTAAACATTATTAAAATTATTTGACGTTCCCCTGATGAAAAAGTATATTCAGATATGTTGTTAATCTCTGATTTCAATTTATCTTTCACTTTTGGTTCACGAATAAAATCATCTCATATTATTTCTTTTCCACTAGCTTTGAAAAAATCATTAACATCATTTATAAATAATTTCATTGATTTGATTGATTTTATTAAATCCTCATTAAAATTATTGACTATATCTATAACTGAATATGTAAATGGTTTTTCTGATATATTTGCTTTGGTTGGAACCTTACTAGGATTTTCTACAGAGAAATATTTTAATATTCAATTGTATATTTCTTTTCTTTCTTTGTCTTTTTCACTAATTTCTATAATTGATCCTGAATTTTTAGAATCAAAGTTTTCATATGTGATTAGTTCTCCAATGCTTTTATTAACGGATTCGCCTACATTATTCAATAACTCTCTTAATTGACTCTGAAAATCGCTTAATATTTCCTTATTTGTTTTAACTTTTTTGTACTTGTTTCATTTCTTAAAAACTTTAAGATGTGGATTATAATTATCAATTAAATCTGGCGCCATTCTTTCAACTGTTATATACAAGACTTGATAGATATCCTTTACTTTAGATCTGTTTAGATTCATCGTGCTATTTTTTTCACTTACAATATAATTAGTGAAATTACTTTTAATCATCTTTTTAATCTCTAAATATTTTTCAGAATCTAAGGAATCAATTTCATCTAGAATACTAATATTTTTTGAAAAGATTCTCCCTTCTATTCTATTCAAAGCAATAAATCATTGATTAATCATATTGCCAAATCACCTATTAAAATTTACATCATTATTTTCCACTTTATCTTCGTAGATTTCTTTCAATTCCTTATTACTGTATTCCCTCGAATTGCCAATATATTTTATTGATTCTAGTTCAGGATCTGTAAATTCAATTTCTAGTTCTGAATATGGTATTGACCTTGGGCCTTCCCCCTCTATCATTCAAATATCATTATCACCTTCAATTAAAGAGTAAACTGAATCCAATAGAGTTGTTTTACCTACTCCGTTAGGACCATATAAAAATTTGAATCCATTTATCTCTCACTCCAAATCATTTTCCATTCTAATTAAATCTTTTACTTTTATTTTCTTAATCATATTATCTGTCCTTTATATTTTCTTTTGTTTTTTTGACTAAGGCTGCTTTGGCAGCTTTAGCTAATTCCGGATTGTATTTTTCTAAAGCCTTAACCATTTTTAATCCGATTGCTTTTGCATCTTTATTTTTTGATGCAAAAGCTTCAAATAGTTTTACATCCGCCTCATTTTGAGAAAGAGTCTCTTTTATCTCTTTCAGTTCTTGCTCTTTCAATTGCAAGAGTCATGAAGCTTGACCTAATTTCCCTTTATCTCCAAGTTTCTTATCTTGCTCTTCAATTCCATATTTACTTGCAACATCTTTATGAAATTCTTGTTGTAAAGCTTTTGCTTTCATTTTTATTTGTAATTCAGTTAATCCTTGATAACCGAAAGTTCTTTTTTTACCTAGATAAATTTTCCCATCTTCTCTTTCAACTATATTCGACATCACAACTTGCAATTGAGGAGTTGTTTCGTCTAAGTGAATATGTGAAGATTTAATATTTACTTTTCCAAATTTCTGTTCAAGTCACTTATGAGCATCTTTTAAAAATTTGATATTTTCCTTCAATGGCAAAGTATCTAATTTCTTTTCTTTGTTATTAATTCCTCCGGCTTGAATCATTCAAGTAGTGAATTCATTTTTTCTAGCTAGACTTTGCCTTCCTCCAACAATCTTTCGACCGCCGATCCAATCTTTTTCATCAAAGGATTGAATCGGCGTCAGCTCTATATTATTTTTTATGTCCTCTTGTCGAATGCCGCCTATTAATCCTGGTTTGGTAAGTCTACTTTCGTAATGACCTTTTACTCTAGCATTGTGATTAGCTATTCCTAACGCCTGTCCCCGTGATGCACTTTTAAAATCAAATGTTAACTTCATACTTTAATCATACCACTCTACGCTCCTTAATTTTTAAAAAGGGGTATACTTTAATACCCCTTTACTTTCGTTAAGAGGTTTTGTTCGCTCTTCCGAGGAACCATTTCATGGCGAATAATTTAATAATATTTTAATTTTATGATAATAATAATTAAGTTTTAACACTAATAAAAAGCATAAAGACTTAATTATTTTTTATATATTTATTAGTTTTTAAAATATAGATAGAGTTATTTCCTAATCTTTGCAAGCACCATTCTACAAAGTTTTATACAAGGCAAAACTTCACTCATTAATTACATTTGCTTGTTTTATGCTAAAGCATGTCATGCTCCCTTGGTCCGCTTTTTTTTATTAGCGCTCTGAATAAAAACCTATTTGGAATTTATAAGCACAAATAATGGAGTAGTCACAATTCCCATTTAAGGACTACAAAAAAGAGAAAAACAATGTTTGAGATAACACACTAAAACAATTAAATGATTCTAAAAAGAATAAAGAAAAACAAATCCAAGAGATAGAAAATTCTTATAAGATTGCTTTAAGCGCTGGTTAGTCATTATTGACAAAAGATATTTTAAGTCTTATTAAAAATAAGTTAGTTAAATTAGTAGATCAAAAAGCAAAATCAGAGATATTAGCAAAAGAGACTGAAAAAAAAGAATAAGCTAAAAGATTTTGATAAATTAAGTAAAGGTTATGAAAGGGAAATTGAAGATATTTTAGCTCTATTAACTTCCGGACTATGCCAAAAGAAAAGAGTTATCAAAGTAACTCAGAGAAATATAAATGGAGTAGAAAATGTTGAGAGCAAACATATTGCATACTTAGAAAATGGTATTCAGTATGAAATTACCAGTGATACTCATAAAGAACTAGCTAATGTATCAAGAAGAAATTACTTTCAATTTATTATTTTAAGGAAAATACTTATATAGACTTTTATAGAAATGAAAAAGACTTTAAGGAATATAAAGTACATAAATAACATACAGCATAACTTAAAAGAATTAGATAAATTAAATAAATAAAAGTGATATTATAAGCTTGTAACAGAAAAGTCGACAACTCTAAATTCAGTATAATATTTGATATTTTAGTAGAGTTATCTACTTTTTATTTTTTTAGGTAGGATAAAGTCAATAGAAAATCAATTAAAAGTCAACCAATAGCAATTCCTTTCATTGGAGAAACATCAAATTATAGTTTTTATAATGAATTTATTGAACTAAATTAAAATATAATTTTAAGAGAAAACATTGAGTCAAAAATTTAAAACATTAAAATTGATGATATTTACTTTGAATAGTAAAAAACAATTTTGCCCTTTTCAACCTATAATTTAGATTTTCATCATAACTTAATTTATAATTAAGTCATGTCAGCGCAAATTTTGTCAATCATTTTTTTAGTCCCTGTAACTATTCTGCTTATAATAGCAGCTATTTTAATATACAGAAGCTTAAAATATAAATCTAAAATTAATAAAGAAATAGATGCCATAGCCAAAACAATAAGAATTGAAAGATTAAGAAAAATTGATTCAATATTGACAAGAGTTAGTATAGTTGTAAAAGGAAATGATGAATATGATAAAACCTTTTTAGAATTAAGAGATAAGTACGATGAAATCGAACTTCTTATAAAGAGGTCAGCAAATTTATTTGAAAATATCAATACTAATGCTTCTAAAATGAAAAAACATCTTCTTTATAAAAAAATAAATGAAATTAAAAATTTAATAAAAAAAATAGATTCATTAGAAAATGATTTTATTACTTCTTCATCAATAATTACTCAGCAAGATCATTTCTTATCAAGAGAATATGTCTTTTTTTCATCAAATTTAAGAGCAGGAATACGAGTTTATCAATTAAAAAGAATTGTTTTAAGTAAATTGTCAACTAAAATTGATGAATTATTGGATAATATAAAGGATGAGGGGAAACAATTTAATAATTATTTGGAATTAGCACAAAATAACGAGGCATCTATGCACTTAAAAATATATTCTGAAAAAATAACTGAATTTATTAAAGTAATTTCAGAAGCTCCCAAAATAGAAACGTATATTTATACAACTATTCCAAGAGTCATAGAAAGTCTTACAAAAATATATAAAGAGAAAAAAAATGAACTTTCTGCGTCAATGAATCATATTAATCTTAAAGAATCACTTTATGAAATATCAAAACATTTCAATGACGCTAAAGTTTATTACAGTGAATTAAAATTTAAAGAAACGAAAGATACAATCAAGCAAATTTTAAGAGCTGTAAAAATTCTAGAAAGAATGATTAATTTTGAAATTGCTTCAAGAAACTATTTTATTCATAATTATGAAAATGTGATTATGGAATCAAAAGTAAATTTAAAAAAATTTGCATCTTTAAAAAAACAAGTTAATAAATTAGTGGAAAAAGGGGAAACACTTTCAAATTCTCTCAGAATTTCAGTTGAAGAAAATGATGCTTTGGCAATTGAGATTAATAAAAGAACACTAAATTTAAGAGAAGTAATGAAAGATAAAAATACTCCATATTCTTCAAAAATATCTAGAATGAAATTGCTTTTAAAAAAATTAAATTTATTTGTTTTAAAAATGAATGAAATGTTAACACATTTATGATCAATAAATATTGAAGCTTCACTAATTAAGAATAAATTTAAAAAATCTGAAGCCGCTTTAAATGAAGTTTTAGCTAATATGAAACCTCATAATGTTAAATTGGTTAATGATCAAAAAAATGAATATGAATATTTATCAAATATGGTAAATTCAATTGCAGAAAGAATTAAAGAACGCCGTTATGATAAAGAATTAAAAAATGAAACAGAAGAACTAATGAAATTAACTTCTAAGTTTTATATGGCTGTTAGTGGCAATATTCAAATTGCAGAAATAGCTTCTAATCTTATCAAAGAATTAGCTCCTTTAAGAGCAGGCGATACAAGATTAAATATCGTTTTAAACAGTTCAGAGAGAGCATATCTTGAGGGGAAATATGCTCACGCTCTTAATACAATAATTACAGAATTAGAAAGAAGAGGAGAGTAAAATGTACTCAGATATTTTAATAAGGTTTGGGGAATTATCAACAAAAGGAAAAAATAAAATGAGATTTGTTAGATATTTAGGAAAAAACATAAAGAGATTAATGGAAGTTAAACCCTTAATAGAATTTGACAGAATGTATTTGCCATTTTCAGAAGAAAATATAAGTGGGTTAAAAAATATTTTTGGAATACATTCATTTTCTCCAGTTGTAAAAACCGCAACAAACGAAGATGAAATAAAAAATACTATTCTTAAATTAATTGAAAATAAAAATGGCAAAACCTTTAAGGTCGTTGTAAAAAGACATTGAAAAGGTTATAACGACTCTTCAATGGGTTTTGCCTCTAAACTTGGAGATTTTATTCTCGAAAATAGTAATTATAAAGTTGATGTAAAAAATCCGGATTTTAGAGTGGAAATTGAAATAAGAGAAAATTTTACATATGTTTTTATAGATAGAATTAACGGCTTAGGAGGTTATCCTACTGGAATTAATGGAAAAGTTTTACATGCAATTTCAGGAGGAATTGATTCCCCGGTCGCAGCATTTGAAATGATGAAAAGAGGCATTCATGTTGATTACATTAATTTTGTCACTCCACCCTTTACGGATGATATAACAAATAAGAAAATTGATAAGTTGCTTAACTTATTGGTTAAATATCAAGGAGAAACAAAATTATATAGATCAAACTACACAGATTTAATGAATTACATTGGACTTGTTTCGAAGCCATCATTTAAAATAATTTTAATGAGAAGATCTTTTTACAGAATAATTTCTCAAATTGCTAAAGATGAAAATTATTTAGGCATATCTAATGGGGAAAATCTTGGTCAAGTAGCATCACAAACTTTGGAATCAATGAGGGTAATTCAAAATGTTGCAAAATTACCTATATATAGACCCTTAATAACAGCGGATAAATTAGAAACCGTTGATAAAGCTGAAAAAATTGGAACTTATAAGATTTCTATTGAAAGAGCCAATGAAACTTGCGAATTATTTGCTCCAAAAAATCCCGTTATTAAACCTAAAATTTGGGAGGCTGAAAAGCTTGAAAAAGAACTAGAAGAACTAGAAAGATTTGAGACTCTTAACATAAAAGAAAACATTCAAATTAATAAATTTACTTATTAAAAGACTTTAGTCTTTTTTCTTTTATAATTGTAATATGAAAATAACACCATTACATGTAAATACAGAGTATTCATTTCAAGAATCAACAATAAGAATAGATGCATTAATTAAAAAAGCAAAAAAACATGGATTAGAATCTCTTGTTATAACTGATCATAATTCAATGTTTGGGGTATCTGAATTTATACATAAGGCAAAAAAGGCTAATTTAAAACCAGTTATTGGACTAGATTTAGATGTAGAAAATTTTAGAGTTATTTTACTCGCTAAAAATCACCAAGGTTATATTCTTTTAAATGAACTTTCTTCAAAAAAAATTAGAAAAATTGATATTAAAAAAGAAGAAATTAATTCTCCAAACATATTTGTCATTGACCACCCTTCATTAGGGCATTATGCAATGACAGGAAATAATTTAAAAATGGAAAATTATTTTGTTGGAACGACTAATGAAAATATAGCAAATGGCGTTTATGTTCAAGAAGGTAAAATTTTGGAAGAAAAAGAAAAAGAATCTATTCAATTGCTTAATGACATGGTAACTAAGGGAATGGATTTATCGAATATTGAACCATTATTATTTGAAACTCAAAGCAATTCTCCAATAATGGATCAAGCAGCAGAAATTGTTAGGCAATGTAATATTGTTTGACCTGAAAATAATTACCCTGTTCCAAAATATAAAAATAGCCAAGGAATTTCATCAATTGAATTTCTTAAGTCAATTTTAAAAGAGAATGCAAATAAAAAACTTGCAACGGTTCCTAATAAAATGGAATATGTAAAAAGAATTGAATATGAAGTATCGATAATTGAAAAGCTTGGTTTTGAAGATTATTTTTTAATTATTTGAGATTTAGTTACATGAAGTAAGAAAAATCAAATATCTATTGGTCCAGGTAGAGGATCTGCCGCCGGTTCCATTGTAGCTTTTTTACTAGATATTACTGAAATTAATCCAATTGAATATGGTTTACTTTTTGAGAGATTTCTAAATCCAGAAAGAATATCTATGCCTGATATTGACATAGATATTCAAGACACTAAAAGAGATGAAGTCATTAAATATCTATTTAATAAATATGGAAATGATAATGTAGCTCTTATTTCAACTTTTTCAAGACTAGGAGCTAAATCTGCAATAAGAGATGTAGCGCGTCACATGGGAATTCCCGTTAGAGATGTTAATGCTATTTCTAAATTAATACCATCTGATAATAATTTGCAAGATGCTTATAAAAATGTTGCAAGATTTAGAGCACTAATTGATTCATCAGATCAATATTCAAAATTGTTTAGACTTTCAGCTTTAATTGAAGGCTTACCAAGACAGTTTTCAACTCATGCTGCAGGAATAGTTATTTCTGATAAACCAATATTATTAAAAGCGCCTACTGTAGAGGGGCCTGAAGGCTACAATCAAATTCAGTATTCAATGGATTATTTAGAAGAGCATGGTATTTTAAAAATAGATCTTTTGGGATTAAGAAACTTGACAATTATTCAGAGAATTCAAGAAGAAATATATAAAAACGAAAAGAAAACAGTTAATTTACATGAAATTCCACTTGATGACAAGGAAACACTTGATATTTTATCTAAGGGAGACACAAACGGTATTTTCCAATTTGAATCCTATGGTATGAAAAAAACATTAGAAGATGTTGGAGTTTCATCATTCAATGATGTATCTGCAATTTTATCCTTATTTAGACCTGGACCAATGGATAACATTCCTTTATATGCAAACATCAAAAATGGATATAAGAGAAGAGAATTAGTTTCTGATGAATTTGATAGAATTACAGATGATACTTATGGAATTATTGTTTACCAAGAACAAATTATGGAAATTGCTCAAGTTTATTCAGGAATGAGTTTTGGACAAGCTGATATTCTTAGAAGAGCAATTGGTAAAAAGAATCATTCTTTGATTGAATCTTTAAAAACTATTTTTATAAATGGTGGAATTAAAAATAATCATAAAAAAGAAGAAGTTGAAAGAATTTATAAATTGATAGAAAAATTTGCAGATTATGGATTTAATAAATCACATGCAGTTGCATATTCAATGCTTTCATATAGAATGGCATATTTAAAGGCAAAATATAAATTTGAATTCTACACTGCTCTTTTAGAAGCTTCAATCGCTTCTCAAGCAACAGTCAAAAAATATGTAGAAGAGGCAAAAAGAAGAGAGGTAAAAATAATTCCTCCAAATATTAATCGCTCTGAAAAAAATGTTATTAATAAAGATTCTCAAATTATTCTACCTCTCCAATTAATTAAAGGCTTTGGAGATGCTGCAGCATCTAAAATTCTTTCCGTTAGAGAAGAAAATAAATTTAATGATTTATTTGATTTTGTAACTAGAGCAAGAATTTCAGGAATAGGCGAATCAACAATTCAATTATTGATAAATGCTAATGCATTAAGAGATTTTGGTAATATGCAAACTCTTTCTGATTCACTTCCTTCTGCACTTCGCTATTCTAAAATGGTTACTTATAGTGAAGATGGAGAAAATAAAATTGATTATTCTATAATATCTAAACCAAAACTTATTGAACAACCTACAAATATTTCTGATGAAATTTTTAACGAGAAAAAATTATTTGGATTTCAAATGAATGCTTTTTTAACATCTCAATATGAATTGAAAACTAAACTTCTTGACATAAATGATGAGACATCCTCTGATGTTGTTATTCTTGTTGAAAAAATTAGAAGCTTTTTAACTAAGACTGGAGAAACAATGGCAGTAGCAACTGTTTCTGACTCATCATCAGTTATTGAATTAATGATTTTTAACAATATTTATAAAATTGTTGAAAATACTAAAGCAAGAACAATTGTTAAAGCTAAAATTGAATGTAAAATTAGAAATAAAAAACGAACATATATTTTGAAAAAAGCTTGAAAGGAAATGGAAAATGGATAAAAAACTTTTACTAATTGATGGAAATTCGCTAACATATAGAGCGTACTATGCAACTGCATATGGTTCAAGAGGATTATTAAGAACAAGCGATGGTACTCCGATTAATGCTGTTTTGACTTTAAATAAAATGCTTGAAAAATCATTTAAACAATATAAACCCACTCATGTTTTAATTGCTTTTGATGCAGGGTCAAAAACACTTAGACACGATAAACTTAAATCTTATAAGGGAGGCAGACAAAAAACTCCTCAAGAATTAATTGACCAAATGCCAATTGTTAAAGATATGATTTCAAAAATGAAGATTATTCATCATCAAATCATTTCAATAGAAGCTGATGATATTATTGCGACTCTCGCTAAAAAACATGTTTCAGAAAATACTGAAATAGTTATTTTATCTTCTGATAAAGATTTATTTCAATTAGTTCAAAAAAATATTTCAATTGCTGTTCCACAAAATGGAAATAAGCCTAATACTAGAGTTGATATCGATAATTTCTTTGAAATTTATGGATATAATCCTGACCAAGTAAAAGATATAAAAGGATTAGTTGGAGATCCTTCTGATAATTTACCTGGAGTTAAAGGAATTGGTCAAAAAGGTGCCGTTAAACTTATTGATAAATATAAAAATATTGAAGGAATTTATGAAAATATAGAAGAAATAACTGGATCTATAAAGGAAAAACTTATTAAAGATAAAGAAATGGCATTTTTATGTAAAGATGTTGCTACGCTAATGTATGATGTCGAAATTCCCTATAAATTAGAAGAAATGAGATATGAAAAAACAGTAACAAAAGAATTTTGTGAATTTTTAGAAAAATATGAATTAGATTCTCTTAAAGAATATTATGGAGTTAGTAAAAAAGCTCAAAAAGTAGTAAAAAATACTCAAAAAAATACACCAAAAAAAGAAGATGAAGATGACCAAATAAATTTTGATAATATATTATTCAAATAGTCAAATAATTCATAGCAAAAATTGATCTAAAAAAAATAAAATCGTGGATAACATTAAAAAATAAAAAAGACTCATTTATATTAGGTTTTTTTTGACATATTACATGTTGATAAGTTTGTTTTTTAACTAAAAAAACTTCAAAAAAATAAAATATTTTCTTAGATCACATCGATCTTTATATATAGTTATATTATGGAGATATTTGAAAAGGAGTTGTTATGAGTAAAATAAAATTTATTACTGAATCAAAAAAAAGATTAAGTCATGAAGATTATATTACTCTAAGAAACCTATATACCCCTATAATAGGGATAAATTCAGTAACATTGTATTCAATTTTGAATGATTATAACTATATTAATAAAGATAATCCATCATATAATGAATTCGATGATATTGTAAAGACTTTAGGCATTTCATTAGATGACCTTTTTATAGCTAAAAATAAGCTTGAAGCAGTGGGATTATTAAGAACTTTTGAAAGAGAAAGAGATAAGTCTTTTTTATTCTTATTAAATGCCCCTTTGATTCCTGATGATTTTAAGAAAAATACCATGTTAAAAGATAAATGTTTGTCCAAAATTGGAGAGATAATTTTCAATAGAATTTGTTTCGCTTTTAAAGAGCAAAAAATCGTTAAAAATGGCTTTGATGAAGTTACTAAAAAGTATCAAGATATTTTTGATATTATAAAAATTGAAAATGACAATACTTTAGAGATGCCGATTGTTAAATTTCAGAACAAAAATGATGCCATTAAAGGCCTTACATCTACACAATTTGTAAAATACCTAACTGGAAATACCGTCACTCCATCTCAACTTAAATTAATTCAAAGAATTCGAAACAATGGATTAACTTCATGTTCAATAAATGAAATAATATCTTATACATATGATTCGAATGGAAAATTTGTTTCTAATCATGTCGAAAAAATTGCTTCGGATATGATTTCTAAAGGAATTACTTTGTCAACTGATATAGAAATTGAACTAAAAGCAGCAAGAGAACATCAAAATTCTTTGAGTCATAGCGCGAATTCCATTGTTACATCAAATGATATTGAAGAAAAAAATGGAGAATTGTCTTGAAATGATATTTTTGAGACTCTTGGCGGAGAACTCTAATGTCAGACAAATATGATTCAATTTTAAAAAAACTATTAGAAAATGAAAAAATATCAAAAAAAGTTAATGCACTTAAACTTACAAAAAAACAAATGATAGAAGCAATACCAATTTTAATTGATATGTCAGAAGAAATTGATGATGGAATTAGAAAAACATTGACTTCTTTCGAACTTCACGAAAATGGGTCTGTAAAAAGAATATCAGTTCTCGCAAAAAGAGGTTTGAAATATAGATACTTAAATAATGTCGTTACTAATAAAATGTATCCAGTTAATTTTGAGGACGATAAAAAATTCATATATGAAGAAGGAAGAAAAGAAATTGTAAATTTATTTGCGAATTTTCTTAATGGAGAAGAACCCCCTAAAAAGGGATTGTATTTACACGGACAGATTGGTATAGGAAAAACTTTTATTATGAAAAGATTTGCCAAAAAATTAGCTGAAAACGATAAAAAAATTGGTTTTATCAATTTATCTAAACTTACCTCTATTCTTAAAGGAACATTTGGTTCTGACAATGATGAATATTTGGAGATTTTTAGAACACTTACCAAAGTCGAATATTTATTTATTGATGACATTGGTGCTGAGAAAATTACAACATGATTTAGAGATGATTTTTTATTTAGTTTGCTGAACGAAAGAATGGAGCATGAGAGAATAACCTTTTTTAGCTCCAATTATTCACATGATAATCTCTTAAAAAAGCAAGCAATTACATCTGGAACTAACTATAGAGATTATGACAATGCTAATAGATTAATTAGCAGAATTAAAGCTCTTTCAATTAGCGTTTTAATCAAAGGGAAAAATAAGAGATAAGACTAATATATCTTATATTTTATTTTAATATTATTAGAGAATTATTAATCTATAAACATATGTGAATAATTTTTAAAAAGAGAGTATAATTTATATGGCAGTTGAATCTGCCCCTAATTGGTGATTTTTATAATGATATATCAATTAGAGGAGATTATTTCTAAAAAATAATGTACTAATAAAAGTACAAGAGGAGAGAAAATATGAAAAAAATCGCGATTAATG
The DNA here is from genome assembly GCA_013215685.1 of Mycoplasmatales bacterium. GTDB lineage: Bacteria > Bacillota_I > Bacilli_A > Mycoplasmatales > Metamycoplasmataceae > DT-68. The sequence continues at coordinate 13,195 of JABSQU010000004.1, read as the reverse complement.
GATTTGGAAGAATAGGTAGACTAGTTTTTAGACAATTAGTTGAAGATTCAAGCGTTGAAGTAGTAGCTTTAAATGACTTAACAGATGCTAAAACATTAGCACACTTATTAAAATATGATACAGCACACGGGCAATTTAATGGCTCAGTTGAAGTTAAAAATGGGAACTTAGTTGTAAACGGCAAAGAAATTAAAGTACTTGCTGAAAGAGATCCTAAAAATCTTCCATGAGGAGAATTAGGAATTGATATTGTTGTTGAATCAACAGGATTCTTTGTTTCAAAAGAAGGATCACAATCTCATATTGATGCTGGAGCAAAGAAAGTTCTTATATCAGCACCAGCTAAAGGAGACCTTAAAACAATTGTTTATTCAGTAAATCATGATGCAATTACATCAGACGATAAAATCGTTTCAGCTGCATCATGTACAACAAACGCACTATCACCTGTTGCTAATGTACTTGAAAATTCATTTGGTATTGAAAAAGGAATTATGACAACTATTCATGCTTATACAGCAGACCAAGGAACTCAAGATAGACCACATAAAGATTTAAGAAGAGCTAGAGCGGGAGCACAAAACTTTGTTCCTACAACTACTGGAGCAGCAGCAGCAGTTGGTAAAGTTTTACCATCATTAAATGGAAAACTTGATGGAATTGCAGTTAGAGGGCCAATTATTACAGGTTCACTAGTTGATTTAGTTGTTGAATTTAAAGATCAAAATGTAACAGTTGAAAAAATTAATGCTGCAATGAAAAATGCTGCATCAGATTCATTAGGTTATACAGAAGATCCAATTGTTTCTTCAGATATTATTGGTTCAACACATGGTTCAATTTTTGATTCATTAATGACAAAAGAATTAAAAGTAGACGGAAAATCAATGTTTAAATTACTAACATGATATGACAATGAATGTTCATTTGTTTCACAATATGTAAGAACATTAAAACACATGTTAAGTATCTAATTAATTCAAATAAAAAAATAACTTTAGCAATGCTAAAGTTTTTATTTAAAAATTTCAATTTACTCTTGATTTATTTTATTTACTATTTAAGATAAAATATAATTATGTATAAATTTATTCTTTCATCAACTGACGAAAATAATTGACTAAAAGGACACTCAAGGGAGGTTTGTTTTATTGGTCGATCTAATGTTGGTAAATCAACACTAATAAACGCCTTGACAAATCAAAGTCAATTGGCAAGAACTTCTAATACTCCAGGAAGAACTCAATTAATTAATTTTTTTCAAGATATAAATAAAAAAACTTTAGTTGACCTTCCGGGTTATGGGTATGCTAAAATGCCTAAAAATGTAAAAATGAAAATGATTGTCATGATTGAAGAATATTTTTTAAGAAGAAAAGAATTAATTCAAACATTTGTTTTAATAGACTCAAAGGTTGGTCCAACAATCGATGATAAATTAATGATTGATTCTTTAAAAGAAATTAATCGAGAATTTATTGTGGTTTTAACTAAATCTGATAAAGTAAAGCAGTCAGAGTTACATAAAACTGAAAAATCTCTAAAAAAAATTACAAATGATTACATTATTGTTTCATCAAAAAAAGGAACAAATATTCAGAAATTAAAAAAAATAATTAATTCATTTTTTTAAATTATCCCTATGTTATAATACATTAGTATTAATTATACAAGGGGAAAGAACAATGATGAATTTTTTAAGATTTGCTTCAGACGAAAGTAATATTTTTATACCTATTTTAATATTTATTTTTGCATTATTAATTGGAGCACTGGCGGGGTTTATAACTGGTTGAAAAGCTGGGGTATTTTTCTTATTATGAAATATTATATTTTTAGTTCCGTCTGTTATATTTCTTGATAAAATAGGGAGCTTAGTTTCGAATTTTATAAATGTCGAGCAAATAAATATGGATTATGTTGTATCCAAATATGGTGGATTTTTCATATTAGTAGTAATTCTTTTTACTGCAAATTCAATGGCATTTTCTGCATATTGAGTTTTTAGACCACGACTAAAAAAGAAGATTAAATTAAATAAAAAAGATGGAAAATCCAATTTGAAGGGAAGAATAATTGGATCAGGACTTGGGGTTATAACAATTTTTCCAATTACTGTTTTCTTTGTTGAGGCTTCAACTATATTAATGCCTTCAAGTGGATTTACTAAAATGAATAATTCTCTAGCTTCAATTCTTTCATTTGGATCGCAAAAAAGTTTATCCAATAAAGAAAAGGAAGATTTAAAACATATACTAGTAGACACAAAAGAGGAGACTCTTAACAAAGTGGGGGATATTTTGGAAGGAAAAGGAAGTAGAGTATCAAATTTAAGTAATGATGATTATAATAATATAGAAAAATTACTTAATAACGATTTACTTCTTTCTGCAATTGATGTTGATTCAACTAAAAGTATTCTTGAAAAAAATAATATTTCTCTTAAGGATACAGTTAAAACTTTAAATAGTGATATTTCAAATAAATTTAAAGTTACATTAAATTCTTATGAAAAAATTAAAGATTTACTGCAAAAAATTGATCCAAATTTGAGTGATTCAGAAATCGAAAAATATTTAAACCATCTATTAGTAATAGTTTAATTAAATGCTCATGTAATCATTTTAATGATTGTAAATGAGTATTTTTTTACTTTTTATAAATAAATAAACTATATGCTGGTGTATAATAAATAACGAGTTATAAAAAACTCCTGCGCTAAGCGTTGAACCCAAAGGAGGCCATGAATGGCTAATTACGAAATCATGATGATTATTGATCCTAAGAAGGATATAAAAGAAATTGAACAATTTACAAATGAAATTTTTAAGGATGGAGTTAAGAAATTCACTAAAATGGATAGAACAAACTTAGCATATCCAATTAATAAATCTAATACAGCACAATATGTTTTAGTTAATGTTGAAACAGAAGGAGACTTCATTAAAGAATTTACAAGAAAAGTAAACATTAATAAATCTATATGAAGACAACTTGTTATTAATTTAGATTCAGAAAGAGCTGTTGACTCTTTAAAAAATATGAAAAAATTTGAAGAATTTAAAGCGAGAAGAGCTGCTGAAAGAGCAGAAAGAGAGAAAAACGGAACTGCAAGACCTTTTAGATATAATAACAGAGATCAAAGAGACCAAAGAGATCAAAGAGAAAAAAGATAATGAACAAGATTCTTATTGTTGGAAGATTAACAAGAGATCCAGAAACTCAAGTCACAAATTCAGGAATTAAATATACAAGATTTACAATTGCAGTTAGTAGACAATTTGGGGAAAATCAAACTGACTTTATTCCAATCGTTGCTTGAAGAAGTCAAGCTGAATTTGTTGAAAATTATATTAAAAAAGGGGCAATGATTTCAGTTGAGGGAAGATTTACATCTTCTTCATATCTGAACTCTGAAAATCAACAAATTACAAGATATGAAGTTACAGCAGATAGAGTTGAAGGTTTAGAGTCTAAATCTCAAGTTGAAGCAAGAGAACATAGTACTCACTATACAAGTGTTGTAAAAGCACCTTCAAATGATCAAGTTGTTGAATTTGAAAAAGAAGAAAATAATAAAAATGAAGAAGAAGAAAATGATGTTCCATGAGAACTAGATTTATAGGAGAATAATATGCAAATAGGTACACAGAAAAAGAAAAAAGTTCTAAAAAGAAAAAAGAGAAATCCATTCTTACCAAAAGATGTTAAATATGTAGATTATAAAAATATTGAATTAATTGAAAAATTCATTAATTCACACGGAAAAATTCTTGCAGCTAGAGTAACAGGATTAACAGCTAATCAACAAAGAGCAATGTCAAAAGCTATTAAAAGAGCAAGACAAATGGCTTTAATTCCTTATTCTAAAGAAAGAGTTAGAAAACCATAAATTAAACAGCAATTTGCTGTTTTTTTATTAATAAATATATATAATATTTATTTTCTTAATATATAATTTAAATATGAAAAACAAACTTTATTTAGCATTCTTTATATTTTCAGTTTTTGTTGTAGGGATTTTTACTGCAATACTTCTTATTATTCTTGATAGTAATATGAGCTCAATGAGTAAATATTTCTCAGTAACACTTTTAATCATTTTAATTCTTTCTGTTTTTGCTACTATTATTTTAGCAACGTTCATGATTGTTAAAAAAAGAGAAAATATAAGAAAATCTTTTGATTCATATATTGAAGAGTCAATTTCAACAGTTGGTGTTGGTTTAGTAATTTTTAATGACTCAGCAGACATTATTTGAATTTCTAAATTCATTCAAGGCAGAGTTAATAAGAAATTGATTGGAACTAAACTAAATCATCTTTCAACTTCATTCGGTGAACAATTTCAAAAAGGTAATTCACTATTTCGTTTTGAACTTGATGGAGTTGTCTTTAGGGCTCAAATTGACTTTAATTCTAAAACTTTAATTCTAAAAGATATTACTAATGAAGCAATGATTATGCACCAATATTCTTCTGAAAAATCAGTTATTGCAGAAATGGAAATTGATAATTTTCAACAACTTCAAGTTATTTTACCTGAAGAAGAACTGTTTAAAGTTCGTTCTTCTGTAATTAAACTTCTTGATAGTTTAGTTGATAATTATAATTTAATATATAGACAATATGTAAATGGAAAATTTTTGATTTATTTTAATAAAGCAGTATTAGATAGATTTGCTTTTGACAAATTCAAATTTTTAGATAAAATTAGGTCTGTAAAAGTTATGGATGGAGTACAATTATCCGTTTCTATTGGTATTGGAGCTGGTTCATCACATTACAAAGAATTAATTGACCTTGCAAAAGATGGTTTATTGCAATCTTTAGCTCGTGGAGGAGATCAAGTTGCTGTGATGGAGCCAAATAAAAAACCTGTCTATTATGGTTCAAAGTCAGAAACAGCTCAATCATCTTCAAGAGTTCGTATTAAACAAATTTCTAAAATAATTGAAGATAAACTTAAATTAAAAACTATAAAAAAGGTTGTTATTTATGGGCATGTCTTTGCTGATTTAGATGCAGTTGGTTCTGCAATGGGGGTTTATGCCTTAGCTAAAGAATTTAATAAAGAAGTTTACATTCAAAATAATACATTTGACTCAACAACGGAGAAAACACTTGAAAAATTCTTTTCAAAAGAAGAAAGGGAAATTTTCATTAAAAAAACAAGAGCAACAAGAATGACAGGTAAAAATGATACTTTGGTAATAATTGTTGATACCGCTGATTTATCAAGAATTGAAAATGACAAAGCCTTAGATGGTGTTAAGCATGATAATGTCTTTATTTTAGACCACCACCGTGTTTCTAAACTGCCAAATGACATTCCATCAGTTAACGTTTATATCGATACTACAGCTTCATCTGCATCAGAAATTGTTACTGAAGTGATACAATTCATATCAAAATCTGTTAAACCATCTAAAAAATATGCTCAAATGCTATTAAATGGAATTTATCTTGACACAAAACAATTCACAAATTCAACTTCCTCTAGAACTTTTGCAGCCGCTTCGTGACTTGAAGGATTTGGGGCAAGTTCAGGAATTTCTTCTGAAATTTTAAAACTACCTGAAAAATATTCATCTCTAGTTGCTGAAATTCTATCTTCAGTTAAAGAAGTAAAAAAAGGTTACTTTTTATCATCATATCCTGGTGAAGTGCCGCAAGATATTATTTCACTAGCAGCGGATGAAATTTTAAGAGTTCAAGGAAGGTATGCAGCATTTGTAATTGCTAAATTACCAGGTAAGCAGGAATTTAAAATGTCAGCAAGGGGTATTAATACTAATGTTCAAGTTATAGCAGAAGCAGTTGGCGGTGGAGGACACTTTGGAGCCTCGGCTGCTGTTTCTAAGGAACCATTAACGATTTTTGAAGATAACATAATTCAATCAATCGTTTCATTGAAAGAAGGAGATTAAATGAAAGTAATTTTAATTAAAGATTGTAAAGAAGGTAAAGTAAATGATGTTATTGAAGTTTCCCGAGGATATGCAACGAATTTTTTAATCAAAAAATCACTTGCAGTTCCATATAATTCAAAAACAGAGCATATGCTTAAAAATAAGTTGCTTAATATTGAAAAAGACAATCAGGATAAAATAAAAAATGCAAATAAAGTAAAAGAAGCTATAGAGAAAATTGTACTTACTTTTAAGTTGAAAGTGACTAATATGGTTGTTCATGGGCATGTAACTAAAAAGCAAGTATTAAAAGAACTTGAGCGTCATGGAATTAAATTAAATTCACACTCAATTAAAAATGTTCAAATCGCTTCCTTAGGAACAACTTTGATTCCTATAAAGCTATATAATAATGTTATAGCTAACTTAAAAATAGAGGTTTTAAATGCTGAATAAAAATCAAGTAGTAGAATATGAAAAGGCCTTGATAGGCTCGATTTTAGTAGACAAAAATTCTTTCGATAAAGCTAAAGGACTTTTAAGTTCTGAGGATTTTTTTGATGTTAAAAATCAACTTGTCTTTCAAGCTATTGATGATGCATCGGAACAAGATTTCGCAATTGAACCGGCACCTATTATTGAAATTTTGACAAAGGATGGAAATTTACAAAAAGCTGGTGGAAGCGAATATATTGACCTTTTAATTTCAGAAGCAGGATTAACATCAAACATCATTAAATATGCAGAAGCTATTGTTGAAGCAGCAAAAATGAGAAGTGTTATTATCGAAATAAATGCGATTCAAGATACAATTAGAAAAAAACATTTATCCTCAGATGAAGTTTTAGAGCAAGTTGAAATGAACATTATTTCTAATGCTAGAGATGGATCTAAATCGGAATTTCAAAATGCAAAAGATGTTGTTAAACAAGCGATGGATGATATAAGTAAAAAACTCTCTGGAGAAATAATTTCTGGTATCCCAACTGAATTTAAGTCTCTTGATAAAATTTTGGGAGGGCTTCATAAAGGTGATTTAATTATTTTGGCAGCAAGACCTTCGATGGGGAAAACTGCCTTAGCACTTAATATTGCAACAAATGTTGCAAAAGAGAATCCAGTAGCATTCTTTTCAATTGAAATGCCAAATAAAGCCTTGATGAATAGAATCATTTCCTCTAAAGGGAGAATTTCCTCACGAAAAATTTATGAACCGAATCGATTAACACATTCTGAAATGACAAAACTAGAATTTGCTTCTGAATCGGCTTCAAAATTAAATTTATATTTAGATGATTCACCAGGAATTAAATTAGCAGAGCTAGTTTGAAAAGCAAAAAGACTTAAAAAAAATAAAGGTTTGGAATTGATTGTAATTGATTATTTACAACTTCTTACAGTAGGCACAACTCATTCAGAAAATAGACAAGCAGAAGTTTCAATTATTTCAAGAACTCTTAAAAAGTTAGCCAGAGAGCTTAACGTACCAGTTATAGCCTTATCTCAACTTTCAAGGAAAGTAGAATCAAGAGAGTCTAAAGTTCCAATGATGTCTGATATAAGAGAATCTGGGGCAATTGAGCAAGATGCAGATGTTATTGCTTTTGTTTATAGAGAAGCTTATTATAAATCTAAGGACCTTGATGAAGATGATCAAAGCCAGCAAGAGACACAAGTTATTATTGGAAAACATAGAAATGGAGCAACGGGTATTGTAAGGCTTTCTTTTGAGCCTGAATTTGGAATATTTTTAGATGGAACTCCAAGAATAGAAGGTAGCGAATAATGAGTACAGAAATGCTTATATTTTTAGTTGTTTTTCTTGCTATTCTTATATTATTTTCAGCATTTTTCTCAGCTGCTGAAACAGCATATTCATCAGTTTCTAAATCAAAAATAGAAACAACAGCTAAAAATGGTAAAAAAGGTGCTCAACTTATCCAAAAACACTACAATTCCTTCGGATGAACTTTAGCAACAATATTAATATGTAATAATCTAGTTAATATATCAGCATCTGCACTTATTACTTTACTTTTTTCAAAATTATTAGGTGCAAATGGGACTTCAACAATTATTTCAACATTTGTAATGACTCCTATAATAGTTATTTTTGGTGAAATAACACCGAAACTTTTAGCAAAAAAATATGCTTATAGTTATTTGATGAAAATTGCTTTTGTTATGCAAGTATTTAATATAATATTTTTTCCTATTACTTATCCATTATCGAAAATTGCTTTGAATTCAAAAGTAACAAATTCAGAATTAGAACTTAAATCATTAATTTCGCTTGCAAAAAAAGAAGGTGTTTTAGGAAGAAATGAAGCGACTCTTGCTTCTAAAGCACTTGATTTAGATTCAACTACTGTAAGTAAAGTTATGATTACTAAAAGAAAAATTGTTTTTATTAAACATGATACTACCGTTAAAGAAGCTTTAATAATTTTTAAAGAATATGGATTTTCAAGAATTCCTGTAAAAAAGGATAGTAAATTTGTTGGAGTACTAATTTTAAAAGATATTATTTTTTCACAAAGAAATAATTTAGTAAGTAAATATATGACTGATATTTCAACAGTTTCAAGACATATAACAGTTTCAAGAGCTCTTGAAGAAATGAGAATGTATAAAGCACACATGGTTTTAGTTACAGAAAAAATTGATTCTGCTAGAATAGTAGGGCTCTTAACAATTGAAGATATAATGGAAGAGTTAGTTGGTGAAATTTATGATGAACATGATGAAGACTTAAAAATAAGAGAAATTGCTCACTTTAAATGAATCGCTTTAGGGACAGTTCCAATTTTAGAAATAGAGCAAAAAATTGATCAAGTTTTTGATAAGGACAACGATAAAGATAATTTAAAACAATGAATTCAAAGAAGAATTAATAGAAAAATAAGAAGAGGGCTTGAGTATTCTTATAAAGGAAAAATTAAGTTTAAAGTTATTTCAAATAAAAATAAAGAAGAAACAATTATTGAGATTATAAAAAAATAAGTCTTAGGAACTTATTTTTTGTTATTATATACTTATGAAACAGAGGCTTTTACAATTGAGGAGCAAAAAATCATATTCATATTTTATGATCATAATAAGTGCTATATTGTTTGATATAGGTATTCAAATGTTTGTTCAAGTTGCTCGAACATTCCCCTCAGGATTATCAGCAATTACAATAGTACCAAGTTATCTTGATGACGGACTTATTCCATATATCCCGCTTTTTTACTTATTGGCAAACATTCCACTAATTATTATCTTCTGAAATAAAATTAAAAAATCTTTTATTATAAAAACATTATTTTTTTTAAGTGTCCAAGCATCATTTGGGACATTATTCTTTAATGAAACTATTTCAAATGAATTTAGATCTCTTATAGTTGAACCAGATGAAGTTTTAAATAATAAATGACCAATCTTTGTTCTTGCAGCTTTTGGAGCAGTAGTTGTTGGATTTGCAACATCAATATCATGAAAATTTGGAGGCTCATCAGGCGGTGGTGACATTATTGTCTATTATTTTTCTACTAAAAAGAAAATAAATGTTGGAAGCTTAACATTTATGGTTTCATTAGTTTTTTTAATGATTTCATTATCATTCACAATCATTTTTAATGAATCAATAAGAAGTAATATAGTTATTATCTTAATTGGAACATTGATTTATATAACTATTTCTTCACTAATTATAAATACAGCATATCCAAAATATTCAAAAATAAAAGTGGAAATTCACTCGGAAAATTCCAATTATATTTCTGATTTCTTTAAAGAATCTAATTATATTCATGCATGGCACATTCAAAGAATTAGAGGTGGCTATAGTAATAAAGAAAAAGAAATAATTTCTACAACAATGCTCTTATTAGAATTTAGGTCATTTAAAAAGACTATTTTAGAAATTGACCCTAATGCATGAATGAGTGTTACAAAAGTGCGAAATGTTATTGGAAACTTCAATACATTAAATGTTGATGAAAATAAAATTCTATAAAAAATTTTTTAAAATTTATGCCTTTTCTCATTTAAAGGTATATTTTTTTATTTATAAAAAATATGTCAAATAATTTTTTGATTAATGAACTTGTATTTTTGGAAAGATTCACTTATTTTGATTATAATTATTAATATGAAAAGTTATAAGAATATTATCCAAAGATATGTAGTTCTTAAAATTAATTCAAATGAATGACCCGTTGGCACAAAGATCCCCTCTGAAAATCAACTAGCAATAAAATTTCACTGTTCTCGCTTAACTGCAAGATCAGCATTGCAATCACTTGTTTTTTCTGGAGTTTTAAATTCAAAAAAAGGTAGTGGATACATTGTACCAGAGATCAAAAAAGAATCAATTTTGAAGAGTTTTTCAATATCAAAAAACATCAAAAAAACAAATATAGAAATATTAAATCCAGAAAATTCCCAATGAATATTGGACTATTTTAATATTTTAAATAAAAATGAGAAAGTAGTGGCAATTAAAAAGGAATATTGAGATGAAATTGGCAAAGTAGCAACTCAATATACTCTTTTAAATAAAAATGCTGTCTGAGAAATTAATGAAAAATCTATTAAAGAATCAATTACAAAATTTTTAGCTAATCAAGGAGTAGCTATACAGCATTCAAGCGTCCATATTAAAATGTTTCAAAACAGCAATCCTATTTTAATAAAAGCAAGCAAAAAACTTTCATGAACATCTACATTATTTCCTATTGAGGCAATTACAAGTTTTTCACAAGATTTATGAGTTGAAAAGACCATTAGAGTTACGAACCCAAGATCGTTCGAAGCACATTTTACTAAGATAAATTACTTTTAAAAGTAATTTTTTTTATTTTTCTTCAAATCAACAATAAAATATAACTTATATATATAGGTATTTTTGATCATATTTGAAAACTATAATTTTGTTATAAGAATATATGCGAAAGGAATAAAAATGATAAAGAAAATAACATATGGTTTGGGGGGTTTCGCTCTAGCAACGATGCCAATTGCTGGAGTTGTATCTTGCGGATCATCAAGTGATACTTCAAGTAGCAAAAATATCAATGGGAATATTCCAAAAATAAAAGTTGCTTATGAAAAAAGTTGAAAACCAGTTATTGATGATGCTCTTTCTAAAATGAAAGAAACTGAAAGGGGAGCATTTGAATTAAAAGAAATAGATGATTCTAAAAGTAGTCAATATCTCGATATAATTAGCACTAAATCAAATGACAAAAAAACGGCGGATTTATTTCCTATGCCCTTGGACAGAATTTCGGGATTTGTCACAAGTAATGTTTTGGCGGAAATTAAGAAACAATACTTTGATTCAAATGATTATTCTGATGAAAATACAATGGGCGTTATCGATGGTAAAAGGTACGTCTATCCATTAAATGTTGAAACAATTACTCAAATATATCATATTAGCGAAAAGCCAAATGGATTTAGTACAATTGAAGAAGCATTTAAAGATGATTCTTTTATAACTCAATGAAATAACTTGTGATATGGAAGTGCTTACATGAATTCGGCATTAGTTGGTAATGGAACCCCTACTGACTTTGCTAAAAAATGAATTACCAAGACAGAGGAAAATGGAAAAACAAAATATTCATATCCATTTTTAAAAAACAAGAATTTTGAAACTGCCTTTAAAACTCTTTACAATCAAAATAAAAAATTGAGAGATTCAAAAGTTGATTGAAAAGTAAATATAGCAAATGGAGATGGAAGAACAAATTACTTAGAAGAACATTTTACTTCAGAAAATAAAGATATAAGTGGAATGATTGATGGACCTTGAATAATAAATGACTTGATTGGAAAAATTATCGATAAAAACAAGGATGAAAATGTTATTTCAAGTAAATTGGATGATATTGGTGTTTCCATTATGCCTTCATTAAATGGGTCTCCATTAAGACACTTTAAAGGTGGATGAGGATATGGTATCAATAAAATAAAAATAATTAATATGAGTGATACCGCAAAACAATTAAAAAAATTCGAACTTGAAAATAAATTTTTAAAATTATTAACTTCTAAGGACGAAGCTAAAAATTGATTTACTGCAGGAGGAAAAATATCTGTTGCTAAAGATGCGAATTTAAAAATTACTAATGAGGATATTAAAAAAATGAAACTTAAAGGTGTTGATGGTAAAGACATATCACTTGAAAAATATGGAGACAAGCTGACAACATCTATTTCAAGCCTATATAAAAGAGTGGTGGATGCCGTGCAAAATCAATCTAAATCAAACGTGATTCAACCAAGTGGACCTGCATTTGATCTCTGAGATGCATGAGACAAATTAGTATTTTCTAATCCTTCAATTACCAATGCCGATGATGCATGAAATAAATTTATTGATGATTGTAATAATGTATTATCAATAGCTAATAAAGATTAAATATCATAAAAAGGAAATTTAATCATTAAAAGTAAAGCACCCTTAAATAAAATTGTTTTCTATGCTTTATTAATTATTAGCTTGTTTTTAATCATTTTAATTACAATTAATTCAATTTTTTCAGCACTTTCAATTGATAAAATAAATGATTTTCTACAAAAAAATAACTATACTGGCAATAAAATTGATGAAGGAGAAAGACATTATAGAATGATAGTAATTATCAAAACTATAATCAACGAAATAGTCATATTATTCTTTGTCGGATATGTGTATTTTGCATATGTAAAAATAAAGGTTGGTTATATTTTTTGTGTATTTTGATCATTTATTTGAATTGGTAATATTTTATCTTCTTGATTATTGCCTGGAACATATTTATGATTCAGTATTATAGTTACCTTTTTATCAATATCAACAATAATATTCCTTTTTTATCATTTTGTAATTTTGAATCAAATTAATTTTTATAATTCAAGATTTCATAAATGAGGCGGGAAATAAAATAATTAGATATAAATTAATAAAATAACAGAATGCTATTTTCTAAGAAAATAAAGGAGGGAATAGTGATTTTAAATTTAAATGGAGTCAAATTCAAAAAAGAAGATAAAGAAAAATTCCTTGAATTGTCAGATAAGGTCAATTTATCAAAATCTCTTGAACAAATTGTTTCAGACTTTAAAAATTATAAAAATACTTCAAAAGAAGTTTATAAAAGAAATATTTATAAAATCAAACAAAATCTCATTGAAGAAAAAATAAAAAAAAGAACTTTAAATAAAAAAACAAATCTAGAAATTAAAAAAATAAAAGCAAATTTAAATTCAAATATTAAAAAAATTGAATCTAAATCTAAAACTGCTTTTAT
>JABSQU010000039.1 GCA_013215685.1 Mycoplasmatales bacterium | reverse complement strand
GTAGAAAATTTATATTCAAGATTTAAAAATGGATTAATTTAGTAAAATTACCAAAATGTGTTATTTATATAATATATTTTCTATAAAAATTTACTCAAAATATTGAATTATATGGTAAAATTAATAAGCAATTAACTAAATTGTTCAGAAAGAGGAAAAATGGCAAAAGAAAAAAAATATGTAGTTAAAAGATTTGGGCCAATCACAAAAAGACGTGATTATTCAAAAACTGTGAATAATTTACCAGTGACTGATTTAGTCGCTACACAAAAAGAATCATTTAAGTGATTTTTATCAGATGGAATTGATGAAACTTTCAAAAATATTTATCCAATTGTTTCAACAAACGGAAGAATTACTATTGAATACCTTAAAAATACTCTTAGATTAGAAAAACCTAATAATGAATTTGAGAGTGTAAAACAAGCTAAACAAAAAGGTACAACTTATGGTGTTAAAGTTTATGCAACTCTAAGAAAAATAGATCAGGAAACCGCTGAAGTTAAAGAGCAAGAAGTTTTGTTTGGTGAAATTCCTTTAATGACTTCTGGTGCATCATTTATTATTAATGGATCTGAAAAAGTTATTGTTTCTCAATTACTTAGATCACCTGGAGCGTACTATAGTCTTAACGTTCCTTCCCAGGATGGTAATTTATTTAATCGTTTAGAAATTATTCCTAGACTTGGAATTTGAATTGATATTCATCACAAATTGACTGGTGTTAATGCCTCTGGTGAAACTAAACTTGAAAAATCTGATTTTATTAAAGTTTATATAGACAAGAAAAAAGTTGGAACTATATCAACATTTCTTAGAGCTTTAGGAATGACGAAAGATAATATAATTGATTTATATGGTAATTTACCAGTTGTTCATAAATCAATTAAAAATGATAAATTAGCTACTGAAGAAGAAGCATTAGAAAGAATTCATGGAATTCTAAGAAAAGGTGATCGTATTACTGAAGAGTCTAAAAAAAATCTTTTTGCCAACATTCTCTTTAATAAAAGAAGATACGATTTATCTACAACAGGTAGATATACAATGAATAGAAAACTTAATATCATCGATAGAATTGATGGAACTATTTTAGCTGAGTCATTAAAGAGTAAAGATGGAAGAGTCATTTATAAAGAAGGAACTAAAATAGATTTTGAATTAGCAACAGAAATTCATGAATCATTTGTTTCAAAAATTTTAGAAAAAACTGAAATACCTGGAATTACTAATGAAATTTTTGGTAAACAATTAGAAGATTTTCCTAATTTAAATGATAAAACTAAAATTGTCAAAGTTAAAGTATATCCAAATTTAATTTGAAAAGAAATGAGAATTGAGCCGATAAATGTTATTGGTAATGACCCTCATTCGACAGAACAACACTTACTTCCTTCGGATATTGTCGCTTCTTTTGGGTACTATATTAATCTTTCAAATCAAGAAGACAAAATTGAAGAGTCTAATAAATTTGTTGCATTAGGAACTGAAGATGATCCAGATTCTTTGATCAACAAGAGAATTGTTACAATGGGAGAATTACTTCAAAATCAATTACAAATTGGACTTACAAAAATGGAAAGAAATGCCAAAGAAAGAATGTCTTCTAAAGAACAAGAAAAAATAACTCCAAAAAATATAACTAACAATAAGGCTATATATAATCAATTTAAGTCATTTTTTAATTCATCACAACTTTCTCAATTTATGGATCAGATGAATCCTTTAGCTGAATTATCAAACAAACGTAGAGTAACTTCTTTAGGTCCTGGTGGTCTTAATAGAGATACTGCTTCCTTTGAAGTTCGTGATGTACATACAACACATTATGGACGTCTTTGCCCAATTGAAACTCCTGAAGGACCAAACATTGGATTAATTCTTTCATTTGCTAATTATGCAAGAGTTAATAAATTAGGTTTTATTGAAACTCCTTATTACAAAGTTGAAAATAAAAAAATTAATATTAAAAAAATTGTTTATTTAACAGCAGCCGAAGAAGTTTCTAAAACTTTTGCTCAATCATCAATTGAATTGGATGAAAATGGAAAAATTAAAGATGGAAGATATATTGTTAGAAAAAATTCTGAATATATAACTGTTTCAGCTGACGAGATAGATTATATTGATGTTTCTTCAAGACAAATAGCGTCAGTGGCTTCTTCAGCTATTCCTTTTTTAGAAAATGATGATGCCAATCGTGCGCTTATGGGTGCTAATATGCAAAGACAAGCAGTTCCTCTTATTGAAACTGAAGCACCATTAGTTGGTACAGGTGTTGAAGCTGATGTGGCTAAATTTTCTGCTTCAAATATCAGATCACAATTTGCTGGAACAGTATCTTATGTAGACTCTCAAATAATTGAGATAAAAAACGAATCTAAAATTAAAAGATATCAATTAAGATCGTTTGAAAGGTCAAATCAAGGATCAGTTATTACTCAAAAACCGATTGTTTCAGTTGGTCAAAAAATAAAAGTAGGAGATCTACTTACTGATGGACCATCATTTGATAATGGTGAGCTTGCAATTGGTAAAAATATAATTGTTGCTTTTACGACTTGAAAAGGATATAACTATGAAGATGCGATTATTATGTCCGAATCCTTAGTTAAAGGTGATGTTTATACATCAGTTCATATTGAAGAACAAACTATTCAATTTAGAAAATCAAAAGTTGGAGATGACGAGTTATCTCTTGAAATTCCTAATGTTTCAATTCATTCAAAGCGTAATTTA
Organism: Mycoplasmatales bacterium; assembly: GCA_013215685.1. GTDB lineage: Bacteria > Bacillota_I > Bacilli_A > Mycoplasmatales > Metamycoplasmataceae > DT-68. The sequence goes on along the minus strand of JABSQU010000039.1, from coordinate 5,344 downwards.
GATTCCAGAGGTATTGTAAGAATTGGTTCAGAAGTTCAAGCCGGAGATATTCTAGTTGGTCGTGTTTCACCAAAAGGAGAAGATAATCCAACTCCTGAAGAAAAATTAATTCAAGCGATTTTTACTCAAAAATCAAAAAATATAAAAGATACATCATTAAAAGTTAAAAACGGACATGGTGGAACAATTATCGATGTAGAAGTTTTATCAAGAGAAGATGGCGATGAATTACAAGATGATGTTTCAATGATTGTAAAAGTATACATTGCTAAAAAAAGAAAAATTAAAGAGGGAGATAAAATGGCTGGTCGTCATGGAAATAAAGGAATTATTTCTAGAATTTTACCAATCGAAGATATGCCTCATTTAGCAGATGGAACTCCAGTTGATATCATGTTAAATCCACAAGGAGTTCCTTCGCGTATGAATATTGGGCAAGTTCTTGAGCTTCATTTAGGAATGGCCGCAAAGAAATTAAATGTTAAATTTGCTTCTCCAGTATTTGATGGAATTAAGCACAATGACATAAATTCTGCTCTTAAAGAAGCAAATCTTCCTGAAAATGGTAAATTTGATTTATTTGATCCAATTACTGGAAAGAAATTTGATTCTAAGATATCAGTAGGAGTTATGTATATGCTTAAATTAGCTCACATGGTTGATGATAAAATGCATGCTAGATCAGTTGGTCCATATTCACTTATCACACAGCAGCCTCTTGGAGGAAAATCTCAAAATGGTGGACAAAGATTTGGAGAAATGGAAACATGAGCTGTTGAATCTTATGGAGCTACTAACGTTCTTCAAGAACTACTTACTTATAAATCAGACAATATTGATGGCCGTAACAAAGTATATAATTCACTTGCAAATGGAGCGCCATTACCAACACCAGGAACTCCTGAATCATTCAATGTTCTTGCTTATGAATTAAGAGGACTTGGAATTAAACTTGGAGTTCACACTAAAGAAGAGGGAGAAAATTAATGCCTATTAAAACAAGAAAATATACAGAAATAGTAGAAGACACAATCACAAGCATCTCATTATCACTTGCTAATTCAAAAGACATAAAAGAGTGATCACATGGAGAGGTTGTTTCTCCTGAAACAATAAATTATAAATCTTATAAACCTGAAAAAGGTGGATTATTTGATGAAGTTATTTTTGGACCAACTACCGATTTTAAATGTCCAATATGTTCTACTAAATACAAAAGATCAAATGTTGGTCAAATTTGTGAAAAAACTGATGAATGTAAAAATGTTCAACCAGAAATTCTTCCCTCTTCTTCAAGAAGAAGTAGAATGGGTCACATTGAACTTGCATCACCCATTGTCCATTTTTGATTTTTCAAAATAGATAATTCAATTCTTGCAAAATTGTTAGGTCTTAAACCAGAAAATTCAAAAAAAGCTCACACAAGAGTTGCATTAGAAAACATCATTTATTTTAAATCTCATATTGTTTTAGAATCTGGAGGACTTAAATCTCTTCCAAAAAATGAAATTATTGATATTAATATTGCTCCTGTTATTTATCGTAATGCTCTTGTGGAAATAAGAGAAAATTATTCTGAGGGAACAGAAGCTTATGAAGATATAACATTTGCAGTTGAAGAACTTGAAGAAACTGCAACATCTAAAATAGGTAAGGATTATGGTGTTGATTTTTATGAATTAAACGAAATAATCGAAGAATACTCTGATGCCAAAATTGGTACAGGTGCTCTTGCTATTGAATATTTATTAGAAAACTTTGATATTAAAGCTGAAGTAAGAAGAGTTAAAACTGCTATAACAAAAATTAATAAAGAATTTGGAAAATCAACAACTTTTTCTGATGGTAAGAAAAATGATAGAAAGAAACTTTATAAAAGATTAGAAGTTTTAAACTCATTTATTGAATCTAAGCAAAACTTAGGATCAATTTTAATTGAATCTCTTCCTGTTTTACCAGCAGACCTTAGACCATTAATTCAAATAGATGGTGGTAGACATTCTACTACTGATGTAAATGAACTTTATAGAAGAATAATTATAAGAAATAACAGACTTAAAAAATGAAATGAATTAGATGCACCAATTCTTATCAAACAAAATGAATTAAGAATGCTTCAAGAAGCTGTTGATGCTTTAATTGATAATACTAGAAAAAAACCTTCACCTGTTTTATCTAAAGATAATAGACCACTAAAATCCATTTCTGATTCTCTATCTGGTAAAAAAGGTAGATTTAGACAAAATTTACTTGGAAAACGTGTAGATTATTCTGGTAGATCAGTTATTGTTGTTGGTCCAAATCTAAAAATGCACCAAGTTGGTATTCCTAGACAAATGGCCGCAAAATTATTTGAACCATGAATTATCTTTAAATTGATAAAAGCAGATGCTGCTCCATCAATTAAAGTTGCTAAAAAAATGATTGAAGAGCAAAATAACACAATTTGACCTTTTGTAGAAGAAGCAATTAAAGGTAAAATCGTTTTACTTAATCGTGCTCCTACATTACATAGACTTTCAATTCAAGCATTCGAACCTGTTTTAGTTAGAGGTAAAGCAATTAAATTACATGCTTTAGTTACCACAGCATTTAATGCTGATTTTGATGGTGATCAAATGGCTGTTCATGTTCCAATTTCTGATGAAGCTATTAGAGAAGCTAGAGAATTAATGCTTGCTAATAAAAACATTCTTGGTCCAAAAGATGGTGAACCTATTATCAACCCTTCACAAGATATGATTCTAGGACTTTTCTATTTAACAAAAGAAAAATCTGGAGCCAAAGGAGAAGGTAATGTATATGGAACTTATGAGGAACTTTTCAAAGCATATGATTTAGGAAAAATTAGTCTTCATGCAAGAGTTGCTCTTCCTGTTACTCAACTTAATAAAGAAATTTCAGATGATAAAGGATATGCAATATCAACAGTAGGTAAATTTATTTTCAATAGATCATTTCCAAAAAATTTCCCATTTGTATATGACAACAGCGAAGCAGCTTTAAAATCAGGATACAAGAAAAATATTGTTAAACCAGGAACAAATATTAGAGAATTTATTAGTCAAATGCCAATTAATGCTGCATTTGATAAAAAAGACATTGCTAAAGTGGCTCGTAAAGTATTTGACCAATATAATGCTTCAATCGCTAAAGAAGATTTATCATTAATAGTTAAAAAACTTACACCTAAAAATGCATCTGATACAGTTATGCAATTTGCTGAATTAACTGATTATAAAGGTGATAAATTAAGTAAAACACATGCGGTTATTCTATCTCAACTAGTTAGTGAGCACTTTAAAAGATTAAACAAAATTTTAACAATTGCCAATGAAGGTGTTGAAAGAATTTTTGAAGTAGATGATAAAGTTAAACTTCTAGAAGATATTTGATTTAATTACACAAATATAGTTGCAAATACTTTAGATAATATTAAAGAACTTGGGTTCCATTATTCAATGATTTCTGGAACAACAATGTCCATTGATGATATCAAACAATCAAAAATAAAAGATAGCCTTGTTAATGAAGGTAATAAATATATTTCAGATTTACAAATTATGTTTAAAAAAGGGCTTGTCACTGATGATGAAAAATATCAATTAACTATTAAAAAATGAACAAATGTTAAAGATACAGTTCAGGATGATCTTAAAAAATTAACTGAAGAAAATCCAGACAATCCAATTTTTACAATGATGAAATCAGGAGCTCGTGGAAATATATCTAATTTTGTTCAACTTGCGGGACTTCGTGGATTAATGGCTAATAACAAAAAAACTACTAAAGCAACAGCTGAAACAGCAACACTTGTTAGATCAACAATTGATGTTCCTGTTAAATCTTCATTCCTTGAAGGTCTTACAGCTTATGAATTTTATTCATCAACCCATGGTGCTCGTAAAGGATTGACTGATACTGCTTTAAATACAGCTGAAGCCGGATATTTAACTCGTAGATTAGTTGATGCCGCTCAAAACATTGTTGTTAAAGAAGATGACTGTAAAACAGAGCAAGGTACTAATGTTATTGATATTATTGATACAAAAACTGGTACAGTTATTGTCCCTCTTCAAGAAAGAATTGAAGGAAGATTCTTATTATTACCAGTAAAAACTCATAAGGGAGAATTTATAGCTAATAGAGGTGAATTTATTACTCCTGAATTAGCGGAAAAAATTATCTCAGCTAAAATTAAAACAGTTACAATTAGATCAGTTTTTGGTTGTCAAACTAACGATGGTGTATGTAAAATATGTTATGGTAAAGATTTAGCAACAAATAGAATTGTCGCTATTGGTGAAGCAGTTGGAATCGTGGCTGCACAATCAATTGGTGAACCAGGTACTCAGCTTACAATGCGTACTTTCCATACTGGTGGAGTTGCTGGTGTTTCAGATATTACTGGAGGATTTGCTCGTCTTAAACAATTAATAGATGCTACAAATCCTTGAGGTAAGAATGCGATTATTTCAAATACACATGGAACAATTTTATCTGTTTCAACTAAAGAAAAATTAGATGAAGTTATTGATGGTCAAGATATTAAATATATTGCTGAAAAAGGCACAAAATTAAAAGATGCAATTTCAGGAACTAAAACAGTTATTATAGTTCAAGCAAATAATGAAGACAAAACAGTTTACGGATATTGATTTAATGGAGTTAACCGTCAAATTAGAGTTAAAAAAGGATCAATTGTTAAACCTGGACATAAATTAGTTGATGGGCCAATTGATTTAAGAAACTTATTAGAAGTAGCTGGAATAACATCAGTTCAAAAATATCTTTTAAAAGAAATTCAAAGACTTTATAGACTACAAGGTATTTCTATTTCTGATAAATATATTGAAATTATTGTTCGTCAAATGCTTTCAAAAGTTATTATTCAGGATCCGGGTGATTCGAAATTTTATGCAGGCGCAATGATTGATTTAATAACTTACAAAAATGAAAATTCTAAAATTTTACTTAGAGGTAAAAAACCTGCTTATGGTATGGTAGAAATTATTGGTGTTAAACAATTACCACTTCTTTCTAAATCATTCCTAGCCGCTGCTTCTTATCAAGAAACAGCTAAGGTTTTAGTTAAAGCATCAATAAGAGGAAAATTAGATAATCTTTCAGGATTTAAAGAAAATATTATTGTTGGACATAAAATACCAGCAGGAACTAACTTTAAATTTGATAATAAAAGCAAATATGATATTAGAGATCCTAGATCATACTTTGTTAAAAAATCAGAAATGTAAAATTAAAAAAAGAAAAATGAACATTAACAAAGTTCATTTTTTATTATTCTTAATTCACTTGAAAGAAATTTTAATTAATAAATCAAATA
>JABSQU010000038.1 GCA_013215685.1 Mycoplasmatales bacterium | reverse complement strand
TGAATCTTTATCAATTGACCCTTTACTATCTATACCTTTGAAATTTAAATTTTTATTAATTTGTATATTTGTTAAATCAACTTCCTTATAAAGTCCGCTTACTTCTAAAATAAGAATATTTTGATGATTTGAAAATTTATATCCTAATTTTGGAGAAATTTTTACTTTCAATATTTCACCATTTGAAAGATTATTCAATGTATTAGAATTTCATTTTACTCAATTTATTTTTCCATTTGGATTAGTTTTAGAAAATTCAACTTCCATGTGATTTTTTAATTGATTTATAATTTTTATTTTTCCACTAGAATCTATTGAATTTAATTGGAAAGATGTTAGTCTACCTTTTCCATTAAATTTTTCAAATATACCATCAATTTTAGTAATAACTGGATTATTTATTTCAAGAATAGTTAGCATATTTATTTTAATTTCATTTGTACCATTTGGCATTGGATTTTTGCTATTTACCATTAATCAATTTCTATCTGTTCTTATGATAATTTGATAATCTACCCCTGGATCAAGAGAATTCAGTGTTGATACCTCTTGTCCGATTGGATTTCCGGATTTATCAATTTTTTGAAGAACAATTTTCAAATGTGATGAATGTGCAAGATTTGATAAATTTGTAGCATTTTTTGCTTGAATATTTATTTTCTTGGAGTTAGAAATTGATATATCCACGAAATCTTTTCCAGTTAATTCTCCTTTTGAATTTGACAAACTAATCATTTGAATCAATGATTCTATTGATATGTTTATTTCTATTTCTCCATTATTATTGGATCCAGTTAGTTTATATATTTGACCATTTTTGGAGGGATTCAAAGATATTTTAACACTTATGAAATCTGATTCATCCTTATCAAAAACAGGTGTATTTAGTAGATCAGCCAATGAATCATAAGAAACATTTTTATATACATATTTAACATTTATTAATTTATTGTATTTAGTGATTAAATCAGCAACAGATTGTGGTTCATTTTTAGATCCATTAATTGTTCAGTCTAACAATTCATTTGCAGTTGTTATCTTACCTGTTAATTTGGTATTTTTAATGGCATCAATATTTCCTTGATCGATTGATATTAAAATCGGTATTTTTCTTGTATCTAATTTAATAATATTATTTGTAACATTATCAAAAATCATTAATTTTGTTGATTCATTCGGATTTGGTGAATTATTTTGGGAATCATAAGGAATCAAAGCAACTCAATATTTAGGATCAGCTTTATTAAAATCTTTAAGTGGAGTTGAACTTCAAGTCACCCCATTATCATTTGAAAATATTAATTTTAGACCATATTGATTTTTCAAATTTTCAGCAGTAGCAATATCTATTCTATCAATTAATACATTAGAAGATGTTGATCCTGCTTTAAAACTAATATAATCATTATTTACTATATCATTTTTAAGTTTTTCCATCATATCAGAACTAATTATCATTTTCAAATTACTTGTAGGTATTTCTGCAAATTCAATGCCATTTTTATAAATTATTGGTGCGTTTTTAAGATCATTAGAATTATATCTAACATAAATTTTAGGTGGGAATTTTCAAGCTTTTCCTTTAGTAGATTTTATATATTTAATCATTTCATCTTTAGTAATTCAACTATCTTTTTCATTTGAATTTATTGAAAACTCCAAATGCATATCATTAATATTTGGATACTTTGAATCATCTATAATTGGAACTTCATTTGTTCCAGATATTTTAATTGTATTTAAAAGAAGTGAATTATCCACAACAACAGCTAAGGCTTTCACATTATATGTAAACATTATTGATCCATCAGCTCTTGCGCCATCTATTACATATTCTTTTTTTGGAGGTATGAAATTAACAGGCTCATATATTATTTGAATTTCATCCCTATTGCTAACATTATTAATGATTGCAACTTGGTCACTTGAATTTATTCTAATAACATCATCAGGCATATTTGTGCCATGATGTTTTATAACAATTTTTAATGTAACAAATCCTGATTGTAAATAATTGCTTGTATTAAATTGTATTATTGCTTTACCACTTTCTCCAACTGCAACCATTTTTTTTGTTGGATCTTCAAATTTAAGTAGTTTTAATTTAGGTATTTCATAAATTGGAATATAGTAATTGCTGCCGGTTTTTGATGTTCCTTCTATTTGGAATTTTGCTTCTGGAATATAAATAAATTCAATTTGATCCTTTGTTGAAAGATTTTCTAAATTTGATCCAGTCACAAGTTTATTATTAACTTTAACCTGAATTTCTTTAATGTGCCTTGGTCTAGAATTTAAAATATCGCTTATATCAAGTGAACCATGATTTTCATATTGATTTAAGAGTGCTTTATTAAATTTTGCTCTATTAATGTCATTTACTTTTATTTTATTACTTAAACCTCTTACATTAAAAGTAAAGGTAATTTGTTGTTCATTTTTACCATTTTCAGTAATATTATTTATTTGTCCTATGCCATTTCCTTGTGGTAACGGTTCAATAATGTAATCGTTGACTGTTGTATATGTAAATGTGACTATATCATTATTTGAAAGTTGCATAATTTTTTTAGATCATTCATTTGGTAATATTGTATCAACAGCGCCAGAAGGGTGCACTACTTTAACTTCTAGTCTTATATGATTTGGTAAATTACTTAGTTTTAGAGGCACTAAATCTATTTCTCCTTCAGTTTCCATTCCTGTAAGAGAAATGTTTGTTAATGGATTAGAAATATTTATTGTTATTAATTTAGGAACATTATATATTGAAAGAGAATGTGGATCTCCAGCATTTGCCTCTCCCTTAATTTTAAATTTAGCTTCTGGAACATAAATAAATTCAATTTGATCCTTTGTTGAAAGATTTTCTAAATTTGATCCAGTCACAAGTTTATTATTAACTTTAACCTGAATTTTTTGAATATGTTTTGGCTTATTATTTAAAATACTGCTGATATCTAATGATCCATGACGATCATATTGTTTAGATAAAATGCTGTTAAAGGCATTTCTATCAATATCATTTATTATTATTTCATTACTTAAACCGCGTACATCATAAGTAAAGGTAATTTGTTGTTCATTTTTACCATTTTCAGTAATATTATTTATCTGTCCTATACCATTTCCTTGTGGTAACGGTTCAATACTGTAATCATTGACTGTTGTATATGTAAATGTGACTGTATCATTATTTGAAAGTTGCATAATTTTTTTAGATCATTCATTTGGTAATATTGTATCAACAGCGCCAGAAGGGTGCACTACTTTAACTTCTAGTCTTATATGATTTGGTAAATTACTTAGTTTTAGAGGCACTAAATCTATTTCTCCTTCAGTTTCCATTCCTGTAAGAGAAATGTTTGTTAATGGATTAGAAATATTTATTGTTATTAATTTAGGAACATTATATATTGAAAGAGAATGTGGATCTCCAGCATTTGCCTCTCCCTTAATTTTAAATTTAGCTTCTGGAACATAAATAAATTCAATTTGATCCTTTGTTGAAAGATTTTCTAAATTTGATCCAGTCACAAGTTTATTATTAACTTTAACCTGAATTTTTTGAATATGTTTTGGCTTATTATTCAAAATACTGCTGATATCTAATGATCCATGATGATCATATTGACTAGAAAGTATTTTATTGAAAGAACTTCTATCAATATCATTTATTATTATTTCATTACTTAAACCGCGTACATCATAAGTAAAGATAATTTGTTGTTCATTTTTACCATTTTCATTTATATCATTTACTTTACCAACTCCTCCACCTGGTGTTATTGGTTCAATGACATAATTATCAATTGTTGTATATGTAAATATGACCATATCATCATTTGAAAGTTGTGTAATTTTTTTAGATCATTCATTTGGTAATATTGTATCAACAGCGCCAGAAGAGTGCACTACTTTAACTTCTAGTTTTGTGTGATCAGGTAAATTACTTAAATTTAATGGTGATAAATCAACTTCTCCTTCAGTTTCCATTCCTGTAAGAGATATTTTCAGTAGTGGATTTGCAATTTTTATTGTTCTTAATTTAGGAACACTATATTTAGGTAAGTGATAATTTTGTCCAACTTTATATCCACCTTTTATTTTAAATTTAGCTTCTGGAACATAAATAAATTCAATCTTATCATTTGTTGAAAGATTTTCTAATCTTGATCCAGTCACAAGTTTATTATTAACTTTAACCTGTATTTCTTGAATATGTTTTGGTTTACTTTTTAAAATATTAATGATATCTAATGATCCATGACGATCATATTGACCAGAAAGCGCTTTGTTAAAAGAATTTCTATCTATATCATTCACTTTTATTTCATTACTTAAACCACTTACATCATAAGTAAAGGTAATTTGTTGTTCATTTAATCCGTTTATTTTTATATCTTTTATTAAACCTACACCATTTCCATGTACTATTGGTGTAATTACGTAATTTCCAAAAGTACTATACTTAAATTCAATTTTGTCTTTATTTGAAAGCATTGTAATTTTTTTAGATCATTCATTTGGTAATATTTTTTCAACTTTACCAGAATGTCTAATTACTTTAACTTCTAGTTTTGTGTGATCAGGTAAATTACTTAAATTTAAAGATGATAAATCAACTTCTCCTTCAGTTTCCATTCCTGTTAGAGAAATATTTGTCAATGGATTAGGAATATTTATTGTTCTTAATTTAGGGACTTTATATATTGAAAGAGAATGTGGATCTCCAGCATTGTTTTCTCCAGCTATTTTAAATTTAGCTTCTGGAACATAAATAAATTCAATTTGATCATTTGAAGATAATCCATTTAAAATTGATCCTGAAACAACACCATTTACTAAAACTTGAATTTCTTTTATGTGTTTTGGTTTATTACTCAAAACACTGCTGATATCAAGTGATCCATGATGATCATATTGACTAGAAAGTATTTTATTGAAAGAATTTCTATCTATATCATTTACTTTTATTTCATTGCTTAAACGTGAAACATCAAAAATGAAATTAATTTGTTGTTCATTTACACCTTTAATTATTACATCTTTTACTTGTCCCACTCCATTTCCAATCGGAAGCGATTTAATTAAATAATTTCCTACTGTTGTATATGTAAATTTAATTTGGTCGTGGTTAGAAAGATTAGCTATTTTTTTAGATCAATCACTTGGTGAAATAACATTAACTACTCCTGAAGGATGAATTACACTAATTTCTAATTTTGTGTGATCAATTATATTATTTAAATTTAAAGGTACTAAATCAACTTCTCCTTCAGTTTCCATTCCTGTAAGTGAAATATTTGTCAATGGATTTGGAATATTAATTTTTTTCAATTTTGGAACCTTATGTATCGGGAAATGTAATTCATCTCCAGTGTTATTTGTTCCTTTTATTTTGAAATTTCTTTCTGGAACATAAATAAATTCAATCTTATCATTTGTTGAAAGATTTTCTAAACTTGATCCAGTCACTAGATTATTATTAACTTTAACTTTTATTTTTTTAACATGATTTGGTTTATTATTTAAAATACTACTGATATCTAATGATCCATGACGATCATATTGGCCGGATAATTTGCTATCAAGACTTTTTCAATCAATATCTTTTACTTTTATTTCATTATTTAAACCTCTAACATCAAAAGTAAAATCAATTTGTTGTTCATTTTGACCATTTATAGTTACGTTTTTTATTTGGCTTACACCATTTCCACTTGGTTGTGGAGTAATTACATAATTACCTACAGTTGAGTATGTAAATGTCACTTTATCATGATTAGAAAGGCCAGTTATTTTCTTGGATCAATCACTTTTAGGGATAACACCCGTTCTACCTGAAGCATAAATAATTTTTATATCTAATTTTGTATTTAATGGAAGATTATTTAAATTTAATGAATTTAAATCTATTTCTCCTTTAGATTCAATTCCTACAAGATTTATTTTTGATAATGGATTAGGAATATCAATAGTTCTTAATTTAGGAACATTATAGATTGGAAGATGATATTCTTCTCCCATTTTTGAGGTTTTTTTTATTTTATAATTTTTTTCTGGAACATAAATAAATTCAATTTGATCCTTTGTTGAAAGATTTTCTAAATTTGATCCAGTCACTAGATTATTATTGACTTTAACTTGAATTTCTTGAATATGTTTTGGTTTATTATTTAAAATACTACTGATATCTAATGATCCATGACGATCATATTGATTTTTTAATATATTATCAAAAGATTTTCTATCAATATCTCCCACATTTATTTCACTAGTTAAGCCTTTAACAGTAAATTCATAATCTCTATGAACAATATAAGTTTGTAAATTATTATCAAATGAAACCGTGGTAATTCCAACTCCGTTTCCTCTTGGAACATCTTTAAATAGATAATCTCCATTTGATTGATATCTAAATCTAATTTTATCTCCATTTGATAACGAATTAATTTCTGTTTCATTTGGATTAATAATTCTATCAGGTTTATTAGGTGATGAAACAACTATTTCCAGTTGGGCATGATTAGGTAAATTATTTAATTTTAGGGGAATTAAATCAATAACTCCATGTGATTCAGAACCTGAAACGAATAAATTATTTAATGGATTGGCTATATCAATAGTTCTTAATTTTGGCACAACAAACTTTGGAGGTGAATATGAGTCACCTAAATTATTTGTCCCGACAATTTTGTATCCGGCTTTTGGGAAAAATGTAAAAGTAATTTCATCATCAGATCATAATTTATCAAGAATTTTACTGCTTTGACTCAAATCCAAATCAATTATTTCTTTGTGATCACTTCTAGTTATTTTGGGTTTTATAGAAATCAAAAGTTTATCAATATGTAGATTAGGATTTGTTTTTGATACTTGATTATAAAGGGAATCTAGATTCAATCTACCATTATGATCATATTGTCCATTTAATTGTCTTCTTAGTATATCAGGATCATAATTAACGTTAATTTCAAGGCCTAGATTTTCAACTTTATATTCAATAGAAAGCGTTCTTTTATCTGGACCGTACTTTATAATTCCATTTAAATCATTTGTCTCAAGTTTTCTATCTAAACTATCATTTGAAATTTTGTATTCAAATTTTATTACATCATTGTTAGAAAGATTTGTAATTGTTGAATTTTTATTTAAAGTAGTTTCATTTCCATTTTTACTAAGTTTAATTTCAAGACTTACATCTTTTGGAGGATTTAAATTTAACATATTTAAATCTAATCTTCCATAATCATTTAAACCTGAAATATTAATTGATTTTGTAGGGTTATTAACAACTATTTTTTCTGATTCTTTTATTTCATCGTAATCAAATTCTATTCCACTAGCATTACCAGAATTAGTACGAAATATTGTAGTATTGTTGATTAAGGTATTTCATTTATCTAATAAGTATCCATTTTCTGGAATGAAAAATAATTTAACTTTATCTCCCTTTTTTAAATAGTATTTACCATTTTTAAATGCATCATTAAGAGACTGAAGTGTGCGGTTTCCAGAGGTTATGTATGTTTCTATATTATTATAAACAGGAATTTCATTTTTTGTAATATATCTTTTCGATGATGTATTTGTTGCATTCGAATCTCATTTCGTTTGTAATTGTGGAATATTATTTATTGGTGGTACTAAATTATTTCCGATGTCAATATACTTAACTGACATTTCAACACCATTATTAGGATGGGCAGGACTCCTAGTTCATCCGCCATCTTGAGTACTACTTGGGTTGTTATCTAATTCAAATCCCTTTCCATCCAAACTAATTAAATAAATAAGTGCAACAACATTATTAGATAATTTTCCATTATCAGGGACACTACTAGATTGGCCTGCACCTGGAACAAGATCTCCTCCCACATATAAAAATTTTAAGGCAATATTATGATTTAATCCATCTCCAACATCTAAGCCCTTTTTTCTAAGATATTCTGCTACTAGGTTTTCATCTAATGTTGCATATCCATTTTTTTGATCTCCTAAGTTTTGCCTTACTAAATTATTAATTTCATCTGCTCAGCTATTCATAACTTTATAATTATTTGAAGTTGCAGATGCTAAATTAGCATTACTCTTATTAGAATAAATTGATTTTATAATTTCTGTATTTTTACTTTCAGTTTCTAAATATTCTGCAATTGTTGAAAATATTATAGGGGTTAATCCTCCCCCTATTATTAAGCTTCTCTTAAGGAAGCTTTTTAATTTTGTTTTTTTCATATATGAAAATCACCTCATATTCCTTTTTAAGATATATTTTTTTTCGGAGATTTCAATGACAAACTATAGCTTTACAGGTAAAATCCAGGGCGTAGCTTAATGGGGTGTTTGAGAATGATTAGAGCCTCAT
>JABSQU010000037.1 GCA_013215685.1 Mycoplasmatales bacterium | reverse complement strand
TAAAATAATTCATTTTTTTATAAATGAAAACAATCAATGACCTATTATAGAAAGTAAAGATATTTACTATGTTCCAATTGACAATATTTCAGGAAAAATCGGAATAGGTAAAATACCTAAAAATGGATTGAGTGATTATTTAAAATATTTTAAATAAAACAAGCATTACTTGCTTGTTTTATTTTTATTCAAAATGATTTCGATAGTTTTATCATGTTCTTCTTTACTAATTAATTTTCTTTGGAACATTTCATTTGTTAATTCTTGATCACTAGTTGGAGCCATTGCTAAAATTATTAATCCAAAAACATTTAAGAATAATCCGACTAGAAATCCAATTTTTAATGATTTTCCTCTTTCTCCATTGATATACATTCCTATAGAGGCTGTTGTCAATACTAATGTTAATCCGACAAAGATGAAAAAAATTATCATATTAGCCATTAGCTATTTCCGCAATAGTTTTAACTAAAACACCTTTGGCAAAGCCATTTTGTTCTGCTGTACCTGCAATATCCATATGTATGTATGGAACACCCTCAGTAAATTCTTTTAAAAACATTGCAGCTGCTGATGCTCCTCCATAACTATTATTTTTTGCATTTCTAATATCTGCAATTGGAGATTTTTTCATATATTCAACAAAATCTTCATGGAATGGCATTCTTCAGACTAATTCATTTTTGTTTTCAGCAGCTTTTTTCACCACTTCTCAATCTTTATCATCTGTTGTTCAAATACCTGTATATGTTGCGCCAAGAGAAACCAAAATTGCTCCTGTAAGAGTTGCCATGTCAATAATTTTTGTAGCTTTAAGGTTTCTTATTGCATATGTAATTCCGTCTGCTAAAATTAATCTACCTTCTGCATCAGCGTTATTAATTTCAACAGTTTTACCATTCATAGATGTTTGAACAGAATCTACTGTTTGAGCTTTAGTTCCAATCATGTTATCTGTCATTGGAAGAACCACTGAAAAATTAGTTTTAGGCTTATTGTGTGATATTAATTTCATTGCACCCGCTAAAATTGCAGTTGCAGACATATCAAATTTCATTCCGCCCATATAATTTGAAGGTTTCAATGAATATCCTCCAGAATCAAACATAATTCCTTTTCCTACTGCTACAGTTTTTTCTTTAGATTTAGGATTTCCTTTATATTCTAAAATTACAACTCTAGCATCGTGCTCTGACCCTTTATTAACACCTAATAAAAGTCCCATTTTAAGTTTTTTAATTTCTGGTAATGTTAAAACTTTTACAGAAATATTTTCCATTTTACTAAATATCTTTTTCAATTCATTTGCATAATTAACTGAATTTAGCACATTATTTGGCATCATTTGAAATGATTTTGCAAAATTCATTGCTTCTGCTTCACGTTCTGACATTTTAAATGCTTCTTTTCCCTCTTTTGATAAATTCAAAAGAACAAGATTTAATTTATTTTCTGGTTTTTTGCTTTTAAGTGAATAAACTTCACCATTTTTCAGAACATATGCTTCAACTAATCTAGAAACAAAATGCTTTTCCTCTAAATTTTTATTTAAAAATGACTCCACATCTAAAAGATATGTTCTTTGTAATCCAATTAATACTTGAATAGTTTTCATTAAAGATTCTTTATTATATTCAGATTCTTTACCTAAATATATATAAGCCTCCTTTTCTGACACCATTTCTGTTATTGAATTATTTTTTTTGATTATATCCTTATTTATTTTTTTTGAATCAAAAAATGCTTTAAGGACAAAATCTTTTTTATTTTTATTTCATTGTTTAATCATATTTTTTCATTTCTATAAATAAATTTTACACTATATATATTTATAAATACAATTATAATGTTAATATGAAGAAAAATAATTTTAAAGCTGATATGATTTTAAATAAGAAATTCTCAACAGAAATTTCTGGTTATAATGCAACAGAAGTAGATCAATTCTTTGATAAAGTAATTGAAGATTACAGAATTTTTGAAGAAAGAATTGCGATTTTAGAAGATACTATAAATGATAATCTTCAAGTTTTATCTGAAAGAGATGAAGAAATCAACAAATTACAACTAGATTTATACAATATTAAAGATCAACTTTCTAAAACTGAAAAAGCTACAAATGTAGAATTAATGAAAGAGCTTAAAGCAATAAAAGAACACATAAATAAAAAATAATCTTGATATAATATAAAGGTACTATCCAATCGCTGCTTTTAAGTAGAGGAAAGTCCGCGCTAGCACCAACTGAGATGTCGGTAGTGTTCGTGTTAGGTCTAATAAACCTAAGCTTTGACGACTAGTGCCACAGAGACGAGTCTATTAAATTAGAGTGAAACGCGGTAAACTCCACGAGCTAGAAACCCAAATTATGGTAGGGGAGTCTTGATAAAGGAAATGAACTAAATCAAGAATGGTAAAACATAGATAAATGATTGGAACTCTTTATGAGAACAGAACGCGGCTTATAAGTACAAATATATCACTTCGGTGACCACAATATGCTTAATGGCATGTTTTTTTTGGTAAAATTGAAATACTTGAAAAGAGGATGTAAATGACATTATGAATAATTATTGGTTCTTTAGTTGGTGTTGTAGCAATTTTTTTAATTGTTATGTCAATTAGAGATAAAAAGAAAATTAAAGAAACGAAAATTGCTAATGAAAAATTAGAAAAAAGTAGAGTTGAATCAAAGGATAATGTAAAAATATTTTTAAATCAAGTTATTTTAAAAAATCAAAAGCTACTAGATGATTTTGTTCCATCTGTAGGTAAATACAAAATGGGAGACATAAGAGCAGGTTCTAAGGCTGTTTTTGAGAATTTTCGTAAAACTGAGGAATATAATTTAGCAAAATCAGGAGAAAAAAATCAAGACCTAATGAATATATTTGAAAATTTTTCAAGTACAAATTCAAATGTTTGACCTAAAAAATTAAAAAAAGAAATCGAAAAAATAGCGAATGATGTTAAAAAAATGGATAAAGAATTAATTAAAATTTACACTCCAAAAGTTAAAGAACTTATAAAAAAGGCATATAAGTAATGAATACCCCAAATAAATTAACATCACTTAGAATGATTATGGTAATTCCATTTTTAACATTTATGTCAATTTCATTAATGAATGGAAGTCCTAATTTTAAGAATTTTAATGATGTTGGGACTTGATCATTTTTTATCGGGGGTCTAATTTTTCTATTTGCAATGATTACTGATTGAATTGATGGTTATTTGGCTAGAAAAAATAATCAAGTTACAACATTTGGTAAATTATTTGATCCTTTAGCAGATAAAATTATGACTACATCAGCTCTAATAATGCTTTCATTAATGCAAATAACTCCATTCTATCTTGTTTTAATATTTATTATTAGAGATTTATTAGTAGATGGATTTAGAAATTTAGCGGCATCTAAGAAAATTAATGTTGCAGCATCAATATACGGAAAAGCTAAAACAATGGTTCAATCAATTGCAATTGTATTATTATTTTTTATTTATCCAATATGACAAGAACATTTTGGGTCATTTAACTACTTTGTTGGTGAGTATAGTTTATTTATAATAAACATACCAATGTATATTGCGACATTATTATCAATACTCTCAGGAATAATATATTTTAATGATGTTAAAAAACATATAAAAATCAATTAATTAAATTCATTTTTTTTATTATAATTTAAATATTAGGCAAAGGAAAACATATGGAAAAAAACAAAAAACTAACAATATACGATGTCAATCCAAGATTTTTTAAAGATTCTACTGGAAATGGTATTGGGGATTTAAAAGGATTAATTTCAAAATTTGATTATTTAACTTTTTTAGGAATAGATACTCTTATTATTCAGGGTTTAATTTCAATAGATTCAAAAGATAAACCTGGATCATTTATGAAAATATCTAAGGAAATTGGTGGATTTAAAGATTTGCAAGAATTAATCACCAAAGCAAACAAATTTGGAATAAAAGTATTTATTGAAATGAAAATAGATTCAATAAAAGAAAATAATGAATGATTTGGAAAAGCAGTTAAAGATTCCAAAACGAATGCTGAAAATATTATTGATTTTTCATCTAACAAAGATAAATTTGATCCAAATGTTAAATTTAACAAAGAAGCAAATGCATATTTTTCATTTGATGAAAAAACCGAGGAAATCCCTTTAAATTGAAATTCAAAGGCTACTCATAGAAAATTCGTTGATGTTGTAAGATTTTGATATAAAGTTGGTATTGATGGATTTGTTTTTACAGATTTTGAATACATTAATAATCCTTCTAAAACTATGCAAATGCATGCAGATACGCTTATTGAATTAAGAAAATTATATATATCAATAAAAGAAATAAATGATTCTATAGTAGTAATTGGTAAATCTTCAAAGATTGATTTAAAAGAAACTAATCAATATACAAATGGATCGAAAAAAGTTTTTGATTACTTTAAATCGCCAAAAGTTTCATTATTAGGAACTCACCAAAAATATGGTGCAGATGTTAAAGGAAAATTTAGTCCAACTAAATTATTTAAAGCCATGAAAATATTGGCTAATAATCCATCTAATATAATTCAATTTGGTTCCGAAATGATAGGAAGATTTATTTCAAGATGGGGTGATTCTGGGCAATATATTTCTGAATCAGCAAAAGCCTTTGCAATATTACTAATGCTTAACCCAGCCTCAAAAAATATTTATTATTCTGATGAATTAGGAGCTAAAAATATTGGATTAAGTCATCTTGATGATTTTCAAGATGATGGATTATCTTTTAGAAAAGATGAATTATTTGCACAAAAAGTTTCAAATAAAAAAATTATGGATGCTCAAGTTGAACAAAATCCAATCAATGCAAGATCATTAATGGCTTGAAATGATAGTAAAAATGGTGGATTTTCTGATTCTGAAAGAACAATTACTCCTGTTTCTTCTGGATATCGTAATGACAATGTTGGAATTCAATTTAAAGATTCTAATTCAATATTGAATTTTTATAAAAAATTAATTTGATTAACAAATAAGACTCCTCTTAAAGAAGTTATTATGAATGGAAGTTGAAAAATTTCTTATACTCTTAGTCTTCCTGGAGCAGCTAAAATAGTTTCAAAACTTGGAAATAAAGAAGTAACTTCATATATTAATCTTACAGACTCTGTCAGATCAATTTTAGGAGTAAAAAAAGAAGGAAAAATTATTCTATCTACTTATCCTAATAAATCTTATTCAGAAATACCAAATAAATTAGATGCTTATGAAGCTATCATAATTACTAAAAATGTTCATGAAGAAGATGGAATTGGAACAATTGATTTAGAAACTGAAAAATTGGCAAAAAAAGAGCCAAAAATTGAAAAAGCTCAAAATATAAAAGAAGTTCCTTTAACTACTAAAAAAATAGCAGAAAAAGAAATTAAAAACGAAGTAGTACCCGAAAAAGTTGAAAGTGCAAAAGATAAATTAGCAAGAGAAGAAGCTCAAAGACTTGCGGATCAAGAAAGAAAAATAATAGAAGAAAAAGAATTGCAAGTTAAAATGATAGCAAAAGAAAAGGAAATTAAAGTTCCAGCCTCAGAAAAAAACGTCAATAAATCTAGTCAATCTGAATTAAATGAATTTAAAGATAAAATAAAAATGGAAAAAGAGACAGCAAAAAATTTAAAATCAACAAATGAAAATTCCATTATGAAAGAAAAAGTGACAAGTGCTGATCATACTAAATTAACAGAAGATGATATCGCTTCAACAACTCAAATTGATATAGATGAAATCGATGATTTAGAAGAATTCTTAAATAAGTCTAAATAATTTTTAGAAATAAGTCTGTGAATGGCTTTTTTTTGTTATAATATTCTAGCAATAAAATACCCGTTTGATTTGCAATAACTAGGCAAAAAAAGGAGACACTCGATGAGACAAACAACAATTGTAAAACATCAAGAAGTTGATAAAAAATGATTTATTGTTGATGCTGAAGGTCAAACTCTAGGAAGACTTGCTACAGTAGTGGCTTCTGTTCTAAGAGGTAAAAATAAACCTACCTTTACCCAAAATGTAGATATGGGAGATAATGTTATTATTATTAATGCTGAAAAAATAGTTTTAACAGCTGAAAAAGAAACTAAAAAGCTTTATTATTCACATTCAGGATATCCCGGTGGGCTTAAAGTTAAAACAGCAGAAGAAGTTAGAAAAAGAAAACCTACAGCTTTAGTAGAAAAAGCAATAAAAGGTATGTTACCACATACAAGACTTGGAAGACAACAATTTAGAAATTTATTCGTTTATGAAGGTCCAGAGCACAAACATGAAGCTCAAAAACCAAAGAAATTAGAGGTTAAATAATTATGGCAGATACAAAATATAATGGACTAGGTAGAAGAAAATCCTCAACAGCTAGAGTAACTATCATGCCTGGAGATGGAAAATTTATGATTAATAAAAGACCTGCAAGAGAATATTTAATGTCAGATCTATTATTACAAGATTCTTCACAACCTTTAGAAATAACTAAAACATCTGGAACTTTTGACATTAGAGTTAATGTTAAGGGTGGAGGTTTAGCTGGTCAAGCGGGAGCTATTAGACTTGGCATCGCTAGAGCATTATTAGAAGCTTCAGCTGATTATAGACAATCTCTTAAAGCGGCAGGAATGCTGACAAGAGATGCACGTAAAAAAGAACGTAAAAAACCTGGACTTAGAAAAGCTCGTAGAGCAAGACAGTTTTCAAAGCGTTAAAAAAATTTACACATACATATCCCAAATTTTGGGATTCATATGCGAGCATAGCTCAGTTGGTTAGAGCACACGACTGATAATCGTGAGGTCGATGGTTCAAGTCCATTTGTTCGCACCATTTATCAAAAAGATACCAAATTAGAAAAAAAATTCCTTTTAAGGAATTAATATGGGGAAGTAGCTCACTTGGCTAGAGCACCTGCCTTGCACGTAGGGGGTAGTGGGTTCGACTCCCATCTTCTCCACCAAATATCAAAAGATACCTAAATGTCTAAAATAGACATTTTTTATATAATATAGTTAGGTTAACAAAGGATAAAAATGCAAAAGAAAATAAAAAAAGTGATTATACCTGCAGCAGGATGAGGAACAAGATTTTTGCCGCTAACAAAAGTAGTACATAAAGAATTAATTCCAGTTTTGAATAAACCGATTATTCATTTTTTAGTAGAAGAAGCAGTAGCTTCTGGAATAGAAGAAATAATATTAGTAATATCTCCTAGAAAATTAGAAATTTTGAAATATTTTAATGTAAATTCAGAATTAGAGCATCAGTTAAAAAAATCGGGAAAAATTGAATTTTTACATAAAGTGAAAGAAACTAATTCTCTTGCTAAAATATCAATTGCAATTCAAAATGAACAATTAGGACTTGGCCATGCTATATTTTCTGCAGCCGACTTGATTGATAACGAGCCTTTTGGGGTAATACTTGGCGATGACCTTATAAAATCTAAGGTCCCTGCTCTTAAACAATTAATGGAAGTTTATTATAGAACAGGAAATTCTGTCTTAGGTGTTCAATCGATTCCTAAAAAAGATATTTCAAAGTATGGAGTTATGAATCCTAAAAATCAATTAGATGCTTTAAAAAATGAATTTGCAATTAAAGGTGCGGTGGAAAAACCTAAACCAGAGGAAGCCCCTTCTGATAAAGCAATTTTGGGTAGATACATTTTTACTCCTGAATTAATGCCATTATTAAGAACTTTAAAGCCAGGAGTAGGAAATGAGATTAATGTTGTTGATGCTTTTGAACCTTTAATGAAGATGGGACAAGAAATTATTGCATTTACCTTTAAAGGAACTAGATATGATTTGGGATCAATGGAAGGATTTGTAAAGGCTAATATTGATTATGCTCTTGAAGATGAATTAATTAATGAAACAATCCTTAATCATATTAAAACTAAATATTAATTTAAAAAAATCACCATTTTAAAAGTAGTGATTTTTATTGTTCAACTTCTGATGAATTAATTTTGTGAACTCCTATAAATGAAACAATTGCTCCCGCGAACGGAATAGATAGAATTCCCAATATTCCAGAAGCAATGGTTAATCCTTTAGCACTTGGATGCCTTTTCATTGCCAAAGTTACTATTCCCATTATAAGTGATGGTAAACTAAAAGCCCCAAAAATCTTTACTATGTTAGACATCAATGATGATGACATATCAAATAGAGCACCTGCAATTAAAGTTAAAAGTAATATTGTCATAATAAGATTTATAATTCCATTTGTTATTAATCTGTTTTTCATAATTCCTTTCCAAAGTCATAAGTAAATAAAATCCCCTTCTTTTAATTATAAGGCAAATTAAAATAGCATCTTTATAAAAGACTTAATATGAATTTAATATTTATAATTTAATAAATTTATAATGAACTATGTAAAAAAATCGCCATTTTAAAAGTAGTAATTTTATTGTTCAACTTCTGATGAATTAATTTTGTGAACTCCTATAAATGAAACAACTGCACATGAGACGGGTATAAAACCTAAAATTGCTAATATTCCTGAAGAAATGGTTAATCCTTTAGCACTTGGATGCCTTTTCATTGCCAATGTTACTATTCCCATTATAAGTGATGCTATATAAATTGATGATAAAATAAATTGAAACACAACTCTAAATCCTTTCGGTTCACCAACAAAATCAATTATTATACCGATAAATATAATTGTTGATATAATAATGTTCAAAATTCCATTTGTTATTAATCTGCTTTTCATAATTCCTTACAAAATCATAAGTAAACAA
>JABSQU010000036.1 GCA_013215685.1 Mycoplasmatales bacterium | reverse complement strand
TACACTAAAAAATAATAAAAGAATAAATTTTAGCAAAGATAATTTTTATATTAATTTGCTATTTTTTTTATTTCTTTGGATTTTTATAATTTTTATATAAAATCTTATTAAGAGGAGTTTAAATGAATGACATTTCAAATGTAAAGAAGGAAATAGATTTATGAATTGAAAATATAAAAAATAATGATTTAATAAAAGAATTAAATGATGAAGATATAAGCAAGGATTTTTCGATTAAATATTCACCATATCATTTCTCTCATCGTGAGGGAAATAAGCTTTTTTTAAATCATGTTGATAAAAAAATATATAAGCAAATTCATAATTTTTCTTTTTTTAATGCAAGTTTACTTGAGCAATTAAAAACTGGCGATTATGTTGAAATGTTTTTGCATAAACTATCGAAAAAAAATGAATATAAAATTCTTGGTCTTACATCATCTGAGGCCAAAAAATTTAAAAATCGTCAGAAATTAAAAGACATGAATTTGCCCTCTAATAATCACGAAAATAAAAGAAAAAATGCTAACAATAATGTTTTTTTTACAAATGATGTTTGATCTATTTCAAGTGAAAATGAACATAAACCAATTGATCTTGATGAATATCAAAAGAAAGCAATAAATATGGTTCTTAAAAATGAAATAAGTGCAATTAGTGGTTTTGCAGGTACTGGGAAAAGCTTAACAATTCAAGAAATATCTTATCAACTTGAAAATTTAAATTGAAATATATCTAGAATAGCACCAACTGGGAGAGCGGCTCAAATAATTAAAGGGAAAACAATTCATTCCTGATTAGAGCCAATTATTATTGAAAAACCCGGAGGAAAAATTGAAATATTAGGATTTTCCAAAAATCAAATTAATGAAAAAGAGTGCGTTATTGTTGATGAAGCATCGATGATTAACGATGAAATTTGAGATGAAATAATGAGAATTTGAGATAATTCACAAAATTTGAAAAATAAAAAAATTGTTTTTGTAGGCGATCCCGGTCAATTAGAACCAATTGGCCATGGAAAACCTTTTATGAATTTTTTAAGTCAAGTAGATTCCATAAAAACAGAACTTATTAATATTCATAGGAGTAAAAATGGAAGCGGAATTTTAGATATGTCAAAATTTGTTAGAGAAAAGGGATATCTTGATACATGAAAGGAATATCCTAATATTAAATTTATTACTAAAAAAGAAGCTATTGAAATGGTTGCAAAAAATAGTGATATTCAAATGATAACACCAAGAAGAAATATGTCTGAAGGATCATTGGATCTTAATATAAAAATAAAGGAATTAATGAATATAAATGATAAGCCAGATTTTTACTCAATGATTTGAAATGATTCACTAAAAAAATACGAAAATCATTCTCCGATTCATCTAAATGACAAAATTATAATTGTCAAAAACATGTGAGAGTGAAATATAACCAATGGCACTACGGGAATATATTTAGGAAAAATAAAAAGACGTTTATTCAATCATGTTAAAAAATCATCATCTCAAATAAGAAATTGTTACAAATTTATTAATCCTGAAACAAAAAAAGAATTTTATTTGCCTATTAATAAAAAAACTAGATCACAAATAGAACTTGCATATGCTATAACGATTCATAAAGCACAAGGGTCGGAATATAAAACACCAATATTGTATTTTAGTAGAAGATGAATTGAGTCTAAAATGCTTTATACTGCTATTACAAGAGCAAAAGATTTTTTATACATATATTATCCAGAAAAAAAGTCAAAAGAAATTTTAACTAATTTTATATTTTAATATTTGTATAT
Source organism: Mycoplasmatales bacterium (assembly GCA_013215685.1). GTDB lineage: Bacteria > Bacillota_I > Bacilli_A > Mycoplasmatales > Metamycoplasmataceae > DT-68. The sequence goes on along the minus strand of JABSQU010000036.1, from coordinate 8,448 downwards.
AATAATTAGGATATTAATTTTTAAATTTTAAGTAGAAAGGCGATATATGAAAATAAAAAATTTTTTTAGTAAAAATAAAAAAAATTTATCTCTTGGATCAATTGCTATTGCGTTATTAATTTTTAATGTAGTAGCAGGATTTAATGGAGCCACAAACGGGCTGATAAAATATGGAAATTTCTCCATTATTTTATGAATTGTTGCGGCAGTTGTAATAATGATTCCTTTTTCAATTGTTTTAATTGAGCTTTCTGGCGTCAAAACAAAAGAAAATAAAGATAGTAAGAAAAATGGAATTTTTAAATGAACTTCAACAGTTACTAATAAAAAAATTGCTTTTTTAGTTTCATGGACATATTACATGACGTATTTACTAATCTTATTGGCCATTTATACTTCTGTTCCAGTTTCAGTATCTTATTTAATTTTTGGAGAAAATCGATTAAATGGTGATTACAAATGATTAGCATCATTTTTAGCAATTATAATGGGGATTATTTATTTTTTTATATCTCAATTTGGTGTTTCAAAACTTAAGGGAATTTCCTCTTCATTAACAATTGCAGCATTATCTCTTATTGCTCTATTTATATTTGTTGGAGTAGTTGGGGCAATTGCAGGAGAAAATTATGGATCATTTAATGATGGAATTGGATCTGAACATATTTGAAAAAGTGATAAAAATACATTTGATAATTTTGTTAGTCTTCTTTCTGGATTTGCATGACTTCTATTTTCCCTTGCCGGAATGGAGGCAATAACTACTTATATTGGAAAAAGTAAAAATAATTCATCTTTTAGAAAAGGGGCTATTATTGCCGTTGCATTAATAACATCATTCTTTATAATTACAACAATTGTTATAATTTCTTCTACAAATATTAAAAATATTGGAGGAGTAGCAACTGCTCCATATGAAGTTTGAAGAAATTCTTGAGGAATTGATCATGAAGCTTTTGTAAGAATATATGCAGGTCTTGAAACTCTAAGAAAAATAATTGCTTATTCTGTTTTAACGGAATTTTCAGCAAAAATTTTAGTCGAATCTACACCCAAAGAATTATTACCATCAGTATTTTTCAAGAAAAATAAATATGGAGGTTTTTATGTTATGGGCATTATAAATTTATCAATTGTAATAGCTTATTATACTTTTTCGATGATAAATACTCTTACATTTGAATCGTCATCAGTTGATAGTATATTAAGTAGTTTGATGAATGCAGTTTCAATTGGTGTGATTTTAGCTTATGGATTAACGGCCATTTCTCAAATTATACTTAGATTAAAGAATTACAAAACAGACAATATAATGATAAAAAACAAATATTTATCAATTTTAATTAGTTCCTTTTTTCTATTTTTCATTTCTTTGGTACTTTTTTCAGTCATTTATAATCCTATCGTTAGTGCAATAAATAGAGATGCCGATTGATTATTAGGTATAGTGACAACAATCGTTCTCCCATTTTTAATAATATCGTTCGGAATGTTTTTATACTTATTAAATATAAGAAAGAAAAATATATCTAAAGATTATTATGAGCCAATAGTAAATAACGAATAAAAACCAATTTAATTATTGGTTTTTTTTAAAATATTGATATTCAACTTGTACATACAGAAAAATCTAATATAATAAAGATGAGAAGTAAAAATAAAAGAAAGGTAAAGAATGAAAAAAATAATTAAAATAGGATCTGCGATATTAATCATTTCACCAATAGTGATTGTGGCATCTTGTGGATCAAAAAATATTGAAAATTCAAGCGAAAAAAATAATAATGATAAAAACAATAATTCAATAAATGATATTTCTACTTTAAAAGAGAAATACAATGGTTATTATTCATCATTAAACACTGACTCAAGAGGAGAAAAATTGTTTAATGAATTGCGTGATATTCAAAAAAAATATAGAGATGGCGTTGGCTCATATGGTAAACTATGAGAAATATATAAAACCGCATTTATAGATGAATATGATGAAAAAGACAATACTATTTTTGATATTTATTCTGAAATTGTAGGAAAAAAAGACCCATATAATTTTTTACCAGGAACAGATCAAAATAGAGGTAAAAGTGGTCCAGAAGGATCTTCTTACAATAGAGAACACATAGTCCCACAATCTTACTTTGGTAAAAGTTCCAAATATCCAATTCATAATGATGCTCACTTTATTTTCCCAACAGATTCTAAAGTAAATGCAAATAGAGGAAATAGGCCATTTAATGTTGTTTCAGAGGTTTCATCAATTTCAAAAAACGGATCAAAATATGGAGAAGACATTAATGGTATTCAAATTTTTGAGCCTATTGATTATTTTAAAGGAGATGTAGCTAGAGCAATATTTTATTTTCAATTAACATGAAATGATTTTCATTCTAATGAACACAATGAAAACGCCTTTCCAATATTAGAACAAAAATTCCCCTATGTAAAGCAACCGTATTTAAATATTTATAAAAATTGATCTTTGAATGATAAATTAAGTCAATTTGATATTGATAGAAATGGAAAAATTGCAGAAGCCGAAAATGGTCTTAGAAATCCGTTCGTAGACATGCCTGAATTGATTAATTTAATTTGACAATAATGATTTTTTATTTTTTGATTTTTTTCAATTATAATTATTTAGTAAATTAAAAAAAGGGGTTTAAAATGAGTTTAATTAAACAAAGATTAGTTTTAAAGAGAGATATCAAAAAAATTCTTGAAGAAGAGAAAAAAAATGAATTCGTTTATAAGAAAAAAGGATACAGATTTAAAGAAGAAAATGAAAAACTTTATTATTCATTTAAATTTGGAAAATCAGATAACGAATGATCAGAATTTGAAGACATTTCTGAATATGGAATAATGTCTTTAGGAAAAATTCTTGGAGAACTTAAGAAAATAGTTAAAAAAAATAAAAAGAACAAATAAATTGCTTGTTCTTTTTGTTTTTTATTTATTGTTTTAGTTTATTCATCCAAAAAAATCCATATATCACGGAGATCCTAAATAATTTCTTACATCTGGGATAGAACCTATTGGGGATATAGGGGCATCAAATGCTATTCCCATAATAATACTTGACTGTCTTTTTATTACATCTTTTAGTTTTGAATCAGTATACCTAAATGATCATGCTAGTTCAAGATTTGAATCGAAATATCGATCTACAAATGATCTATCAAGAAATTCAATATATCCTGCATCTCTTAATTCGTTTTTAATATTATAATAATTCTCCAAATCTTCACGATTATAACGTCATTTAAGATGTGAATTATCACCATGATATCTAGTATTATCCTTTTCAATTTCCATTTCTCATCTATCAATAACTCTATTTTTAAAGGCATTTTCATCATAATTATATTGTTCAAAACTGTTTGTTAATTCTGTATCAAAAGTTTTAACAAGTTTTCTAAAATTTTCGTATTCTGGCATTGAATCAATCATAGTGGAAAATTGAGGATGGATTCAAGCTCCAGTTTCTCCATCTCTTAAGTTTGCTTTTTTATCAATAAAATCAATTAAATTATTTGATCATAATAATGATTCATCATTTTTTAAAGCAATAAGCTGATCATGTGTCATTAATGATACTCCGAAATCTATATGATTGTTTGGTATTACATGATATCTATTCTTCATGTAATACATTGAATTTTGAAAGGTATCTATTTTTGCTGATGCTCATAAATAACTTCAAGTTCCTTCTTGAAGGGCATTCCCTCTTATACTTTTTAAATCACCACTCGCCAATCAGTCTTTCAGATTAGTTGCTAAAATATCTATATTTGATCTAGGGTCGTTTGGAGCACCACCTAAAAGACCTCAATTTTTAGGTCTTCGATTTCTATTAGGGTTTCTTGCTGGATTGCTTCCGCCATTTTCAAAAAAATCATAATTGCTTTTTACTTGCTTCGTGGTTACTGGATAGACAATATATTCTCTTCCTCCAACTGCACCTAAATTATTTAAATCAAATGAATCAAAAAGTTTCATATCGTCAATACCTTTATTTGCTATTTGTATTTGTGTATCACTTAGAGAAATATTCGATTTTTTAATATTGTTAACATTATTTCTATTAATTACATTATCTAATTTTGTTTTTGCATCTAAATTTAAATCATTATTTTCAGCAAAACTATCAATCTTTGATTTCGAATTATAGTTTACTGAATTTCTGAAATTAGCAGAAGTTAATGATCTAAATGATGAAAGCATACCCATTGATTCAAGAAATACTGAAGAAATTTTTTCTGGACTAAATCCTCCATTTGCTAAATCAATTATAAGATCAGAGGTACCAACTAAAGCGGTGAATTCTTGATATCCAGGAATTGGTACAAATCCCAAAGCAATTCCTCCGATAACACCTAAAATTTCTGGACCTCCGGCTTTTTCTATAGCTCACCCAATTGGGTTTGTTATTGCATCTATAAGAATTCTAGTTGCTTTTTCTCAAGTTTCTCTTGATTTTCTTCTGTCTGCATGTCTACTTCAATTTATTCTACTTTCATCTAATATCGTCATTAACCATTCATAATTTCCTCTACCATTTTGAACGGACAATACATCACTATATTCATATGTAGTTGCATTATCTATTGTGCTTCTATCAAAGTAAAATGATAAATATTTAGGGAATCATGGATAGTCTTCTACATGTCTTTCTATAACTGCATTTGGATTATAGTCTCCATGCGGGATTCCAAATGAAACTTTTGTATCAGTATCTTGATCAAAAACATGTATATTTCTATTTAAGAAAATATCTCTACTAGTGTTTAAATTATTTTTATTTTCGGTTTTATAAGTGAAAAATGCATCTCAATGATATCCATCAAATTTTTCGTATTCGTGCTCATTTTTATGAATAATGAATTTAAAATTCTTTAATCCAAGTTCTTTCAATGCCTTTCTTATATTATTAGGTTCTTCTCATTTGTTAATGTATCAACCATTTTCAAATTCTTTAAAATATATCTTCATTTTTTCTGCATTATTATCATAGTATTTAACTTTATCAGGCATAAAAGCTTTTTCAAGTAATATTTCATATGATTGACGTTTTCAAGCTAAAAATGCATTGAAATATCTATATACTAAATAATCAATTTTTTCCAATTTTGTTTTTGATTTTAAAGCTTCATTTAATGGCTCATTGTAGTTAGCTCAATAATTTTTATAGCTAATTCTAGAACGATCAATATAAATTTCACCAGAATCAACAAGTTCTAATTTTGTGACTCTACCACTTATTCCTTCTGTCTTTATTTTTGGAATTAATCCTCCAAATGATTCATATATTTCTTGATCTTTTCTTGATTCATCACGAGATTTATAATTAAAATCATCTTTTATATCATTTATTGAAAAATTACCTCTAGAATTTTTTCAATCTCTATATTTCAAAAATTCTTTGTAATAATCATTTGCTAAAACAATTTTATTATACTTTGCATTATCCAATTTATATGCATCATCTATTCGAATAGATTTTTCAATATTTATACCAAATCGATTTTTATATTTGGCTATAACATAATGATTTTTCAAATTATCGATATGTAATGAAAAATTAATTTTATCACGATAACCTAATTTAGCAAGTGCCTCATCTTTTTCAGTGAACGACGCTTTGTTAAAACCATCGATAATTTCTGCATCAGTAAGATTTCTCATTCTAGTTTGACGACTATTTTTCATTAAATCATAGTAATGCGCAAATGAATTATAGAAATTATAAATACTGAATAGATTTGAACCTCTATTGTAACTATCAAGAATATAATCAACTTCATCACTTTCTTGATATCAATTAAATCATTTTTCATTTGAAACTTCTTTTTCCACTTGATATAACTCGTGCTGGAAATCTTCTAATTTTTTAATTGAAAGATGTGCTTTTGGTTTAACTGGCATTTTTATAATACTAATTGATGATTTTAATGGATTTCCATCATTGCTTTCTTCTCCAATATAAACTTCTTCGCCATTTTCAATTTTTACACCATTTAATCCAACAATTGCAAATTCAACAAATGAATTAATTGGCCTTCCAACTTTTCGGTATCCTTCATCAAAATCAACTAAACCTGCTGTTTGATTCACTTTGCCTGTACCTCTATCATTAACTCTATCAAGTTTAACGATTTTTATATTTTCTGAAATATTAGGATTATAAGTTACTGTATAACCTAAATCTGACCCCATATTTGTGAAATATATATTGTTATATATTTTTGCAACTAAAGAATTTCAATCAGGATTATCTCAAACTGTACCTTTTCTTCAATTTTTAAAGAAATAGCTTAATTCGTTAGCTCTGTTTGATAACTGTAATCTAGGATTTTCATAAACTGTTACATCAGGATGACTCATTCAGTAACTATAATAATTTTCTTTTGATCATTGTTTGAAAAATTCAAGATTGAATTTTTTATAATTTTCATTAGTAATTTTTGTAAATGTTTTTCCTTTATAATAAACATCAGTAAAATATGTAGATATTACTTCTGTATTTGGTTTAAAATCATCAGAGTACCAATAAGTTGAACGTAACGTTTTTTTTGTTTTATCTTTTTCTAAATAATTATCAATTTCAATCATATAACCTTCGAGAAATTCTTTAAATCTTATTCTAGTTTGTAAAAAACTACTTTTTGCAAATCTCGATGTTTGATCAATAAGTTTATTTTGATTTTCAAAAAATTCTAAATGTTTGTTATGGTCATCAAATATTGATTTTACTGAATCATTATCAATATATGACTTAAATGCATTTGCAACAATCTTAAAATTTTCATAATCAGAATTATTTATTTTATTATTTATAATTTCTTTTGCTAAGAAAAATTCAGAGTCTATTTCTAATTTTTCTTGAAGTGGTTTTGATTCCTCTAAAAATGATCTGTAAATATTTTCTAAAGGTATATTATTTTCACTATCTAATGCTATTGATTTATATTTATTATATAAATCAGTTAATTTTGTCAAATTGTAATTAATGCCACTAAAAACTGATTTATAATAATCCTTATAATAATCAAGGTTTAGATTTCTATCAATTAATTGATTGGCTTTTTTATTTATATCATTTTGAATTTCCGGTGAATTTTCTCCATTTAAACTATAGAATGACATTATTTCATAATCTAACCTTCTATATCGTTTAAGCTCTTCATTATAAACGAATGGTGTTTCGTTTTGATTATCTCTTTCAAAGTAATGAATTAAATCGATTAGATTATTTTCTAAATCACTTTCTGTAATGTCTTCATATTTAATAATTTGCTTATTCTTTACTCAATTGAATATATTTTTTTCTTTATAAATATTAAATATTGTATTAGACGGTGTTTTTCAAATTCCTGATTGAAATTTTTGATATTGATCCTCTGTTAAAGTAATTTCAATTTCTATTTTATTATCTGAAAAATCAAAATTTCTTAAATTTTTCAATTCAGTAATATTCAATCTACGATCAAATCCTTCGAAATCTAACCTAAAAGGAGAAGAAATAAAATTCATTTCTTCTTTTAGGGCAAATTCTTCAGGAGAATCTTTAAATCATTCATTAACTCAATTTTCTGATTGAGTAATTTCCATTTTAATGTTATTTTTTGCTATTCAATAATCATTTACAAAATTATCGTTTAGTTTTTTAACACCTGACTGGGAAATTTCATTTGACACTGATTTAAATGAATTATATATTTCATTTTTATTGTTATTTTCTAATGCTAATGTAGCAAGCGGTAATGACGTCATTGCCAAAGTGCCGATTGCTAGAGTAATTCTTTTTTTCATGCCTCCCCTTTGGACACTTTCCTTATTAAAATTTTAGCAAAAAAACATGTATACATAACTTATATTTTTATAACAAATTTTCATTAATTTTCATTTTCATAAATATCTTTAATACATAAAGATTATCTTATTCAAATTAATTTATCATTATTTATTTCCAGATTGATTTCCTTTTTTTCTCTGGAATCCATTTTATATGTAATTTCTCCATTACTTAGTTCTCCAGACACTTTATTTGCACTTACATTAACATACTCAAATGTTGGTATTGTAAAAGCGATCTTGCCATTAACACCAATTGGCTTTATTTGATTTAACAAATCATTTTCTTTTATTTGTTTTATTTTCTTATCATTTTTTCCTTTGAAAAACCACATGAAATTCACAAGTGGACTAATTAAAATTGAAGAAAAGATTAATGAAATATTTTTTTCATTTTTCTATTTTTTGAATTTACTCTTTTATTTATAACTTTAAATCCTTTCAATTTATTTAAATGCACACACATATATTATGCATATGTTTTAATATTGATTTATCTTGAAAACTTCAAATTATAAAAATAAAATCTATATAAATAGATTTTATTTTTATATTCATATTATAACAAGTCAATATTAAAATTATTTATTTTTT
>JABSQU010000035.1 GCA_013215685.1 Mycoplasmatales bacterium | reverse complement strand
TTTTTTATGAACAAAACTTTGTTGATTTTTATATTTCAGATGATTGCCAAGTTCACACTGTAGCCGAAATTATCAATTTTGCGTTTTTAGGGTGTTTCAAAAATACATATGTTTTCTGGTTATTCATGAAAATTGAAAAAAAAATTTGGTACCTAAATGATTTTTTAGGAACAAAACTTGTGTTGATTTTTATATTTCAGATCAATGCCGAAGGGACACTGTATCTGAAATGATCAATTTTGCATTTTTGGGGTGTTTCAAAAATAAATATGTTTTGTGGTTATTAATGAATTAAGATTATTAAGAATTGATAAAAATTTTAAGTCTTTAAAATCTTGATCGTCAAAATTATTTACAATGATTCTTAAATCATTACTTACTCCAGAAAGTCTATTATCTTTAAAATCTAAATTTAATTGTTCTAATTTATGAAGCAAGTCAAAGTCATTGCTTGAATTTGCAGCAAGAGCACCATTTGATGTTTTTATATCTTGATCTCCTATTGCAGAGTAAATTGAAATTAATGATTTACCATTATTTTCTTCATTTTTATTAACATATCTAGAAAATGAATTTTCTATACTGTTTTGTGCATTTTCTAAAATACTTACTTCATTTTTTTGTTGAGTTTGTATTTCTTGATAATTATTATTGGTACTAAAAATACTTAATGACAAGAATATTGCCATTAATGAAAAAATGAATACAGTTATTCTCTTACTCCATTTAGTCTTCTTCAATTTGAAACACCTCATCTTTTCCCCGTTTAACATATAAATTATACTATTTTTTTAAATATTATATTTAAAAAAAATAAGCTATACTTATAGTATTAAGCTTAATTTCTTCTTCTTCTCATGAAAATTAAAACTCCAAATCCTAATGAACCTAATGCAAGGAATGAGCCTATTGCTATTGTTCCAAATAGAATTGATTCATTCTTGTCTTCGGGTAAATTATCAACGTCTACATTTTGATATACACTTTCTTCACCATTTATGAAGAAATATCCTTCTTTTGGAATTGATACTAAACTTAATTGATCTCCATTAGATGCATCGATTTGTGTAATTGTATCATCAATTTTAACTCTCTTAATAAAGTCTCCATTTTTATTATAAATATCCCCAAATAGTTCTAAGTTATTTTCTTCAATTCATTTAACTGTTTGATCTTGAATTGATAAGAACGAATTCTTATTAGCACCTATAATTTTAGGATTTACTAAATTAGGTATCGTGTCTATAGTGTCTGACCCAATAATTCTATCTTTACTATAAATAACTTGATTAAATTCATTACTATCTGATGAAATTATTATTGCATTGCTTAGCAACGGTACTATTTTTTCGACAATTTTAGTTCCAGGAGGAATTTGTGTTGGAATCTCATCACTAAAATTAATTCCATCTATTGAATATGAAATTTTCAGTATACTTTTAAGATTAGCAGGAACTTTATCAATAATTTCAAATGTTCCAAAGCTGTTTTGTTTCATTTCAGAAATTTCTACTATAAAATCACTTGGTTCAATTATTTCAGTAAATAATTTATAGATTCTTGATTCAACTTCTCTTTTCTTTAAATCATAATTAAAGAAATCATTAACGCTTTGCGTACTTGAAAAAACTTGAATTGTTTTAGCAATTGATGTGCCGTTTTTAAAATCCTCAATTTTTATATATTGATTACTTGAAATATCTTTTCTTATAGTTGTTGCATCATCATATGTAATTATGACTCAATAATTCAATCCTAATAAATAATTATCTAAAACAGATATATCTCCATTTTCTGAAATTTTCATAACTAAATTGTCTTCAAAAATTGGTTCTTTTACTTCACTTGTTAAACTATCTAATTTTAAGCTTTTTGTAGAAATATTTTTTGAAAATTTTCCATTTTTATCTGAAAGAATATAACCAGTTTTTGGAATTATTTCTATGTAAACTTCATCTCCGTTTTCTAAATCAAAAGGTAATATTTCTGAAACTTCTCAATCAGATTTTTTTCTTCTTTTTATATGATACTTGATTAACAAATTTTCTTGATTATTAATTCAGTCAATGTCTAATGTACCGCTCGCATTTTCACTATTAGTTAATTTAAGTTCATCTGGTTCATTTATTGCAACTGGCTCAAGCATTTTTTCAATAATAAATGAAATAGAGTATTGAGAAATTGGGTCATTACTTACATTCTCTATTAAAATAGAAGATTTGAATGGTTCTTTAGGAACTATTGTAATAGATATATAATTTCCATTTGAAACGTTTGGTAATGATGCTTCATTTTTAAACAATACTCCATTTATAGAAACAATTACATCTAATCCTAATTCATTATAGTATTGAATTGTTCCTCCTAAAAGAAGTTTATCGTAGCCTGAAATTGAAACTTTTTCTCCATTATCTAAAGTGTGCTTTGTATAAGTTTCCTTTTCAATGGGAGATATACTTATTAAATTTTTAATTATGTTTTCTTCATTAAATAAATATAATTTTGAAATAGTTGTTGTATTACCTAAATTATCAAAAACAAATTTAACATTATTATCAATATGAATTTTTAAATCAATATAGTCATTAACTTTAAATGTCCCATCGATAGTTGCTTGTTTGATAAATTCCAATACATCATTAATGGTTTTTATATTTTTAGATTCAAGTAATGTTTGATTGGATACTGAAGAAATTAATTTAAGGTCAAAAAGTAATTTATCAGAAATTGAATCATAATTTTTTCCAAAAATTCTTTCATAATCGAATATTGGAGTAAATCCATTTTTTATTGGAGTATATTTAAAGTCATCATCTCCTAAATTATTTATAATACGAATAATTCCTTTAATATTTTTGAAAATAATGTTTTTTGTAATTTCAAGACTTGGCGTTGTAGGTCCATATTTCAGTAAATCACCATTTTTTGAAGTGAATTTCACACTTAACTGTCAATCATTATTAATTAATCCATTTTTAAGAATATTGTCTTCTATTCATTTGATTATATTAGAATTATCTAAGTTATTTCCTTCTGATATTAAATCTCCATTTTGGTTCTTTAACAATAGTGAAATATAAATTGCATCTGGAAGATCTTTTAAAGTATCAAATATTTGTCCTGGTAAATCTCCTTTTGGCCCTGAGAAAGAACTGGTGACAAAAGTATTCCAAATAGATTTACTAATTACGTTCACAATTTTAATATCGGAAAGTTTTACATGAGTCACATATTGACTTACTAAAGTGTCATTTCCTAACGCTGGAATGTTATTCCTTGCAGTTTTGCTCCTATCAAATATTTTTTCTCCTGAAGAATTTCCATCGATTCAAATATCGGCTTCGAATACTAGGGTGTAATCCTTATTACTAAAATTATTTAATTTAGTCTTTATTAAGTCAAAATTAATTGTTCTATCTGATGAATTTGGTGATCAATCAAAGATATTTTCAATTTTTCCAATATAATTGTTTTTCTCATTATAAATGTATATAGAGTAGTAGAAATCATTTTGAAGTGTTGGTTTAACAAATAAGCTCTTAACATTATCTCCAAAAATTAAATCAACATTATTTTCATATGAACCTTCTTTGACAGTTGGATAATAATTATTATTTCAAATAGATGGAATTGAAACAATGTTTTCATAAAAGATAAACTCTTTTACTCTCGAAATTTTATTCATATTTTCTGTATTTGAAATATTCACAAATTTATCCAATGAAAAATCTTTCATCTTAAATTCAATATTAATTTCATTAATTTCATCATTATCATTAATAGATTTTAAGCTACCAAATTGTAATATTAGTTTTCAGGTAGGTGCTTCCTCTTCAATTAAGAAGACATTTTTTTGAGAATCATCTTCTAAATTAGAATACATAATATCAAATTTTTGTGATCCGGATTCTGAAACGATATTTGCTTCAACAGTTATCTCTTGAGATTTTAATTTATCAATAATTGCTTCATCTAAAACTTTAATTGATAAATGATAATTATCTATTTTTTGGTAATCTTTATCATACTCTAATGTAGCTATGTCTAAATCATCAAATGTATTAACATCTTGAACAGTTTCGTTTAAAATATTTTCCTGATTTATTATTACAACATTATTCGGATTTGAAGAATCTTGACTATAAATCTTATATCCATTTCTAGATCTAATTGAAGTTCTGATAAATGATGAAATCCCAATTTTATCTTTTTCAACTCGATACCCTTCAGAAAGATCATCAAACCCTATTGTGTCTATCAAATCATTATTTTCACTAAATATTTCGAAATAAATCTCTAAATTATCTTTCTTAATATCATCCATGACAGTATTCAAATGATTTTTAGCTTTAAATAAATATCAGTTTTCTGTATAAACAATATTTATCATATTATTTTTTGAATTTATATATTTATCCAAAACACTATTATTTATTCCAAGAGGTAAATCAGAAATGATATATTCTTTTACAAATATGTCATTTGAATCAATCGATGTTGTGCCATTAACATCATCAAATATAATATTTTGCGGATCAATCATATATTTATTATGATTTGGTTTAATGCTTAATGTTATTGTATCGCCATTTTTAATTGGATTATCAAAAGTTCTTTTATTTTGCGTCAAAATCTCATCACTTACTCCTGCTTTTTTGTGATTTACATCAATTTTTAATCCATCAATTGGATCAAATGCATCGCTATTATCATCGTAAATATCTCATAATGAATCTATTCCTGTCACAATATCGGAAATACCTGTTATAACCGGAGTTGACGCAGTAGAAATATTAACAACATTAAAGAAATCTTTATATAATCCTGTTATTTCAGTTTTAGGGATAATTTCCAAGATATCAGTACTATTATTTTCATCCCCAAATTGAACTCCATTTATTCCTTGTAAACTAAGAGAATATTTGTAGCCATTATTGGCATTTAAATAGTTTTCCAATTTGATATCTTTTAATTTGTCAGCAGATTCAAAAGTTGGAATTACAGTTGAAATATCAATTAAATTATCATCATTGTCATAAATACTAATAATAATTGTTCATGCTGAATCTTTTTCCCAATCGAAATTGTCTGGCAATAATTCTGAACCAATTACATTATTTGTTAAATAGAATTGAACCTTTTCTTCACCACCTCCATAAGAAATTTTAGAACTAAATTTATCTTTATTTAAATTTGCATTTTTTATAAATTTCATTGATGGAGTAGGAGGCACAATGTAAGAACTTTCAATTGAAGTGATGATTTTACCATTTTCATCTTCTCATCACGAATAAATTCCTCTATCGATTTTAATGGTAATTTCTTCGCCTTCATTTAAATCTCGAATAGGTCCTGTTATGTCTTCTAATTCTCTTAAAATTGTTCCATCTGGAGCTTTTACAATTGCTGAAATTGTATTTCCATTTTTAGTTAAATCATTTCAATTTAGAGTATTACCCATAATTTGATGAGATTCAGTAGATCCATTTTCTGGAATTTGTGAAGAAAATATATATTTAATATCTTCTTTTTTAGGAAGTAAATTGTGATTTTGTAATTCAGCAATTTTTGGTATTTTAATATATTTAACATAATAATTTAAGTATCCATCAAGTTTCATTTCATCGGTTTTTGGTTTTATCGTTAAAATTAATCAATCACCCTTTTTGAAATTAAAATTAGCTGTTTTGAATTTATCTTTTTCTATTAATCCATTTGAAATGTTGTCAATATTTTGTCCATTGAAAATTATGTCATCACTTTTTAATGATAAATATTTTATTTCATATTCAGAATCATTAAAACTTGATTCATTTATTAGAAAGCTTGATCTATTGTTATCTTTATCTACAAAATAATATGATTCGTCGTGACTAAAAATTGATAAATAAATATCTGGAATTAAATTTGAAACCTTATTAGGATTGTAAAATGAATTCGCTACTCCGGTTTTTGAAATTTCTGATGGAACCACTGAATCATCTCTTGTTGATATTCAACTATAATTTTCCTCAGGTTTAATCGTGATTGAATAAAATTTTCCATTAATGAAATGAATTGAATTAACTCTTTTATTGCTTACTGTATTTTTTATTCCATTTTTATTGATTAAATATTCTGTTGAGTCTATTTTAATTATCATTTGGTAATTTGAATTTACCATATTATCAATTCACTCATTATTTAGTTCACCAAATATGTTTGTTATTTCTCTAATATTATCAGGGATAACATCTATTGTATTTTCATAATAAGGTAATAATCTTGATGCTGAACTATCTTTAGACACAATATCATCTAATGTGATTCTTTTTGATAATTTTTCAGTTTGGTTAACTTTTAAATAGTTGCTTTGATTTCCAAAAACGTTTCCTGTTTTAGTAAATACAAAGAAGTTAGCAATATATCCTGTTTCTAATCTATTTGGTAATGCATTAATTGATTCAAAGCTATATGTTCTATCATTTTTATTAATAGGTGACATAACTAACGATATATCAAACATATCATTGTATTTATTGCTCAAATTTAATAATTGTGTTTTATCCAGTTCAAAGAAGTTCTTTTTTGTTGTTGGATCAGAAATTACATTTTTACCAATTGATTTTTCAATTTCAAAAATTATAGTAGATGCACTTTCATTGATAAAATTGGGATTTTGTAAAACAGAAATTGTTTGCATGTCGCTTTTAAATATACTATACCTAGAAATTAAACTTAAGTCATTGTATGAAAATGTTTCTCCACCTAATGATGATAAAAATATTTCAATTTCAGTATCATTATTAAATTTATTGTAATTTTTAAATTGTTCAAAAGTCAGATAATTAGTTGAGTTATTATTAACAACTTTAATTATTAGGTCTATTTTATTTGATTTATTTTCAATTGAAGATAATTCATTTATAAAATCAGCAGATGCAGATGCTTGTCCATTAACACCAACAAAACTTGCATTAAATTTTGTTGAGTCATTTATATATTCACTAATATTTGGAATTTCACTTAATAATTGATTATCTTTTGAATCAGGAAGGCTGCTTATTATAGGGTGTTCTATTTTATAGAAACGCCCAATATTTACTTTTGTACCATCTCTTTTTATATCAATTATCTCTTGTCCATTTTTTGTAAAAAATACTGTTACTACTCTATCTCCATTCGATAAATTTTTTGGAGGTTCTAAATATGATAATACAGTTCCATCTGATTTTATGACCTCATATTTAACTCCAAAGATATTTTTGTCATACGACATTTCCTTTGATTCAACAAAAATACCTTCATCTTCAATACCGATAACTTCTGTTGAACTCAAATAGTATTCTATTGATGATGATTCAACAGTCGAAATTTTATCTTCTATTTTAATTTCGGATGGTAATGATAATTTTAGTTCCTTAAAGTATTTTCCATTCATAAAAATTGAATTGCTTCTTTTAAATATTCTGAATCTAATATCATTGATATTTAAAATATTCTTAAATTTAAAATTATTTGTGTTTTCTCACTCTCCACTTATTTCATTAAATATCATCAATTTGTATTCTGTTAATAATTCTTTTTCAAAATCAGCAAAACCACCATATAAACTAAATTTTGCATTTATATACTCATTTCTTATCCATGATGATGAACCATTAATGCCAATATTTAATTCCGCCATTGAATTTACATTATTTTTGTGAACAGCCCCGTTTTTAGAAGGATTAAAATTATCTAATTCATAATAAGCATTTGCTCCATATAAAAGAACATCAGCAGCGTGAAAGTCACTGTAATTCACAAAATTATTGTCTGAATATAGTAATTTTGTCCCAATAGTTATTTTGCTAATCTTATGTGGTTTTTGATCTTTGAATCTAAAGTTAAATCTGTGTCTGAAATTTTGCCGAGCAAATAAATAATCTTTATAATAAAGCGTTTTATTATAACAGCATGGTCAATGTTGGACAAGAAAATCACTTATTCTTAGGCCTTCATCATCATTCTCTGTTAGCTTTTTATGAATTTCTTCACCAGATTGTAAATTTGTTGGCTTATTAGGAGAAAACATTCCACCATTATAAATTTCTCATTCTAATTCATTTTCTTCATCATCATAGAATTTTAGACTATTAACATATATTCTATCATCATTTGAATTTGAACCATAGGCAGGAATTGAAAATTCTCCTGAAAATACTTCTCCAATTTCTGATAAACTATCAGGATTTACTACTGATGATTCAGAAGAATCAAGCAATGGTTTTCATGAATTTGCTTTTTCTCCAAAAATTCTTCAATTTTTTTCGAATTCATAACCTTTAAAAGTATTATTTGAAAGTGGATATTTATAATTTATATTTTTTTCATCTGAATCATTCCTATTTGCAGAAGAATTATATGTTTTAGGGATTCATGAATTACCATTTGGATCAAAAAATTCCATAATAAATTCTCTTTCTTGCCCATAATTCATATACATTACTTTACTTAAAGTTTTTGGTGTATCTAATCTAATTAATAATGCTGGTAAATTATTATTTCTCTCAGTTTTAAAATTAGAAAGTATTCTTTTTTTAGAATTAAAACTAGATTTAATAATGGGTATTCCTGAATTTTTATTAGGTATTGATGTATCTCAACCAAATTCATTATTTGTTATATTATCATTTAATCTATCATTGTAACTCTTCTTTAAATCCCAATTATTATCAGTAAGAATGTCATGAGACAATTCATTGTCCTCTTTTGATGAAGGATTTTTTCTTACATTAGGAGAATTAACATCATATAATCATTGACTCAATATTGAATAATTGACATTTTGACCATTTTCATCAAGAATTTTAAGTTCAGATAATATTGATGTATTAGATGAAGAGTAAAATGAGTTTGGTCTCATTTTTAATTGAATTGTTTTCACTTCTCCCATGAAATCAAGAGAATTTTCAAAAATTTCATTTTGCTGGGAAATTGTAATATTATTCGGCTGGAAATTGTATTTTTTACCTTCATGTGTAAAGTTTGAATTATCATAAACTTGACGTTGGAAATTAGTTCCTGAATCACTAAATACATAGCCGGATGAAAGATAAACTCTTATTTCTAAGTATATTGGTATATTAACTACTGTATGTGTTGGCAAGTTAAATTTTTCTTTTAAATGCGACATTCCATTAACAAATATTCTGTCTCTGTTTGGGTCGCCAGGATAGAATCTCCTCCATCCATTTATTCATGATATTTTCTTTTGAGAGTCAGGAGTTTGAAATCTATATTCAAAATTCAATTTCTGTATAGTTGATCTATTAAATTTATTTATACTATCTCAAATTTTAGAATATTGTAAGTAGACATTATCATATTTATATCGTCTAAATAATCCATCAAAAGGAGAAATTGCTTTAAGTGAAAAATCGACTACTTTTGGTTTTGAATTAATAAATTTAACATTTTCACCAGTTTTCTTAATTAAATTATTATCACTTAAATATTTTATATATTCTTTACCATCATTTCCACTTGCTTTTATTAAAAAATCTTTAACTGAAATATCGTCAGATATTGCAAACATATCAAAGTTTTTTTGTTCATACTTTGAAATATATCCGATTTTAACTTTGTTAATGTCCAATTTTTCAGTTCCATCAATAACTTCATCAATATCACCTTTGTAATAACCCGTAATAAATCCTTTTCCATCAATTACATTAGTTAATGAAGTTCTAGCAATTAAAGATGTATATGAAGCATTTCATTTTGAACTAAAATCACTTATTAAACCTAAAGATAATCCATTGGAAAAAATTTCGGATTTTTGGAAATAATTTGAGGAATTTGATAATTCTCATAATACATTATCCTCAGTTAAAAATTTCAATTTAAAATAGTTTCCTGAAGTATAGTTTGTATTAATCATTAAACTTGATAAGTAAGTGGGAGTAAAAAGTTTTAATCCAAGGAAGTATTTAAGTCCGGGTTCAGAAACAGTAAAAGATGATAAATCATTAAGGCTATGAAATTTATTTATCTTTGTTTCTTGATCGTTTAAAACTTTATTTAAATTAGAAAAATCATTCGATAATTTTGTCTTTTGATTCATCGAATCATTTGTAGTATATTTTTCATCTACATAGTAACCAATGTTTTTATTAGTAGAATCTAAAAGTTGAATTTCGGAAATTTTATTCAACTTTGTTGTGCTGTCTTCAACTGTCATTTCATCGAAAAAAACTTCTTTTATTTTTCCTAAATTAGCTAATGAAACAGTTTCAATTTTATTAAATGATAATCCTGTTCCATCAATTGCTAAATCTATATTTTCAGGAATTTCATATTTTTCTTCAATATTACCGTTTTGATTATCTAAGTAATTTTTTGAAGAAGTTGTAGTATATATATTTTTAGCATCTGAAATATTTAAATTTGATGCAATACTTTTATTTGCGCTTATGCTTTGGTTATTGTTTGAATTGTTTAAGTTATGAAAAGCAGTTAAACTTGAGGATACTAATAAAAGTATCACAGAAAATATACCAACAAAAATAAATTTTAAGCTGGCTATTTTTTTTAATTTCTCCCTAAAATACAAAATGAATTTCATCCCCTCTCCTTTTTATATCTATATAATATTTTTCCCTTATTTTTAAATTATACTAGAATAATATTTATTAATAAAAAAATGAAATGTCAAAATTGATAGAAAAAATCAAAAATTGATACAAAAATGCCCCTATTTGTGTTTTTTAATAAATTACATGAAATTATATAATTATTTATATTACTGTTTTTTACATGTATTAAAAAGAGTTTTAAAGCAAAAAAAATAAGTA
>JABSQU010000034.1 GCA_013215685.1 Mycoplasmatales bacterium | reverse complement strand
AAATATTTATTTTGTAGTAAGATAGTGTCAATAATTAATTATGATAAATTAAAAAGAATTATTAATAATTCTTTGGAAAATAAACTCGGAATAAGTCAATACGAAATTTTATTTTCAAAATATTAAAAATTAAGAAATCATTTAAATTTTTTGTGTGGTATATACCAATTAGTTTTAACTTGATAAATAGCATGAAATTATAATAATATTGATGGAAAAAATCAAGGAGTGAAATGAAAAAAATATTAAATGATCCTTCAAAAGCAGTATTTGAAATGATGGAAGGAATTGTAAATGAGAATAAAAATCTTTTAATGAATGAAGAAATGCATTTTATTTATAAGAAGAATATAGATAAAAATAAAGTGAGTTTAATTTCGGGTGGAGGATCAGGACATGAGCCATCACATGCTGGATATATTGGTAATGGTATGCTTGATTGTGCAATATGTGGAGAAATTTTCACCTCACCTACACCAGACATGATTGAAGAAGGAATTAAAAAAATTAAAAGTGATAAAGGAACACTTCTAATCGTTAAAAATTATAGTGGAGATGTCATTAATTTTGAATTAGCAAAAATGCTTGCTAAAACAAAAGGCGAAAAAGTTGAAATGGTAATAGTTAATGATGATGTAGCTCTTGAAGAATCCACTTATACTAACGGTAGAAGAGGCGTTGCTGGAACGATATTTGTTCATAAAATTGCAGGCGCTGCCGCTGAAAGGGGATGATCTTTACAAAAAGTTAAAAAAATAGCTGAAAAAGTAATTGAAAATGTAAGAACTATAGGAATGTCATTTGGTCCTTGTATAATTCCTCAAAGCGGAAAATCATCATTCAATTTAAACGATGATGAAATTGAAATGGGTTTAGGGATACATGGAGAACCAGGAATTAGAAGAGAAAAAATAAAGACAGCAAAAATTCTTGTTAAAGAAATGTTAGATATTATTCTTAAAGATATTGATTTCAATAATTCTAGAATTGCTTTATTAGTAAATGGATTAGGCGGAACGCCAATTATGGAGTTGTATATTGCAAATAAAGATGCTTTTGATTATTTAAATAAAATGGGCATAAAAATAGTTTGAAATAAAGTTGGCAATTACATGACTTCACTTGAAATGCCGGGAATGTCATTAACATTACTGAAATTAGATAATGAAATGGAAGAATTACTTAATGATAAAACAGATGCAAAAGGATGAAAATAATGAGAAATGATTTAATTAAAATATTTGGCGAAATTAATAAAGAAATATTGTGTAAAGAAGAATATCTTACAAATTTAGATAATAAAATTGGTGATGGTGATCATGGCTTTAACATGAGAAGGGGATTTAATTTTGTTCTTGAAAAATTAAATGAAAAGGCTGATATCGGATTTAAGGACGCCTTAGAATTAACTGGACAGATATTAATGTCAAAAGTCGGAGGAGCCTCTGGACCATTATATGGAATGGCATTTATAAAAGGGTCAAATAGTATCAAAAATTCAAAAATAAATTACCAGAATATTGCTGATTTTGTAAAAGGAGCAGCTGATGCTATTGAATTGTTGGGTAAAGTACATCTTGGAGATGCCACATTATATGATGTCTGAAGAAATGTAGCTATTGACTTAAAAAGAGAATTACCAAAAGAGATAATTCTTGAAAATATAACAAAATATAGAGATGAAACAAGAGAAATGATGGCTTTAAAAGGTAGAGCTTCATATTTAAAAGAAAGATCAATTGGAACAATTGATCCGGGTTGTGCTTCATCAGAAATTATTCTTAGACATTTATTGGAAAAATTATAATGAAAATGATTTTAGTTTCACATGATGATGAATTTGCAAATGCAGCTAAAAAATATATTCTAAAAATGATTAATGCATCAAATTCTTCCAAGATTATTCCAGTTGGAGGAGATGCTCATGGTGGTTTGGGCTCTGATTATAAAAAAATAATTAATGCCATTCAAATCGATTCAGAAGATACATTAATTATCTGTGATTTGGGCTCAGCAGTATTATCATCAAAAATTGCATCTACATATGTAAAAAATAAAGTTCATGTTTCAAGCGGAAGTTTGATTGAAGGAGCATTTGCAGCAGCAACATTAATGTTTGCAAATGATAAATTTGAAAATGTAATAGCAGCTTCGGAAGAAAAAATATTCAAATAATAAATTGCAAACATTGCTAGAGGTGCTTATAGATTTTTATTTTTAAATTATTAAGGATGTTAATGTGATTATATTTATAGCAAGAGAAATTATTATTCATGCAATAATTCTTAATCTGATTGTTAAAAGATTTTATTTTCATGATGAGATGTATCCAGCAAGAATATAGAATATTACGGGTATGCATAATTCTGTCAATAATCTAAAAATAGTCACTTTTCATTGTGCATTTAAATAAATATTTTTATTTTATTTTAGGAACTACTTTATATATGTCATCAATTGTTTTTTCATCATTTCTCCTTTTAAAAAATGAATATTAAAATAAAGACTATCTACAACTAATATAATAGGCTGAATAATTGGCAAAATGAATAAATTATGTCAATATAAAATATAATTTTATTTCAATGTGTATTAATCATAATAAATAAAGAATAATAAAAACATAGAAATTTCTATGTTTTATATTACTTTTAAAATATCATCGATTGATACTTGGTCAATTGCGTCTATTTTTTCTTCTGCTTTTTTAAATATATCATCATCCTTTAATTGAGGTTTTTTAAAGATTGATGACTCTTTATGAATTCTATGGAATTTTAAAATTTTCCCATCTAAAGTATTTGGTTCTCCAGTAATGGAAAATCCTTCATTAGTTGAAGAAATATGCGTATTTTTAAATTCAAATAATTTTAAAAATTCAGAATCATCTTTAAAAGTTATTCTAGTTTCAGGCTTGACTATTCTTGCATCAATAACTATATGTGGATTTCCTTTAACTAATCTAAAAATTTCTTTTCCTTGAGTTGTTCTTGATGAAGAAATTATTTCAGACATTTTAATTCTCTTAGTACCACCTCTTTTTGAAATAAGTCCAATAATGTCTTCATTATATCCAGCAACGAAATTATTTACATAAACACCATTAGCCAAAGACATACCTTTCACACCTTTGGATTTAGTTCCTTGAAGAGGAATTTGTGTTTCAGAATATTTTACTGCTTTACCATTTGAAGAAATTACTACAATTTGATCAAAACCATTTGTAACTCTAATACCTACAAGATGATCTGAGACATCTAATTTTATTGCTATCAGTGGTTTTGAAAATCTTGATACTTCAAAATCAGAAACTCTAGTTCTTTTTACTTTACCATTTTTTGTTACTGCAACTAAATAAAGTGGAAGTGAAAAATCGTTAACAGATATTGCCTCAACAATGTGCTCATTAACATCTATACTTGCAAAATCATTAATATGCCTTCCAGCATCTTTTCATTTTGATTCAGATATAAGATGAGTAGGTATTGTAATATATCTTCCACTCGAAGTAAAAATTAATAATTTGTCAGCAGTATTAATTTTATGCAGATATACTAATGTATCTCCAGGTTTAAGGCTATATTTATCAATTGTATTAGCTTCATAAGCTCGATTTGAAATACGTTTTACATACCCTTGTCTTGAAACTCCTACTCAAACATCTTCATGTTTAATCAAATCTTCCATATTAATTTCTAATTTTTGGATAGAATTAGTAATAATAGACTTCCTTGGAGTAGCAAAAGATTTTTTAAATTCACTTAATATAGAAATTAAGTATTTATCTAATTCTTCTTTTGAATTTAGTAATTTTTTATAATTTGAAATTCTTTCAATTAAAAGATTTTTTTCTTCAATATAAATCGATTGATCAGTTTTTGAAAGTCTATAAAGTCTTAAATCAGCAATAGCGTTTGCTTGAAGTTCGGTAAAATTTAAATTATTAATTAAAGATTTTACAACACCTTGTCTTGACCCTTCTGCATTTTTGATTATTTCAATAACTTTATCAACTATTAATGAGACCTTAATAAGTCCTTCGACGATTTCCAATCTCTTTTTATCCTTGTTAAAATCAAATTCAATTACTTTTAATTGAATCTTTCTTTGATGTTCTAAATAAGCATCAATCAATTGATTTAACCCCATTAATTTAGGCCCATTATTTACTATTCCAACATTATTATAGTTATAGTAAATTTGAAGTTCAGTTTTTGAAAGTAAATAATTAATAATTAACTGTGGATTGCTCCCAGGAGAAAGCTCGATAATAATTGAAATTCCATTTCTATCACTTTCATCTCTAACATCCTTAATTCCAGAAATTTCTTTATTAAATCTTTTAGCATCAATATCTCTGACTAATTTGGATTTAATAACACCATAAGGAATTTCAGTTATTTCAATGTAAGGATTAGTTTTAGAGTCATTAATAGAATATTTAGACCTAATAACTATTCTTCCTTTACCTCTTTCAAAGGCGGAATAAATACCATCAAGACCTTGAACTTCACCACCAGTAGGAAAATCTGGGCCTTTAATGTATTTCATTAAAGTTTCTAATCTAGCATTAGGTGATTTTATTTTCAAAATAATGGCATCAATAACTTCTCCTAAGTTATGTGGAGGCATTTCAGTTGCATAACCTGATGCTATTCCTTTAGCACCATTAACTAATAAATTAGGCATTAAACCAGGAAGAACAGTAGGCTCAACTTCGGAATCATCAAAATTTGGTGCAAAAGAGACTGTCTTTTTCTTGATTCCTATAAGCATAGATTTAGTAATTTTTGCTAGTCTTGTCTCGGTATAACGCATTGCTGCAGCTGGATCATCATCAACAGACCCTTTATTACCATGCATTTCAATTAGTGGGACATTCATTTTTCAATCTTGAGCCATTCTTACCATAGCTTCATAAATTGAAGAATCACCGTGTGGATGATATTTCCCAATAACTTCTCCCACAATTCTTGCTGATTTTTTAAATGGTTTATCAGAAAAAAGACCTAAATCATTCATTGCATAAATAATTCTTCTTTGTACAGGTTTAAGACCATCCCTTACATCAGGAAGAGCTCTACCTTGAATGATATATTTTGAATATCGACCAAAACGATCAGACATAATCTGATCCAATGATTGATTTAAAATATTTTCAATTGTCTCTAACTCTTTTTTAGACATTATTTCCCCCTATATTTTTTGATTGACAATAAAATCATCTTCTAAAGTAAAATCTACGTTGTTATTAATTCATTCTTTTCTTATTTCCGCTTTATCACCCATTAAAGTTGAAACTCTTCGCTCAACAAGAACAGCATCATCAATATTAACTTTAATTAATGTCCTTGTTTGAGGATTCATAGTTGTTTCTCAAAGTTGATCCGCATTCATTTCCCCTAAACCTTTATAACGTTGAATTTCCCCTCCATTAAATTTATTTAAAATTTCCTTTAATTCTATTTCATCTCAAGCATATTCTTCCATTTTTTTGCCATTTATTTTTTTTGCAACTTTGTATAATGGCGGAAGAGCTATGAAAACTCTACCATTTTCAATAAGAGGCCTCATGTATCTAAATAAAAAAGTTAAAAGTAAAGTTTGAATGTGAGCTCCATCAGTATCTGCATCTGTCATGATAATAATTTTTCCATATTGAGAATCTTTTATATTAAATTCAGAACCTATACCTGCTCCAACTGTATTAATAATAGTTCCTATTTCTTCATTTTTAAGAATTTCAATTAATTTAGCTTTTTCGGTATTAACAACCTTACCCTTTAAAGGTAAAATAGCTTGATATTTTCTATCTCTACCTAATTTAGCAGATCCGCCAGCAGAATCACCCTCAACTAAGAATAATTCTTTTTCTAAAGGTTTTTTTGATTGAGCAGGAGTAAGTTTTCCTGATAAGAGTTGTTTTTCATTTAATTTTTTCTTTGTTGACCGAGCTTCTTTACGAGCTTTTCTTGCAGCATTACGAGCTTTTGCAGCAGAAATAGATTTATTAACAACTTTATGAGCTTCTTTTTTGTGCTCTTGAAGTCAAAACATCAATTGAGTTGTAACAAGTTCTTCAACAGCCAATCTAGCTTCAGGAGTTCTTAGAGCATCTTTTGTTTGTCCTACAAAACCTAAAATTTCTTCGGGAATTTTGACTGAAACAATGGCTGTTAATCCTTCACGAATATCTTCACCATCTAAGTTAGATTCTTTAGTTTTTAATAATCCTTGCTGCCTTGCATATTCATTAATCACTTTAGTTCAAGCGGTTTTTAATCCAGTTTCATGAGCTCCACCATTTCTTGTTTTAACATTATTAACAAATGATAAAATTGTTGCTGAATAATCATCGGTATATTGAAATCCAATTTCAACCTCAACATTATTTGACATACCTTTAAAAGAATGCGTTTTAGAAACTGATGTTTTGGCATTATTTATAAATTCTACAAATTCCAGAACACCATTTTTCGCAATAAATTCTTCTTTTCTAGATTTCTTTTCATCACGTGCTTCTATTTTTAGACCTGAAATTAAAAATGATGCTTCACGCAATCTTTCTATCATGCTTTCAAAAGATAGTTTTGCACCCTTGAACATACTATAAGATGGTCAAAATCTTATTCTCGAACCTCTTTTTGAAGTTTGTCCTTTGATGGTTGTTTTTTGAGCTATATTACCCATTTTAAAAACAGTCTCATATTCTTTGCCATCTTTGTAAATGGTAGCTACTAACTTATCAGAAAGAGCATTAACAACTGATGAACCTACACCGTTAAGGCCTCCTGATACTTTGTACGCTCCATTTTCTCCACCAAATTTACCTCCAGCATGAAGTTCAGTAAAAATTAATTCAACAGCTGAAAGTCCACTATCTTTATGAATATCAACAGGAATTCCACGACCATCATCTTCAACAATGACTGAACCATCTGACTTTAAAGTAACTTTAACTAAATGAGCAAAACCCGCAAGAACTTCGTCCATTGCGTTATCAACTATTTCTCAAACTAAATGATGTAATCCATTTACATCCGTTGATCCTATATACATCCCCGGTCTTTTTCTTACGGCTTCTAAGCCTTTAAGTACTTTGATACTATTTGCATTATATTTATTTGTCATAGACTTATTATATTATAATATAAATATTATGAATTGATCTTATCTTGGTGGAACATTATTATTTGCAATTATTGGGTATTTATTTGGATCAATATCAAATGCAATAATAATCTCAAAATTCTTTAAAAATGAGGATGTTAGAAATAAAGAATCAGGTAATGCTGGTGCTACTAATGTTTTAAGAAATTATGGAAAAAAACTTGGTGCACTTGTTTTTACTCTTGATATTTTAAAAACAATTATCCCAGTATTTATTGCATGATCTTTTAGAGAATATTCACAAATAAGTTGAATGAATGGAATTATGATACAAGCCATTGGTTTAGCAACTGTTATTGGGCATATATGACCTATTTATTTCCAATTCAAAGGAGGAAAAGGAGCTGCTTCAATGCTTGGATTCATTATTGCAATGCAGTGGATGATAGCATTAATTGGCGTAATTGTTTTTTTAGGAATAGTTTTTTCTACAAAAAAGGTTTCACTTGGATCAATAATAGCACCAGGCATACTACTTATTTTTCAAATAATATTTTCATTCATTCCTCATTTATCAGATCAATGATCAATTCCAATGATGAACTATTATGATTGATGAATAAACACTATTTTCTTTGCTTTAATATATATCATTGTGACAATTCGCCATATTCCAAATATAAAAAAACTTCTAAAAGGAGAAGAAAGAACAATTAATTTTAAAAATTAATTAAAAAATATATATGGGATTGGGTTATAATAAAAAGATGGAGGATATTAATTTAATTAATAGGGTTTTTATGGAAATAAAATCCAAAATCAGAGAGGAAGAGCTTGATGCAATTAGAAAGTATGAGCTTCCTATTTCTGATTTACAATGAAATTACTTGGTTTGATCAGTTGAAAAAAATAAATTAACTTTAACTGAATTAGCTAAAACAATGGGGATTCAGAAAGGAACATTATCCAACAATTTAAAAGCACTTGTAAATAGAGGATTGATAACTAAAAGAAAATTAGAAGGCAAGAAAATTCTAATTGAACCAACTGGAGAAGGTGTAAGATATATTGCTTTACACCAAAAAGTTAGAAAGAAAATAAATAAAAAATTATCAACAATACTTACAAAAGAGGAACTAGAGTTTCTTATTGAAATAGGGCTGAAGCTTAAAGAAGAATTATAGTAATATTTCTATAAAAAATCTATCATCTATTTTTAGATGATTTTTTTACGTTTTCAATTCCTAGAAGGGCGATTTTATAAAAAATGATTGCAATTAAAATACCTATAGCAATTTCAACTAAGAAATTAACATATATTAAAGTAATTCATACTCAAATAGTTCCGTCATAAATATGGCTGTAGCTATTAACTAAAAATAAAGCTGATGAAACTAAGATAGTATTAAAAAGAACTGCTAGAACTGCTAGAGTAATGAATTTTCATAACTTAATTTCCCCAAGAAGTTTGTAAAAGCCATAAATGATAAATCCTAAAAGAAATCTTGGAACAAATAATATTACTGGGTCTGATAATCAAGACGGACTAATTGTTACTGAACTAATATATGATCCTAAACCAAAGGCTATTCCAGAAGTGATTGCACCTTTAAAGCCAAGGTGATAAGTACTTAAAGCTAAAAGCGCTGGTATTGTTGTAAATCTAACAGCTCCAACTGAGATATAACCAGTATAAGGGACAAAGGAAAGTATTATAAATAACGATACATATATTCCAAGCAAAGCAATTTCTCTAGTATTCATTTAAACTCCTTAAAATTTTAATTCCTTCAAGAGTAGCTTCTTTAACATATTTAAAATCAGGTAATAGTTTATTTATTTTTCTCGATAATCCACCAGATAAAATCAATGTAGCATCTTTATCGATATTATTTACAAGACCTTTAATCATTTCAGCATGACCATTTAAAAATCCGATTGACATAGATGCTTCAGTATTTTTGCCAAGATTTTTATTATTAATTTTTAAATTAACTTCAGCTAGCTGAGAAGCGCTTGAAATTAATGAATCAATTTGAATTTGTAAGCCCGCGGTAATAACAACACCTTTTAATTTTTTATTAATAACATGAATAATTGTTGTTGCAGTTCCCATGTTAACTAAAATAACATTATCATTAATTGTAGATGCATAAATTGCAAGCGCAATTAAATCAGTTCCTAAATTTTTAGGAGCATCAGTCTCAATTTGAATGCTAGTTTTCATTGGATATCTAACAATTCATGGTTTGATTTGATAATATTTTTTAAAAACGCTAGAAACAATTTCAGTTAAAGAAGGAACTACTGAGCAAATAGAGACTTCTTCAATAGTTGAATTTTTTATTTCTTTTGGTAGAGAATTATAAAAAGAATCAACAGTATGATTTTGCTTAGTTTTATAACTAACGTAGTAATCTTTATTATCAATCTTAAAATTAATTTTTATATTTGAATTACCTATATCAAAAAATAATTTCATTATATATACCCTCCTATTAGTTTAACTAATTCACTTTTTTCTAAATTTTTAAATTCTTTTTCATTACCATTAATCATAATAGCGCCAGTAACTTTACTATTACCCATTGAACCTAATTTATTCCAAATTATCCCATGAAGATTAAGTTTTTTCATTTTTTTAAGTGCATTATTCTTATCATTGTCTAATTTAAAAGCAATAATTTTTTTATTTTTTAATTTTGAAATTTCTTCAATAACATCAAGATTATTTTCAATTTTAATTTCTGAAATTGTATTTTTTTTGATTTTAGTTTTACTTGGATTTTTAACATCATAATCAGCAATTGCTGCTGGTGAAATATAAATCTCAAAATCTTTCTTTTTGATTTCATCAATAAGTTCTTGATTAGAATATTTAGAAACATCAATCATTTCAACAGAATGACCTAATAATCTTAATTCATTTTCTAATAATTTTGCAGTTTGACCAGTTGAATCATTTGTTATGAATCTAATTGGGTCTATATATATTTTTGAAGCTCCATATGAAATAAGAATTTTTTTACCTTGATTATTGAAATAATTTTTAATAATAGAAAATATTTCTTCAGGTTCAATCATCCTCCCCATTCCAATTGTTCCTTCTCTTAACATACCAGTAGTAGGGCCAATAAACATATGACCGAATTTCTTAAGATTATTAATTATCCCTCTCTCATTTAATGCTTCATACATATAAGTATTCATAGCAGGAACAAAAATAATTGGTTGTCTTGCTGCTATAAGAGTAGATAAAACTTGATTATCTGCAATTCCAGCATTAAATTTAGAAATAGTGTTTGCGGTTGCCGGAACTACAAGAATTAAATCAGCTCATGAAGCGTGTTCAATATGCAAAGGAAAAGTGCCAAGGTCAGAAATCTCTTCCTCGACTTTTATTCCTTTTCAATCTGAATAATTTTCTCTAACATACTTTGTAGCTATGACTCTAATAGTAAAATCTTTTTTTAATAAGTCATGAACTTTTTTAAATTTTTCAACAGCAACAGAACCTGTTGCAACTAATAATATTTTTTTCATAATCACGATACCCTCTTCATCTATATAAAGTAGAATTTGTTTTTATATATAAATGTATTATATAAAAAATCTTTTATTATTAGTTTTTATTATTATTATTAAATAAAAATTTTGAATAACATGATGATTGAATTTTTATAAGTTTTTCGTTAAATAAAAAGAATTGAAAAAAAACTAAAA
>JABSQU010000033.1 GCA_013215685.1 Mycoplasmatales bacterium | reverse complement strand
ATTAATTGTGACAATTTTACATTTTTTTCACATTGAAAATATACCAAATATTTTAAATAACTTAGCTCATTATGCATTTGGTATTGACATGCAAAATGGGAAACAATGAATTATCATTATTATTTTGGCATTTATTTCATATACTCTTATTAAAACATTACAAAATTCAATAAAAATAGCAAAAATGGAAAATAGAATAAATGAACTAAATAAACAAGTTGCTATTCTTATGGGTCAAGTAAATAGAACAACAGATTTTGAAAATTTACCTCTTGCCACTAAAGCAAAAACTTCAAAAGAAATAAAAGCAGAATTGAAAGAAAAAATAAGAATTCAAAAAGCTGAAATTAAAGCAAAAGAAAAAATGAGACTTTTATCTGAAAACGAGCGCTTAAATGACAAGAACAAAGAATAATATATATTCTTAAAATGGATAATATAAAAACAACCACCACTAAGGAGGGTTGTTTTTTTAAATTGATTGAATTATTATGTTCATACCTCTAAATAATTATTAATTTCATTTTTCCATTTTTCAGAATGTAATCTCATATGAGCAAATTCTGATTCCTTTTTACTTATATTAGTTAATTTTTCTAGTGTTAATCCAGTAGATTCTCTCGTCAAATCTTTTATTTCTCTCTTTAGATTTAATATTTCGCTTCTTATTGACATTTTCAAATGGAAATCCATTAATCCTAGTGAATAATAAATATTTTCCTTTTTTTCTAATAATGACTCTAGATTTTCATATTTATTCATAACTTCTTTATTAACATGTCCTCTTAATTCATTATCTCTTTTTGCGATTTTATTTAAATTGTTTCTATTTGCTAATAGTAATTTAATATCATTTTGAAGTTCCATTGATTTATTAATTAAATTATTTAATTTAGCAACTTCATTTGAGGAATTTAATTTTTTATTTTCAAGAGAGTTAATTTCATCATTTAGATGAATAGAATAATATTTCATTCCGCCGATATATTTATCAGTAATTCTCGCAAGTTCATATGCATCTAATCTTTTTGTTGAATAATATGGTATGTCTGGCATTGCCTCATTATTTACTATTCAACTTTTTAATTCATTTGGATAGATATCATAGTTTTTTCCTGCGGATATTGTTTTAGCGCTTGAAGTATTATTTTGATTTACAATACTTTGTACAGTAATTCCTGTTAATACTCCCATTCCAATAGATGCAACTACACCTAATCCTATTTTTATTGTTTTCTTCCTTTTCATTTTTTCCATTTATTTGGCTTGCTCCTTTTTTTGTTTAGGCATAATATAAACCGGCTTTTAGTATGCAATCTTATTATAGCAAGAGCAAAAATGATATTTTGGGGATGTATGTAACACTTTTAAGCAAAAGCTGTGTGAGCATGTCGTGTTTGAAATTTACTATAATAACAAGCAAAAATCATATTACTTAATTTACATTTAAGTAAAAAAATATTTACTTTAATTTTTTTTATATTTCAATTCTTGAATATTTTTTATGAGTTGCTTTTGTCAAAAAAATATTTTTCAATTATTTTGAGATAGACACCTTTTCAAACTATTGTTTTTTCTCAATAAAGTTATCAAAAATAGATTATTTTTAAATTGCAAATAAAATGACAAAAATAAAAAGATAATAATTAATTTCTTTTTATATAATTTACATATGAGTGTTACTAAAGAAAAAATAAAAAAACTTAATAATCAACTAAAAAAGTGATCAAAGGAATATTATGACAATGATAATCCATCGGTTTCAGATCAAGAATATGATGCGGTATATAATACATTATTAAAGCTTGAAAAGGAGAATCCAGAATATATTTTAGAAGATTCAGTTACGAAAAAAGTAGGAGGATCAGTGAGCAGCAAATTTCAAAAAGTGACTCACAAATATCCAATGCTTTCCTTAGGTAACGCTTTTGATGAGGAAGATTTAATAAAATTTAACAAGCAAATTGAAGATGTAACACATGATTTTAATGAAATTGAATATATAGTTGAATATAAAATTGATGGTTTATCAGTTTCTTTGATATATATAGATGGAAAATTATTTAAAGCTGTAACAAGAGGAAACGGTATCATTGGTGAAGATGTAACTGAAAATGTTAAGCAAATTAGTGATATACCAGAAGTCTTAAATAAAAAAGTTGATATAGAAATTAGAGGCGAAATATATATGAAAAATGATATATTTGAAAATCTTAATAGAAATGGTAATAATTTTGCAAATCCGAGAAATGCAGCTGCTGGGACTCTTAGACAATTGGATGAAAAAATTGTTAAACAGAGAAAGCTTTCTGCATTCATGTACTCTATTCCAGATTCAATTAATAGAGATATAAAATTTCAAAGTGAAGCAATTGAATACATTAATAAATTAGGTGTAGCGATTAACACTGATTATAAAATTGCTAAAAATATTAATGAAGCAATTGAAATTGTTAAAAATATTATTCAATTAAGAGACAAATTAAATTATGTAATTGATGGAATAGTTATTAAAGTTAACGAAATTAAAAAGTGAGCTGAAATTGGTTTTACATCAAAATTTCCGAAATTTATGATAGCTTACAAATTTCCTGAAGAAACAGCTACTACAGAATTGATTGATATATTCCCTACTATAGGAAGAACTGGTAGAGTTACTTATAATGCTAAGTTAAAACCTGTTCGACTTGCTGGAACTAATGTTCAAGCTGCAACACTTCATAATGCTGATTATATTAGAGAAATAAATATATCAATAGGAGACATTGTAAGAGTGAAAAAAGCAGGCGAAATAATTCCTAAAGTTCTTGGAGTGGAAACAAAAAGAAATAAACAAATTTGAAAAGAAAGCAAAATATGCCCTGCTTGTGAAAATGAATTAATTAGAAATGAAGGAGAGGTCGATCAATATTGTTTTTATGAAGATTGTCCTCAAAAAAATATCGCCAAATTAGAACACTTTGTCTCAAGAGGCGCTATGGATATTGAAGGTCTGTCAATTGCAACTATAGAAACTTTTTTAAATAATGGTTTAATTACTAATATTCCATCAATATATAAATTAAATGACAGAATTTCTGAAATGTTAGACCTTCCGGGTTTTCAAGAAAAATCAGTTAATAATATTATTAATGCAATCGAAAAATCAAAGAGTCAAGATTTAGATAAATTCATTTTTGGTCTTGGAATTAGACATGTTGGAGCAAAAAATGCAAAAATACTTGCAAAAAGATTTGGATCATTGGAAAAAATTGTTAATGCATCAAATGAAGAAATTACTAAAATTAGAGATTTAGGAGAAAAGGTAGCATTATCTGCAACGAATTTTTTCAAAGATGATACTAATAAAAAAATGTTAAAGCAATTAATTGATTTAGGGATGAATTTAAAAGAAATAGCTGCACCAATTTCAAATAAATTTTCTGGAATGACATTTGTTATAACTGGAACACTATCACAAACAAGAACTTTTTTTTCTGATATTATTGAATCAAATAATGGGAATATTTCTGGTAGTGTTACTTCAAAAACAGATTACATTTTAGCCGGAAGTAATGCTGGATCTAAATTAGAAAAAGCTAAAAATTTAGGAATAAAAATTTTAAATGAAGATTCATTTTATAAATTATTAGAAAAGGAGAATCATGAATAACAAAGAACATTTAATAGAATTATCAAAATCACTGAAATTTAAATTGAAAAGCGAAGTTGAACAAGATATTTTAATTTTGTATGACGAACTTGATAGAAAAATGAAACATATGAAACTTATTAATACTGAAAATATTGAGCCAATGACAAGAATGGATGATGAACCTATTCATTTTTTGAGAGAGGACATTCCGGGACCAACTTTAGATAAACAAATAATATTAAATAATGCTCCAAATACATTTGAAGATTTTATTTCAATAAATAGAAAGGGCAAAAATGATTAAAATTAAAGGCAATATTGCTCAGGCTAAAAAAGATTTAGAGAATAATCCTGGAGTTTCATTTATTTATAAAGATTCAAAAATATTTGATGAAGGACCTCTTGCGGGAGCCGTAATAACAATTAAAGATTTATATGCTACAAATGATGCTCCAACTCAATCTTCTTCAAAAATATTGGAAAACTTTAATTCTGGATACGATGCCACAATTATTAAAAAATTAAAAAAATCTGGAGCATCAATAGTTGGGAAAGTTCATCTTGATGAACTTGCTCTTGGCGGAACAGGAACTTATTCCGCTTATGGTTTAATCGACAACCCCTTAAATAAAGATAGAATTGTTGGAGGTTCTTCTTCTGGATCAGCTTCAACTTTAAATGAAAATATTACTGCATCTATTGCATCAGATACTGGTGACTCTACAAGACTTCCTGCTTCATATAATGGACTAGTAGGATACAAACCTTCATATGGGGCCATTTCTAGATATGGTCAATTTTCATATGCTTCTTCATTGGACACAGTGGGAGTTATGGCTCACAATGTAAATGATGCCTTAGTAATTGCTTCATCTCTTTTTGGCAAAGACGAATTGGATATGACATCTATTAATGTTGAAAAGCCAATAAACGATGTCATTAAGCCAAAAAAAGTAGCTTTTTTAAAAAATGTTAAAGGACTAAAAGATTATCAAATTGAAAAATATGATTTTTTAAAAAAACAATTAATAAAGGAAAATATAGAAATTGTTGAATTTGAAATTGATGAAAATTTAGTTGAAACAATTGATATTGTTTATCAAATAATTTCTTTTTCAGAAGCATCATCAAATAATTCTAATTTAAATGGTATTGCTTTTGGTAATGCTTCATCAGGGAATGGTTGAAATGAAATAATGACTAATACAAGAACAGCTAAATTTGGTCCATTAGCATCTAGAAGATTTACTCTTGGAGCATTTTTTCTTTCAAGTGATCAAATTAAAGATACATTTTACAAAGCTCAAAAAGTAAGGCGACTTATAGTTGCGGAATTTAAAAAAATTAAAAAAGATGTGGACATTTTATTATTCCCTGCTTCTTCGATTGCTCCTAAAAAAAATGAAGAAAAAGACTCTAGTTTTTATGGATCATATTTAATTCATTCTAATTTAGAAGGATCACCATCAATTACAATTCCGTGGGGAAAACATAAGAATATGCCTTTTGGATTATCAATTGACGGAAGAAGAAAAGAGGATAAAAAACTGATTTCTCACGCTCTATATATTGAGAAACTTTTGGAAGGAGATAATCATGAATAATTTTGAAGTAATTATTGGTGTTGAAATTCATATTGAATTAAATACCAAAACAAAAATGTTTTCTTCTGCTCCTAATCTTTTTAACTCTAAACCCAACACTAATGTTTCGCCAGTTGATATTGCCTATCCTGGTACATTACCGGTTGTTAACAAAGAGGCAGTTATTAAGGCAATAAAACTTGCAAAAGCTCTAAATATGAATATAGAAGAAACTTTGTTTTTTGATAGAAAAAATTATTTTTATGCTGATTTACCTAAAGGGTATCAAATTACTCAACAGGATAAGCCAATTGGGTCAGAAGGTAATATAAAACTTTCTAATGGAGATGTAAAAATTGAAAGAATTCATCTTGAAGAAGATACTGCTAAGTCAATTCATAAAGGTGATTTAACTTTGCTTGATTATAATAGAGCAGGAGTTCCTCTTGTAGAAATCGTTACTTATCCAGTTATTAAAAATGCTCGCCAAGCTGCAGAGTATGTAAATTCTATTAGAGAGCTCTCTTCTTCATTGGGCATATCTGATGCTAAAATGGAAGAAGGATCTTTGAGGGCTGATATTAATATTTCTTTAAGGCCATATGGTCAGAAAAATTATGGAACCAAAGTTGAAATTAAAAATTTAAATTCAATTGCTAATATAGAAGAATCCATCGATTTAGAAATTAAAAAGCAAACCAAAATGATACTTAATGGAGAAATTATTGAGCAAACAACGAAAAGATTTGATGAAGAAAAAAGAGATACAATTATCATGAGAACTAAAACTGAATCAATTGATTATAAATTTTTTCCCGAACCAAATATTCCACCTATTTTTATTGGTAAAGAATTTATTGATTCAGTTAAAATAAATGAATTACCTTGAGAAAAAAGAATTAGATATCAAAATGAAGGGATATCTAGCGACTATATAGAAAAATTATTATCAAATGTTCAATATTCAGATTTCTTTGATCAAGTTAAATACAGCAACAGGGAGAAATTTTCAAAATTTTTCTTCGCTGAAATAGTTTCTTTGGCCAATAAAATGTCAATGTCAATTAATAGTTTGAATCTTAATAAAGCCGATATTGAAATTTTGCTAAAAAAAATGGATGATGGAGAAATTTCGGGCAAACATGCAAAAAATATTATTCCTGATTTAATTAATCAAAAAAGCACT
Source organism: Mycoplasmatales bacterium (assembly GCA_013215685.1). Classification (GTDB taxonomy): domain Bacteria; phylum Bacillota_I; class Bacilli_A; order Mycoplasmatales; family Metamycoplasmataceae; genus DT-68. The sequence continues at coordinate 4,532 of JABSQU010000033.1, read as the reverse complement.
GTTCAAGAAATAATTGAAAGAAAGAAAATGAAACAAATTTCTGATAAAAATATTTTAAATGATATGCTAGATAGTATAATTAATAAAAATGTAGAATTTATTAAGAAAAATTTTGAAAGGCCAGAAAGGGTTCGTAAATTTATTTTGGGACAATTAATGAAAGAATCAAAAGGTCAAGCAAATCCTGTTATTGCAAGTGAAATTGTAAATTCTAAACTAGGAGAATAAGTGAGGAAAAAACCAAGCACTGGATACAATAAAAAGCCTAAAAAACAAAAAGAAAAAAAGAAATCAAATTACTTGAGTTCTCTTTTTATAAATAAAAAAAATACAAAAATATCTATTGCTGAAAAAGTAGTTAAATTTTTAATTTATATTTCTCTGAGACTTGCAATAAGACCTAAAAAATGAAAAAACCCAGAAAAAAACTATGAAATTATTGATAGAACATATAAGCGTATTATGTCAGCTGACTTTGTTTTTATTCCTTCTTCAATAGCGTTTTACCTAATCATGGCATTCATGCCCATCATGATGATTGTTCTTGTCATATATCAAGTTCCTGTTATTTATGAATGACTAACAACCGGGCATAATCAAATTATTGATGGAAAAAATGTTTATGTAGTCGAAAAAGACTCACTTAAAATTATTCTTTCTAAATTTATCCCCGGTATAAGTACTTTGATCGATCAAGCGACAGAAGTTATTCATAGTGGCGGAGAACAAAAAATAAATGCAGGTGCTTTGACAGCAACAATTCTTTCTTTATTAGTATCTTCTTGAATAGCAGCTGGAGGATTTGCTAAATTAGTTTTTACTCAATCATATATTTACGAGCACAAATATCTCGGAGGATACTGATCTAATAAAACTAAAGGTATTTCAATTGTTTTTGCATTTTCAGCATTTCTTTTTATTGCTCTTGTAGTTAACATTCTTGTTCAAAAAGAAATTGAAGTTTCAGGAATGTCAGAAGCATGACAAGAAGTGATTCTACGTTTATTTCTTATAGTTGGCCTTTTAATAGGAACTTTTTCTGGATTTTTACTTTTATATAAATTTTCTCCTAGATTTAAAATAAAATTTAGAGAAATTATTCCTGGAACAATGGTTTCTACAATTCCTACTGCAGGATTCTTAATTTTCTTTGGATTTATCTCTTCATTATGATCATATGGAAATTATGGCTTTTTAGGTACTGTTATGTATATTGGTACTTCTTCTTTAATCATTACATACTTTGTTTTTGTAGGGATAATAGCAAATGCATCTTATTATAAAACCTTTATTGGTCGAAAAGTTAAAACCAAATGAACATTATCTAAAAAATAAAATTGATCTATTTTTTAATAAATTAATTTTCTTATTACAAATTTAATTTATTATTTTACTTATATTTATTCTTTAAGTTAAACTTATTAACTAGTTATTTTATTTTATAATATAGACATGGGATTTTTTAAAAAATTAAAAGAGAGATTATTTACACTTAAAGTAGATGAAAAAAAAGAACAAAAAAATAAAATTAGCAAGGAGAACAAAAAGACTAGCAAAGTTAGCGATAGTAGGCCTTCTTCTGTTAAGGCAAAAGAAATAAAACTTGAGAAAAAAATAGAAAAAGAAAAATTAAAAAGAAGAAAAAAAGAGAAAAAAATAGACAAGTATGTTGCTGGTTTAGAAAAGTCGGGATCATCATTTTCACAGAGAATTAAAGAAATACAATCTAAACACAATGAAATAGATGAGGACTTTTTCGAAGAATTAGAGGAAATTTTGATAATGTCTGATATTTCTGTTGAGTTAGTTGTTGATATTATTGATGCAATAAAAAGAGAAGTTAAAATTGAAAATGTTTCTGACCCTAAACTTATAGCTGAAATAATTGCTGATAAAATGTTTACAGTTTATGCTAATAAGTCTGTAGTTGATACAACTTTAAATTACGAAGATAAGAGATTAAATATTTTTTTAATGGTTGGTGTTAATGGAGCAGGAAAAACAACAACAATTGCAAAAATAGCAAATAGTTATATAAAAGAAGGTAAAAAAGTTCTTATAGCAGCGGGCGATACTTTTAGAGCAGGAGCAGTTGAGCAGTTAGCCGTTTGGGCCGATAGAGTTGGTTGTGATATTGTTAAACCTGTAAAAAGTTCTGCCGATCCAGCTTCAGTTGTTTTCGATGCATTATTAAAAGCAAAGGAAAATAATTATGATTTATTAATAATTGATACCGCAGGAAGACTTCAAAATAAAGTTAATTTAATGAAGGAACTTGAAAAGATAAACAAAATCATTCAAAGAGAAATTCCTGAGGCTCCACATGAGTCACTTTTAGTTCTTGATGCTACAACAGGTCAAAATGGCGTTTCACAGGCTATAAGCTTTAAAGAAGTTACTCCTCTTTCTGGTATCGTCCTTACTAAAATGGATGGAACCTCAAAAGGAGGTATCGTCCTTACCATTAAAGAAAAATTGGAACTATCTGTTAAACTTTTAGGTTTAGGAGAAGGTCTTGACGATTTACAAGAATTTGATTTAGATGCTTTCATATACGGAATGACTAAAGGACTTATGGATGAATCTAGATAAAAGAGATGAATTAATTAATTTATTTGATAAATATAAAGGCTTTCTTACTCAGTCACAAAGGCAAACTCTTCACTTATATTTAATTGAAGATTTATCTTTCACAGAAATTGCTGAAATATTAGCAACAACAAGACAAGCTATATATGATTCAATAAAAAAGGCTGAAAATAAGTTAAATAAAGTGGAATCCCTTGTTGATTAGAGGTTCTTTTTTGTATAATTCTTTTTGAGGTGTATATTTATGAGAAGGATTTTAATTAAATTATCGGGAGAAGGTCTATCTAATAAAGAAAAAAGCTTAGCAATTGATCCTGATATAGTGAATGACATTGTAGAACAAATAAGAGAAATAACTAATTTAGGGATTCAAGTAGGAATTGTAATAGGTGGTGGCAATTTTTGAAGAGGATCATCAGCTGAAAAAAATGGAATTCCAAGAAATAGAGCTGATTATATAGGTATGTTAGCAACAATCATGAATGGTCTAGCAATTCAATCTGCATTTGAATTAGCAGGAATGAAGGCTAAAATTCAATCTTCATTAATGGTTGATCCAAAAGTTGCAGAAACCTATGTTAATGAAAAAGCTATATCCGCACTAAATTCTGGAACTATAGTGATATTTGCCGGAGGAACTGGTAGGCCGTATTTCACAACAGATACTGCCGCAACTCTTGTTGCGTCAGAGATAAATGCCGATTCAATTTTAATGGGTAAAAATGGAGTTGATGGAATTTATGATTCTGATCCCAAATCCAACCCTTCAGCAAAGAAATTTGAAAATATAACATGAGACAAAATACTTCAATTAGGACTTGAAGTTATGGATTCAACAGCGGCCTCAATGGCAAGAGATAATGATATTAATCTAATAGTATTTGATATTACAAAAAAGAATTCATTAACAAAAGCTATCAAAGGAGATATACCACATACAAAGGTAAAAAATTAATAATATGGAAATAAATTTATATAAATCTGAAGCAGAAACTGAAATGAAAAAATCAGTTCATCAATATGAAATTAATATATCAAAAATTTCAACTGGAAGAGCAAACCCTCAAATTTTAAGTAGTGTAAGCGTTATTTACTATGGGGTAAAAACACCACTTAATGAGATGGCAAACATTTCTGTACCAGACCCGAGACAATTGCTGCTAAAACCATTTGATATTTCAGTAACTAAAGACATCGCATCATCAATAAATAATTCAAAATTAGGTGTAAATGCTGTTGATGAAGGAGACAGAATAAGAATTTCTTTTCCTGAATTAACAACAGAAAGAAGAAGAGAACTTGTAAAATCGCTTTCTTCTTATACGGAAAAAGCCAAAATTTCTATACGTCATTCTCGTCAAGAAATTAATAAAATGATTAAGTCTGACGATGAATTAAATGAAGATGATTTAAGATATTTTTTGGAAGAAATTCAAAAATTAACTAATATTTATACTAAAAAAATTGATGAATTAACTAAAGAAAAAGAAAAAAGTTTGATGACTATATAGTCATTTTATTTTATAAAAATTCTGATAATTGCCATTATTTTTAACTTATAAGCTAGGATTAGTGAATTTGATAAATTCATACTTTTTGATGCCGATACATTCAAATCAGTTCTTCAATAATAATCGGTTTTAACTTCTGAAATTTTTTTGGATTTTGTAATTATTATTGGAATAAAAGGAATGTCATCAAAAATTATTTTTATTAATATTTATTCTTTCTAATAGGGTTGCTTTAAAAATTCTGTTGTAAAGATAACATTTAAGCGAAATCATTTTTTTATTTTTAGATATCTAAATGTTTTGATTATTTTTTTAGTTGTGAAATCATAATTTACTTTATTAGCATTTACTAAGTCACAATCACCTTTTTAAATTTTTGAATATAATTTTCAATATAATCTTCATAAAACGAATTATCTATCTCAATAATTG
>JABSQU010000032.1 GCA_013215685.1 Mycoplasmatales bacterium | reverse complement strand
CGCCTTCAGCCGAGTCATCTGTTCATCGCTACATCCAGACAAAAGAAAAAGAGCCGACCCCACCACCAACAGCGAGCCGCCTGCGATAATCCGAGCCGTCGTAAATCTCATTTTGTTCCCCGTCGTTGCAGATATGACTACCTATGCGCCTGTTCCCACTCCGTTGCAAGACGTTGTGCTTCTGCAATTTGTTCTTTTGTCATTTGTTCTACAAAATCTTTTATCCATAATTTCAAAGAATCTAGCGTTTCAAATATCTGATTTTTATATTTTTCTTAATATCTTTGTAATAAGTTGAAGTTTGAAAGGCATATCACATAAATTTAGCGAATGAATCTCAATCAGCTACATAATTTATATTTTTCTTAAATATTTTAAATGATTCAAAATACATTTCGCTATTTTTTTTAGATTTTAATAGAATTATTTCCATCTTTTCTAAAATTTCAATATCTATTTCTGGATTTACTATTAAGGCAATTTTAGTAATGGTTAATTTCATTTGTTTATGTTGGAATTTTTTTACATATTCCTTTCATATTTTTTTCTTCTTAAGATTTTTTCTTACTATTCTTAATTTTTTCAAGATAATCACCAACCTTATCTAGTACAAAATTTATAAATTTAAACGAATTGTCAGGAACAAATTCCTTTGAATATTTAATCATCACGTCAATTACTAAACCTTTATCATTAAAAGAAAGTTCAAAAGTTCCATAAATTAAAATTGCTCTATTTATAGCTGAAATTCTTTCTCATTTTCAATCTTTTTTGATAAATAAGCTAATAATTTTTTTGAATATTTCATAATTTTTTGAAATTTTATCAATTAGTAATATTTCTTTGTTTTTAAAAGTGCCTGCTTCAAAGGCATTATCACTATTTAATTTTTGATTCAATAGTTCGTAAGAATAAATATAACCAATGATTTTTTCTCTAAGTTTAATAATCTCTTTATTTGCCATAGAAAAATTATACCTAAAAGGTATAATAATTTTATATTCAATTATATTTATTCGATTATTTCTTTTATTCTTTTTTTCAAATTATCTCTATCTAATTTAAAATGCTTATAAACTAGATTTCCTTCTCCTGATTCTCCAAAAGAATCTATACCGATATTATAGGATCCAAATTTACTTAATCCATATGTTGATCCGGCTTCAATTGTTATTGCCTTTGATGTATCTCAATTAACATCACCTTTATAATTTGAAATTGATACTGCATTTAAATTCAATTCTTTTGCAATGCTTACTGCATTTGCTAATTCAGAACCGGAAGCCACTAAAGTTCATTCTGAAGAATTATCAATTAATTTATAGTTTCCATTTTTAATCTTGCTAGATGAAGTCTCTTCTAAAGATATTATATTTTGTCTTGTAAGAGCAATGGCAGTTGGGCTTTCTTTTGAATTATATGCAAGTTCATATGCGCCAATAACTTCATTTTCATCTGCTGGTCTAATAAAATTAATTCCAGGAAGAGATCTAAGCATTGCGATATGTTCAATAGGTTCATGGGTAGGACCATCTTCTCCTACGAAAATGGAATCATGCGTAAAAATATATGTAACTGGCAATTTCATTATTGAAGCTAGCCTCATTGCAGGTTTCATGTAATCTGAAAACACAAAGAATGTTGAAACAAATGGTTTAAAGTTTGAATGAAGTGCTAATCCATTTGCTATTGCCCCCATCGCAAATTCTCTGACTCCAAAAAGAATGTTTCTTCCTTTTCTATTTTTTTGATTAAATTCTCCATTTCCCCCAAGAGCTTTAGTTGATCCTGATAAATCTGCTGATCCTCCAATTCAATTTTTAGTATTATTATTTAAAAATTTAATAACTTCTCCTGAAGAAACTCTTGTTGCTTGATTTTTAGCTACATTAACGTGAATTTGTAAATCTTTGTTATCAGATAAAAATTCTTTTAATTCTTCTGATTCTTTAAAGTTTGAAACTGCTTCACTACTTCTTTTAAATAATGTATCATTATATAATTCTGTTACTTCACTTGGTAAGAAAAATAAATCATGATTTCAATTTAATGCTTTTACAACTGTAGATATATCTTCTCCCAATGGAGCTCCATGAACTTCAGATGTACCTTCTTTTGTTGCTCCTTCTCCAATCACTGTTTTAATTTCAATAAATGATGGCTTTTGCGATAATTTAGCGCTTTTTAAAGCTTGGTCTATTGATTCAACATCATTTTTTTCTACTAAAATATATTCGAAACCAATTGCCTCCATTCTTAATTTTAAATTTTCATTAAAAACATTTGAAACAGGGGTATCTAATTGAATATCATTTGAATCATGCATAATGATCAATTTCGATAAATTTTGTTTTCCTGCAAATGACATTGCCTCCATAGCAACACCTTCTTGTAAATCTCCATCTCCACATAAAACATATGTATAATGATCAATTTCTTTGTAGTTAGATCTTAAATGTGTTTCAGCAGTTGCAAGTCCTACTGCAACAGCTATTCCTTGGCCTAGTGGACCGGTTGTTGATTCAACTCCTGGAGTCATTCCATATTCAGGGTGTCCAGGTGTTATTGAGCCCAATTGTCTAAAATCTTTTAAATCATTTTCAGAGATTAAACCTAATATTCTTAGTTGAGCATAAAGTAATGCTGATCCATGACCTGCTGAAAGAATAAATCTATCTCTATTTATAAATTTTGGATTTTTAGGATCAAAAATTAAATGTCTTGAAAATAATGTGTGCATCATAGTTGCGGCCCCAAGAACAATTCCTGGGTGGCCAGAGTTAGCCTTATTAACGGCTGCTATTCCATTTATCTTAAGTGTATTAATTGCTAGTGTGTCTTTATTCATTTTAAAATTCTCCTTTTATTAAAATTTGTATATTTGTAGGTTTAGAATCAATTAAGTTATGTGAGTATTTTTCTATTTCTGATGTAAGTTCGAGAAGAGATTCTTTATAAGAAAGTCCTTTTTTTATTTTTATGACTAATTCTACTAAATAAGAGTAATTATCATGTACTATAATTTCACAATCAATAATTTTAGACTTATTAGAATTTTCGCTTGCTTTTAAAATCATTTTTTTCAAAGCATCATCTTCGACAAAAAAGGTTTTATTTAAAGAGTAGTTAATTGTAATAAATTTCACTATTTACCTCTTCCTACGTATTTACCTGTTTCGGATGATATTATAATTTTTTCTCCTTCTTTTATAAACATAGGTGCCTCGAGTTCATATCCTGTCTCAATTGTAACTTTCTTCTGTGGATTTGTCTGTGTATTTCCTTTTACAGCATCTGGGGCGTTTGTTACCGTAAATTCAATATTAGTAGGAAGTTCGATATCTAAAACTTCTTCTTCAAATTGTCTAACTAAAACAGGATTTCCCTCTTTAAGAAAATTTAATTCTTTTTCAACTTTTTTGATTGGTATTTCTATTTGTTCAAATGTGGTTTGATCCATTAAAACAATGTTTTTTCCATCATTATACAAATAATCCATATCTCTCTTAGAAATATGTGCAGGATTAACTTTTGCGCCTCCCGTAAATGATTTAATTATTATTGACCCAGTTCTTAAATTTTTTACTTTTGTTTTTACCGTAGCTTGTCCTCTTCCCTGTTTTGAATGGGAAGACTCTAGAACAACCAAAATATCATTTCCATCTTTAAAAGTTATTCCAGGTTTTAAAGTATTAACATTGATCATTTTACCTCCTAAATTATCTTGTATTCATATGTACATTATATAAAATATAATATTTAAAAAAAAGAAAAAGAGATATTACTTTTTCTCTTTATGCATTGTGTGCTTATTTTCTTTTGGACAAAATTTCTTCATTTCTAATTTTTCTGTTTGATTTTTTTTATTTTTCTTAGTAATGTAATTTTCCATTTTACATTCTGTGCATCTAAGTGTGATTCCATCTCTAGCCATAAAGTACTCCTTATATTAATTTGTAAAGATATTATACACTATTTAAGCATTTCAATTTCTTTATCATAAATAGGTGTTCCATTTACTCATGGTGTTTCTAAAATCATTATTGCATCTTCAAATTCTTTTGAATTAACAATTTTTTTAAGAGGATCAAGACCAATAAATCCTTTTCCGATGTTTTCGTGTCTATCTTTAGCTGCTCCAATAGGATTTTTTGAGTCATTGACATGAATTACTTTAATTAGTTTTTTTAAGTCGTATTTTTTTAATTCATCAATAAATTCATCTAATTTTTTAATATCATATCCGGCATCTCAAATATGGCAAGTATCAAGACAAATATTTAGTCTAGGATTTTTGACTTTTTCAACTATGTATTTGAGTTCTTTTAGAGTTTTCCCAATTTCTGTTCCTTTTCCAGCCATTGTCTCAATTGAAATTTCAACATTTGATGTTCTTTCAAAAATTTTATTGAGAGAATCAATTAAAGTTTCAATTGCATGAGATCTTTCGAATTTAGTATGAGCTCCTGGATGAAGGACCAAATGTTTTGCTCCAATATAATTCATTCTTTCGATTTCTTGTACTAAAAAGTCAATTGTAAATTCCTGTTTTTCAGGATTTGCTGGATTAGTTATGTATGGTGCATGTACGACAATATCTTCTGGAACAATTATATTTTTATATTTTTCTATATATTCATCTAATTTATATTTTTCTTTGTCTACTCTTCTTGATGATTGTGGTGCCCCTAAGTAAATCATTAGAGCTGTTGCTTTATTTTTTAGAGATTCTTCAATTGCTCCGACAAGATAATTTGGAGCTTTAAAGCTTATATGTGATCCTATTTTTTTCATAAGTGAATTATATCAAACTAGAATTCATATTTTTTATATTTAAATATAAAAATAATAAATTTAGTGTCTAGAAAAATTAATAAAAATTATCCTAATTAGAATGGATTATTTAAAGTTTTCTAATATTTTTTATAAATTGTTTTAATTTAATATTATAATGACAATATGAATTTGATATTTATAGAAAAACATATTTATCACTTTTCTCTCCCCTTTATTGCTATAGTGCTATTTTTTATATTTACAATAAAAAAAGATTTATACATTAAACTGGTTAAAAATGTTGATAAATTCAATATTATATTTGGTATTATTTTCTCCATTATTGGGATTATTTATATAATAAATATTCTTATATATAGATTTTATATTCAATTATTATTAGGAAATATATGCATGATGTTGGGAATTATTTCAGGTCCAATATTTTTGTCAAAGAACCAAAGACTTATAAAAGGAATAATTCCCTGAATGCTGATGGGAGGATTTTTTACCATTCTTCTTGGCCACCCGCCATTTACCGATGAAAATATTTCAACCGGTGTTATTTCATACATTAAACATTTAACTTTATTTATAGCAGGATTGATTGGTTTATTTATTAATAAATATGATAAAAAAGATTATTACTTTATATATGGAATTGCATTTTTATTTATAGCTTGAGTTTTATTGACTTCTGGAGTAGCTTACAAAGTAACTGGTAAAACTAAATATGCAGTTTGATCGACAGCATTATTAGAACCTTCTTATAGAAAAACGTCTTTTAAATTAGGCGGTAAAATAATTCATGCCTCTGATTACGAAATAATGGGGAAAAGTGGCATTCCTTTCCCTATTCCTTCAATTATTTTCTATCTAATAGTTTTTTCTTTAATTTTCTTTTCAGTTTCTTTTTCAAGAAAAATATATACCTCGAAAGTTATAATAATTAATAATTATAATCAATAAAATTTATTTTTTATTTTTATATATAAAAATATTATAATTCTTCTATGAATAAAATATCATGAGAAATAAAGTTTAATGAGAAAAAAGCAAGGGAGATAGCAGACAAAAATTTTTCAAAATTAAAATATAAAGAACCAAATAATTCAGAAAAATTTTGACTTTCAGGATGAGCAACATTTTTATTTTGATTATTTGTAACTTTAAGTCTTTTCATTTTTGTTTTTTTATTTAGTTCATTTAACAAAAAAAGAAGAAATATAGTTCAAAATTTAATTCCAAATAAAAATAAAATATGATTAGAATCATATGCTGAATATATAAAATCATACGATGACGTAATTAAATTAGAAAATAGTAAAATTGCTCTTAAAGAAATTGCAAATAAAAATAGAGGATTAGGGGTTCCTCGAGATGCAAAAATTATAGAGTGAGGAAAAGGAAATCAAGTTTTTTTAGAAGAGGAAAAAAGTTTAGTCTCATTTGTGGCTAATTGAATGTGAACAAGAAGTAATGGTAAAAGTACTCAGACTTATTACAAAAGAATTTTGTATACAATCGTTGATGGAGCTGACAAGAAATTTACTTCTAAAAAACTATCTTTAAAAGATAATACAGTATTTAGAGGAACGGGAGATTTGTTAGAAAGTAAAAAATTTAATAAAGAATTTTCTCCTTCTTTTGAAGATAAAATTGCTTTGAGAATGATGTTGACACCATATGCTCAAGAAAATTTACTTAAACTAAAAGAACAAAAAAAATTAAAATCTTTTGAATTAAGATCATTAATTGACAAAAAACTATTACTTTTATCAATTAATATAAGTCAAAATAGGAGGCCATTTACTGCTAATTTAGTAAAAATCTCCGACCTAAAGACAAGAGACAAAGCTTTAGCTTCAATAAAAAAAGATTTTTTACTTGATTTAAAAGCAGTATTAAATCCACTTGAAGCACTTTCAACACTAAATATATTCACTTAGAATAAAAAAACTACTTCGTAGTTTTTTTTATATTCACAAAAATATTAATATTTTTTGTTTGGTAGCCATTTTTCTTAATTTCTCTTTCAATTGCTTTGAAAATTCTAGGGGCTACATCTATATGTGTTACGTCAAGTTTTTCATTAACAACGTGAATTACATTATGTTCATTTTTATAATTATCATTAATTGCATATTTTGAAACTCCTTCAAATGAATAAGTATCAACGATTCCTTCTGAAGTTAGTTTTTTTACAGCATTATAGACACTTTTTATATTAATATCTCTTAAGTGTTCAACTATTTGAGAAACTGTGTGAAAATGCGTTTCATCTGCTAAGCAGTTCAAAACAGCAATTCTATTATTTGTGATTTTCACTTTTTTTTCTTTAAGTATTTTTATTATTTCTTCTCTTTCCATATTACTATTATAATATGTTTATGAAAGTTATTTTACATTTAGATTTAGATTCATACTTTGTATCTGCTCAAAGAACTATTCAACCAGAACTAATAGGTAAACCAGTAGTAATAACAGATGGATTAAAAAGATCAATTATTACAGCATCTTCTTATGAAGCAAAAAAAAGAGGCGTCAAAGTACCCATGCCTTTTTATGAAGCTAAAAAAATTCTTCCAAACCTTATAGCAATTAAGCCTAATTTTGCCTTATACACAGTTTTATCTACTAAATTATTTGAACTTTTATCAAATAAAATCACTCAAAAAATTCAAGTTGCTTCAATTGATGAATGTTATTTAGATGTAACTGATATTTATCAAAAATGAGAAACTCCATTTAAAATGGCTAAATATATTCAAAAAATCGTTATGCAAGAGTTAAAATTACCAATTTCTATAGGAATTAGTAATAATAAATTCGTTGCAAAAATGTCAACTCAAATCAATAAACCTTTCGGAATAACTATTACAAAACCAGGAGATTTTAAAGAAAAATTTGGTAAGTGACCAACAAATAAAATCCATGGAGTGGGCGGTCCTACAAATGATAAATTAAAATCAATAGGAATTGAAAATATTGAGCAATTAATTAATGCTGACGAATCAAAAGTCATAGATCTTTTAGGAGTTGTTGGTAAAGAATTAATTAAGAATGTTAATGAAAAAGGTTCTGATACGATTGATTCATCAATGAATGACTTAAAAGGAATAGGAAATTCAATGACTTTTATGGATAAAGATAGATATAAGAGAAAGGAAATATTAGAAATAATTAGTCATCTTTCTAATATGGTTGCAATTAGAATGAATAATAGAAATTTGTCCGGTAGTGTTATCTCAGTATCTATTAAAGGAATAAATAATACAGGCAAAAGTGTTGTTAGGAAACAAGAGACATTAATTAGGCCTATTAAAACCTTTGATGAAATTTTTAAAGAAGCTACATATTTATTTGATGAAATATGAGACGGTAAAGGAGTTAAATTTGCAAGCGTAAGAATGACTAAACTTGAAAACATTTTTAATAATTCATATCAAACATCTATTTTTGATATAAAAAATGAAAAAACAAAAACTTCAAAAATTATCGATGTTCTTAATAGTAAATTAGGTGAAAAAACTTTAATTTCACTTGAAGAAGCTGAGAAGACGTTTAATAAAAAACAACATCAATCAAGATTTGTAGAAAACGATAGAATTGTAAAAAGATATAAAGATCTAAAAAAATATAAGTAATTTTAATATAAAATTAATTATATGAGTATGTTAGTTGATGATAAAAATTCAAATATTCCTAGGGAAAAAGGATTTTTTTCAGTACAAGGGAATAACTTAGAATGACACGCTTGAGGAGCGGCTCATGTAATTGCTATTGTTTTTGCCCTTATTATGGCAATGTTTATTTTTATTTTTAAACATCAAATCAAAAATTATTTTAAAAAAAGAATGTATCTTTTAAGAGTTATAGGTATTGTTGCTTTAATTTTCACCATTTTAAATAGAATTTTAGTTATCACTCAAGATTATCCTTTTAAGTGAGAATGATTTCCATATCACCTTTGTCGTCTAAGTATTTTTATCTATGCGATCTTATTAACTATTGGTAAATATAATCTAATTAAATATATTGCTTTATGGTCCATTATAGGTGCTATTTTTGGTTTAACATTAATAAACATGGGGCCTATTCAAGATCAAGTAACTAAAAAATGATTTAATCGTTCTGTAGGGGTGGACAATTATTTTTGATGAGATTATTTCTTGGCGCATATTTTTGGCTTTATTGCACCGATGATACTTTGAACAGTTTTGAGTTGGAAAATGAAATATAAAGAATTACTTATTTCTTCAATAGGATTATTCTTCTTTGCATTAATAGCTTTTATTGTGGATTGAATTTTTGATGACTATTCAGTAAATTTCTTCTTTTTAGGTAAATCATCGGCTTTCACATTACCATTACCTAGTAATTTAGCTTTCTTGTCATTCTGAGAATGAAGAATGCTTACTTATTCTATTGTCGGTTTTTCGGCAACGCATTTATTTTGACTTATATGGATTTTACAAAGGAAAATTAATTTTAATAATAAAAATGAAATCAATCTCAAAATTTAAATTAAAATATTCAAAACCATCTGATCGGTTTTGAATATTTTTTTAATAATCCATGACAGATTCAATATCAATATAAATTTCTTTATTAATTCCTGTTAAATGTTTTAGATTTTGATTAACTACATTTGTAAATCACATGTTTGTTACTTTTTGTTTTTTAGCTTCTTTTGTATAAACTTCTATTTCTAAATGTGATAAAGATAAATTATTCAAATCTCCTTTTGTTTTTACACCAATTTTTGCTATTACTTTGTGGTCTTTTGACGGTACAAAAAAGTGGAAATTTCTAAGATCTGTAATTACATTAGACTCATTATCTCATTTTTCACCTTCTTTACCATAAATGTCGTAATATCAAAGATGAATTCTATTTTCCGCTGGTTGATAATTTTTATAGGGACCAACATAATCATGGTTTATATTTTGAATTTTAACATCTCTTTTTTGAGCTTGAATTTGTGTGCTTACTACTGGCACAGCAACAATTAGTGATAATGTTGAAACACCTGTGATAATTTTTGTTACTTTTTTCATTTTCTTTCCTTTCATCAATAAAATTATAGTACTTAAATTTACACGAATATTAATTTATAAGTAAAAAAAAATGGCTGTCAAGTTTATAAGTAATAAATTATTTTTAATTTTAAAATTATTTTCATTTTTTCATATAATATAATTATATGAATATAAATGAGAGACAAAAAATTAAAGAAGAAATAAAAAAAGAAATTATAGAAGAATTAAAAGGTCAAAATTTTAAAGGGGGAAATTTTGATTTTGAAAAATATAAAAAAGAAGTTGTCGAAGATGACATGAAAAAAATGTCAAAATTCCAGAAAACAAATAAATGATATTGATATATCCCGATTATTGGTTTTGGAATATATATGTATCAATTTGGTCAAACAATGACAAGTATTGATAGAGGACTATTGAGAAAAAATTTCAATAAAGCAGGATTAAAGTATTTATGAATCACCATTCCTTTTTTATACATAGCACCAATATATTTAGTTTTGAACTATTTACCAATCATATTTAAATTACAAATGAAAAGAGGATTGGAATTAACGAAAAAAGAAAACAATCATAATACTTAATATTATTTAAATATTTTCAAGATTTTTAAATCGAATAATAAAAATAGGACACGTCCTATTTTTATTAAAATCTTTTTAATTTCATAATATTGTCATTATCTGTAAGATCATCCTCTGATTTTATATATTTTGTTCCAACTGATGAAATTTCAGAATTTATTTTTAGAAATGGCTCTATTCCTAATAAAAAATCTCCACCAGCATTGACTTTTTCATACATTGCTAGTCTTGTGAAAATTTTTCCATCATCAGTTTGAAAATGAGTAATATTTTCCGGAGAAGGACCATTACTTCTTATTCCTACTATTTTTATTGACATATTTTGTCCCCTTTTATTCGTGCCATAATATTTGAAATTTTAAAACAAATAAATTTACTTTTATAGCAATTTAATTATAAATTTCAATATTATTTGATTATTGATTATTTAAAAAAACATATGTATACTAATATTGTTAATGAGTATAAAAAATATGAGCACAATTAAAAAATACTTATATAAAATCATAAAAATATTTTTAAATTTGAATTTTATCAAATTAAAATAATTCATATTAAGTGATGCTTTAAATTATTCTAATAATCGATTGATGAATAATGGGAATTAATAAATTCTAAACTTGACTCTA
>JABSQU010000031.1 GCA_013215685.1 Mycoplasmatales bacterium | reverse complement strand
GTAAAAGCTCTTTTTTAAAATCTAGATGAATTTTGAATATTAAAAATACTGACTAATATTAGAATATTTGCAGAATAACCAGCTTTGATTTGGCTAGAATTATAATTAATAAGACACAAATTGCTGTCACATAAAAATAACTTTATTTTAAGTCTAATTAAAATTGAATTTTAAAATAATTATTTTCTTTAAAAAGTAGTTTAAAGATATTTAAATATATAAGGAGAAAAATGAAATATAAGTATATAGATAAAGATAAAATATGGATTGACAAAAATGATTTCCATAGATTTTTGGATATTGATGGAAAATTAATTAATCCGAAGCAAAAAATTATAACGACTAATAAAATGCTTCTAAAAGCATATGAATACATGGTGCTTTCTAGGCAACAAGACACTTATATGACACAGTTACAAAGACAAGGTAGGATGCTAACATTTGCCCCTAATTTTGGAGAAGAGGCACTGCAAGTTGCAGCGGCACTAAGCCTTAAAAAAGAAGATTGATTATTACCTTCTTTTCGTAATAATGCTGCCATGCTAATGAAGGGCGTTCCATTAATAAACCAATTTTTATATTGAAATGGTAATGAAAAGGGAAACATAATACCTGAAGATGTAAATGTCTTTCCAGTTAATATTGTAATTGCAACTCAATATTCTCACGCTGCAGGAGTAGCTTTTGCTTTAAAACAACAAAAGAAAAAAGCAATTGCAATGACTTTCATAGGAGATGGAGGAACTTCAGAAGGAGAATTTTATGAAGCGATGAATTTTGCTTCTGTTCATAGCTGACCAGTTGTTTTTTGTATTAATAACAACCAGTGAGCTATTTCAACACCAACAAAAATGCAAACTAATGCAAAAACATTAGCTGCTAAAGCCGCAGCAGTTGGAATTCCTGCTATTAGAGTTGATGGAAATGATTTATTAGCTTCGGCTGAAATTATTAAAGAAGCAACAGATTATGTAAGGAATGATAATGGGCCTATTTTGGTTGAATTTATAACTTGAAGACAAGGTCCTCATACAACTTCTGATAATCCAAGAGTTTATAGAACTGAAGAAGTTGAAAAAGAAAATGAAAAATGAGAACCAATGAAAAGAGCAAAAAATTATTTAATTTCTTTAAAAATTTGAGACGAAAAGAAAGACAAAAAACTTTGAAGTGATAAGTTAGAAGAAGTTAAAAATGCTTATCAAGAATCTCTTAAATTAAATAGCTCTTCAATTGATGATATTTTTGATCATACATTTGAAAATATGCCGGAAGAATTAAAAGAGCAAAAAGAATATGTTCTTAAATTTGAATCAATGAAGGAGGCAAATAATGGCTAAATTAAATAATATTGAAGCATTAAATAATGCTCTTGTAGTAGCTATGGAAAGTGATCCAAGAATTGTTATCTTCGGAGAAGATGCTGGTTTTGAAGGAGGAGTTTTTAGAGCTACTCAAGGGCTTCAAGAAAAATTTGGTGTGGAAAGAGTTTTTGATTCTCCTATATCAGAAGCTACTATTGTTGGAACTGGCGTTGGTTTAGCTATTGCCGGAATGAGGCCAATTGTTGAAATGCAATTTCAAGGATTTTCATATGCAGGATTTCAACAACTATTTACTCATGCTGCAAGAGTCAGAAATAGATCAAGAAGTAGATTCACCTGTCCATTAATAGTGCGTATGCCAATGGGTGGAGGTGTTAGAGCACTTGAACATCACTCTGAATCTTTTGAAGCTATTTTTGCACATGTTCCAGGAGTAAAAGTAGTTATGCCTTCTAATCCATATGATATGAAAGGTCTTATGCTAGCTTCTATTAAAGAAAATGACCCAGTGGTTTTTTTAGAGTCTAAAAAAATCTATCGTTCATTTAAACAAGAAGTGCCAGAAGGTCATTATGAAATTCCTTTGGGAAAAGCAAATATTTTAAGGAATGGAAGTTCAATTACATTAGTAACTTATGGAGCGCAAGTACATGATGCTATAAAAGCAATGGGAGAATTAGCTAAAACTAATCCTGAAATAGAAGTTGAATTAATAGATTTAAGAACAATTTCTCCAATCGATACAAATACAATTGTTGAATCTGTTAAAAAAACAGGAAGATTATTAATTGTTCATGAAGCAGTAAAATCATTCTCTGTTTCTTCAGAAATTATTGCAAGAATTAATGAAAAGGCTTTTGAGTATTTAGAAGCTCCTATTGCAAGATTAACAGGACATGATATAACAGTTCCTCTAGCTACAGGTGAAGGATATCATTCAATTGATGCTTATAAAATTCAAACAAAAATTAAAGATGTAATGTCTTTTAAATCATAGAGAAAGGAAAGAAAATGAAAAAAGTATTATCAACGCCTGTTGCTAGAGCATTGGCAGCTAAAAACAATTTAGATATAAAACAAATCATTGGTACAGGACCAAGAGGAAGGATTTTAAAACAAGATGTAATGAATTTTAAAAATAATTCTTCTTTAAAGGAGCCTCAAAAAGATATTAAAAATGATCATCAAACTACATTTAGAAGATTATCACCAATGGAAGATAAGAGAGTTAAACATTCTCCACTTAGAAAAGGAATAGCAAGAGCTTTAAAAACATCATGAGACAATGTTGCCTACGTTAATTTAGTAAATGAAATAGATGCAACCAAATTATGAGATTATAGAGCAAAAATAAAAGATAAAATTTTGGCCGATACTGGAGTAAAACTTACTTTCTTGCCATTCATTGTTATAGCAATAATTAAATCTATAAAAAAATATCCGATTTTTAATGCAAAACATGATCCAAAAACCGATGAAATGATTTATCAAAAAGATATTAATATTGGTATTGCAGTTGATACTGAAAAAGGATTATATGTTCCGGTAATAAAAAAAGCCGATCAGCTTTCTTTAATCGAAATTGCTAGTGAAATTTCTAGACTTGCTAAAGAGTGTAAAGACGGAACAATAAGTCCTGCCGAACTAAAAGGATCAACATACACTATTACTAATTATGGAACAGCAGATGCATTATTTGGAGTTCCTGTAATAAATTATCCAAACATTGCAATTTCTGGTGTAGGAGCAATTAAAGATAAGCTATATTATAAAAATGAAAAAGTATCTCCTGGAAAAGTTTTATTCTTAACAACTGCAGGAGACCATCAATGAATTGATGGAGCAAACATTGGAAGATTTGCTTATGAAACAAGAATATTATTGGAAAATCCCGCTATATTATTAGCGTCATATTAAAGAAAGGTAAAAAATATGTATAAATTTAAATTCGCAGATATAGGGGAAGGCTTACATGAAGGAATTGTTGGCGAAATTTATGTAAAAGTTGGTGATGAAGTTCAAGAAGGTGATTCATTATTTTCTGTTGAAACAGATAAAATGGCTTCTGATATTCCTTCACCAGTTTCAGGTAAAATTACAAAAATTTTAATTAAAACAAGCGAGACAGTTCATGTCGGAGACGACACTTTCCATTTTGAAACAGATGCGCCACAAGAGAAAACAAGCCATGAAAATGAAAACGACAATAAAAATGAAGAAGCAGCTAGTGTAGTTGGGTCTATTAAAGTTTCTAATGAAGAATTTTCCTTTGATTCAATAATGGGAAGCGCTAAAAAAGAAGAAGTTAATCTTGATAATCAATTAAAAACTGACACTGATACTTATAAACCTTATGTAGGAGAAAAAGGCAAAAAATACCAAGGAAAAATAGAACAAGAATTTGATGTTATTATTATTGGTTCTGGTCCTGGGGGATATTTAGCAGCCGAGGAAGTTGCTAAACATAAAAAATCAACACTAATTGTTGAAAAAGAATTTTGAGGTGGAGTTTGTTTAAATGTTGGTTGTATTCCAACGAAAACATTAATTAAATCTATTGAAGTTTATGAATATGCAAAACAATTAGAAAAATATGGAATTAAGGGAAATATTCATGATTTAAAACCTGACTGAGTTTCAATGCAAAAAAGAAAATTAGAAGTTGTAAAAAAACTTACTGATGGAGTTAGATTTTTAATGAAAGCTAATAATGCAATGACAATGATGGGTGAAGCAAAAATGGTAGGTTCACACGAAATTGAAATAAATAACAAAGTATATCGAGGTAAAAATATTATTTTAGCAACTGGATCAGTTGCCAATAGATTACCACTTGAAGGGTTTGAAGAAGGTTATAAAAAAGGTCAAGTTATAACTTCAAAAGAAGCAATTAATCTTAATAAATTACCAAAAACAATGACAATAATTGGTGGAGGTGTTATAGGAACAGAATTTGCTCAAGTATTTTCAGCTAGCGGCGTTAAAGTCACTATTGTTCAAGATTTAGATAAAATTTTGCACATTCTAGACGAAGATGTAATTAAAGAAATATCAAAAGAATTAAATATCGCAGGGATAGATGTTGTTACTTCAGCAAAAGTTAAAAAATATTCAAGAAAAACAATTTTCTATGAAAAAGATGGTAAAGAAATCAAATTAAAATCAGATATTGTTCTTCAATCTGTAGGGAGAAAACCTTTACTGATAAAAGGGATTGAAAACACCGGAATTAAAATTGGAGAACGCAAAAATATACAGGTAGATTATAAAAATAGAACCAACGTAGAAGGTGTTTATGCCATTGGTGACGTTACTGGGCAAGCGATGTTAGCTCATGTTGCTTATAAACATGCAATTATTGCTGCTAATCACATTATCGGACTACCAACTTCACCTATAAATGCCAATACAATTCCGGCATGTATTTATACTCATCCTGAAGTTGCGGCAGTAGGACTTACTGAAAGAGAAGCAAAAGAGCAAAAACTTGATTATTTTGTTATTAAAGGAAGTATGTCTACAATTGGTAAAGCATTAGCTGATGGAGATAAAAGAGGATTTATTAAACTTATAGTTGGAAAAGAATTTGGAGAAATAATTGGCGCTCACCTAGTTGGTAAACATTCAACTGATATGATAACTGAATTAACAATTTCAATAGATTCTGAAATGACTGTTTATGAAATTGCAAATACAATTCACCCTCATCCAACAGTTTCAGAAATTATTTGAGAAGCTGCAAGAAAAGCTGTCTTAATGTTAGAGAAAAGGTAATGTTTATCAAATTTAGTAATTTTAAGATGTTTAACTTAATTAAAATAAGGAGACAAATATGAGTAAAATCCAAAAAAGAAAAATAGTTTTAATTGGTTCAGGATCAGTTGGAACATCATTTCTTTATTCAGCAATGAATAGAGGAGTAGCCGATGAATATGGAGTTATAGATATTAACTTAGATGGTGCAATTGGTAATAAATTAGATTTAGAAGATGCTAATCCAACAAATTTTTTACCTTATAAAATATATATTGAAGATTATAAAAATTTAAAAGATGTTGACATTATTGTAATAACTGCAGGAAGGCCTCAAAAACCTGGTGAAACAAGAATTGATATGGTTTTTGATAATGCAAGAATTATGTCCAAAATTGCTGAAGATGTTAAAAAGTCTGGTTTTGATGGAATTACAATTGTTGCTTCAAATCCAGTTGATATCATGACACAAATTTATCAAGAAGTAACTGGCTTTTTACCGCAAAAAGTAATTGGGTCAGGAACATCATTAGATACCGCTAGATTAAGAGAATCTCTTTCTCAAAAAATCAATGTTGCTCCAAAATCTATTCAAGCATTTGTAATGGGTGAACATGGAGATTCATCTGTATCTGTATTTTCATCAGCATCTGTTAGTTGTAAACCGCTAATGGATTATGTCAAAAATGGAAGATTGAATAATAATGAATTATTAAAAATTCATGAAAATGTTTGAAAAAAGGCTTATGAAATCATCAATAGAAAACGAGCGACATTTTATGGAATCGGATCGGATTTATGCGAACTTGTTCAAGCAGTTTTAAAAAACACAAGAGCTATTTATGCTTGCGGAGCTAAGTTGACTGGTCAATATGGGCATTCGAACATTTATATTGGAGTTCCGGCTGTTATAGGAATTAATGGTATTGAAGAAATATTAGAAATTTCTATGAATCAGAATGAAATGAATCAATTTAATAAATCAGCAGAAATATTAAAAAGCACAGTCAAAAAAGCAAGAATTGCAATCGCTTAAAAATGAATATATTAAAGATAACTATATAATAGTTATTTTTAAATTCACTAATTTATATTTCGTATTCCTAATTAGTAATATATAATATGAGTATGCAAAATAAAAAGGGAACTTATAAAGCTATTATTAAGAAGTCTTTGCCAGCTATTCTTTCGGGAATACTGGGAACCTTGGTTCCCTTCATTGATAACTTTGCCTCAGGGATTTTAGGAGATAATGCTATTAGTGTTGTTTCCTTTACTTCTTATATTACAATGGTATTTATGATGGCTAGCATTGGCGTTTATGGAATCTTCGATATTTTAATGGGACAATATAATGGAAAAAATGACAAAATAAGTATTAACAAACTATATAGACTAAAATTAATTTTTGGCCTTGGTATAATGGCTATCTCATCTATGTTAATGTTTATAATTCCCAAAGAACTACTAAATATTTTCACTAATGATCAAAAATTAATTGAAGAAGGATTTTTATACGTAAGATTATATGGAGTTGTTTTAATTCTTATTGCTTTTTCAATGGCTTTATCAACATCATTAAACACTCTCGGTAAAACTGTTATTACATTGTTTGGAACAATCATTGCGATAGCAATAAATGCTCTATTAGATTTAACATTAATTTATCAAGCAGATATGGGTGTTGAAGGACTTGCGTATGCTACTATAGCTGTTCAATTTGCTTTAATAATTTTTTATGGTCTCTATATCTATATCATTAAATTAAGTGAGCTTTATTTTAATCTAATAAATTTCTTCAAACTAAATATTTCTTTACTAAGAAAGGCATTTAAAAATTGACCAAATATTATTATGACACTTTCATACTCAGTAGCAATTTTATTAACAACAATATTAATGTCCAGAGCATACGATGACACGATTTATAAACCAGGAGCCATAATGGGAATTCTTTCACCTTTTACGTCACTTCTTTTTACCGGTATTACAGGCTTTGGTCCAGCTATATATTTCTTTATATCAAGAGAACTTGGTAATGATAATTTTGATGTAGCAAAAGAAAATGGTAAAAAGGTTATGAAAATATCAATGATAGTTACTTTATCACTAAGTGCATTAATATCTGCATTAGCAATTTGAGAAGTTGAATTATTTGCTAATGCTTCAGAAGAGACTAAAAATGAAGCATTTTGAGATTTACTTTTATATGTAGCTGTAATGCCAGCTTTTGGCATAGGGTGATTATCATATCAAATTTTAGCAGCAGGAGGACAATCAAAAGCTACAATAATTTTTGATACAGTTTTTCTCTGAGTAATTTACACCGGTCTTACTGTTTTAGTGTTTTTTACATGGAAACCCTCTCATTTCTGAGTTGCTTGAATTATCAGTCAAACAACATGATATTTAAGGGGAATAGTCGGATATATTTTATATAAACAAGGATTATGACTGACTAATTTAACAAAAGAAAATCCTAAAAAATTAGTAGGATTTTCATATTATCTTCAAGTTATATGTACATTAGGATTATTTAAATTGTTTAATAAAAATAAGTAACAAAAAATTGCAATACTAACGAATTTTCTTCACAAACTCATGGAAAGTTTTATAGTCTTCTGATATTTTTCTATCATTTCATATGCCATTTTTTAAATCGTCTATTATTTCATCTGTATTGTTATAATGAAAATTCTTTCATATATTTATTTCCGATTCACTTAATATGATTTTTCTATATTCTGAAACATTGCCCTTATAACTAACTTTATAATTACCAATTTTTAAATCACATTTTAATATATTTTTTATAACTCAGTTTAAATTTGAAACCGCAATTTGTTTTCTAAGTCCAGATAAATCTATTTCTTTTATCAAAAAAGATATTTTAATCTTAACATCGGAATTATGAAATTCTTCAATTACTAAATTATATAAATTTTTATTTCAACTTTTAGATTCCAATATATTAAAACAATCAAGAAGATTAAGATCCACTAACTCAAATTTGTCGAACGCATCTTTTTGCAGTATTTTTAGATATTCTTTTAATTGGATGTGTAAATTTTCATTGTCATTTAAAATATTTCTTATATAATCTTCTAATATTATTCAATCTATAAGAAAATCATCATTCTTAATTTTAGTTTTATAATATTCAATCCTTTTAACAAACAAATCAACTTCTCTAAGAGAACATTTAATTGATTTCTTAGATTGTTCAATAATATCGCGGTATTTTGAATCAAGCATTTTTATTAAATATTCATATGAATTATTTCTTAAGTTAAATCTAAAATCTATGAATTTATTTATGTATTTTTCATCATTAATGCCAGTATTATGTTCAATTATTTTTTTTAATTGTTCAAAATTATATAAATATATAGTTATTATGTCATTATTAGTGCCAAATATTTGATTTGTTATTTCTAATAGTTCTATGCTATCGTTATTTGTGGCTCTATCTAATTCATCAATAATTAAAAATACTTTTTTTCCATTTAATTTCTTAGTCATTTTTTTATCTAGGCTTTTTAAAATATCATATTTTTTTATATATGTTTCAAATGGCAATCTAGAAAGTCTAGAATCTTTTTTCAGTAACTGCTTTATGTCTTTTTTATCTTTTTTTTCTAATAACTTGCTTTCCTCATTGTAAATGCTTATTAATAATCTTTCAACAGGGCTGTAATATTCATCTTTTTCTCATGCGGCAAAAGAAATAATTATGTTATTATCTTTTTCAATTTTTTCCTGAATTAAATTAGAAATAAATGTTTTTCCATATCCATATTTTCCTTCAATTGAAAATCTTGAGTGATTTTTTTTATTTAAATTAATTATTGTTTTATAAATGGAATTTGCAACTTTATCTCTACCAATTAGATCTTCTATATCCTTTTTAAAATTTGTTTTATCAATTTGATTAAATTTATTATTTCTTCTAAAAAAAGACCAACCCGCAAGGAAAATAAATGATGCTGAAATTAGTGAAGCTAAAATCGGGTATAGAACATAGTTTACAAAATCCATCATATTAAAATTATATTAATGATATTGTTAACATTATTTCTAAAAAATATAAAACATATATACACACTTATTTTTTTGATACAATGTGCACATATATGCTTTTATTTTTTGTTTAAAAATGTTTAATTTAAAAATAAAGAAATCAAAATATTTTTTAAGATATTTTAATAATTTATTTATGAGACATTTGGAAGTCAGAGAAGCATTTATTAAGGAACAAAATATAAGTAACTATACTTATGAACTTAAATATGGTTCCGTAAGAGCCGATATCGTTGAGAAACGAAATAAAATTATTATTACATATGAAATAAAAGCTGAAGGCGATTCTTTTTTTAGACTTAAAAAACAATTGGATAATTATTCCGATTTTAGCAACAGAATATTCATTATTATTCCAAAATCCAAATTCAATTCAACTTTGAAATGATTGAAAAAGAATAATTATAAAAATATTGGTATATATGCGTATTTTCAAATAGAGCCAAAAAATCAATTGTTGTAAACATGTCTGACAAGATATTGTTTTCTTGTTTTTCAAATTATTTAAAAATTTTTTCATGTATTTACAACTTTAAAAAATAAATAACAAATTTTGATAAATAAATATGTTTTATTGAAATATTTGATAATTATTGCATTTTTTTAATTAATTCCATATGAAGTTAGGACAATTTGAAACATTTTTTTTAATTATTAATTAAGATTTTTATCTTATAATTCTTAAACGAAACGCCTTAAAATCTTGTACAACAAGTTATTGATCTAGAAAGCATTTTAGCCATTTTATAGTTGCTATAATTTTAATGCCTACATAAATAAAATTAGGCAAAAAAGCCATGAATTTTAATTTATATGGGCAAAATATAAATTCAACATAGGAGAGTATATGAAAACTAAAAAGAAAGTTTTTTCTCTTATTGGAGTTTCTACTGTATTGGTAATTGGAGCTGCATCAGCTACAGCTTTAATTAGCAGCAACCAAGACAATAAAACTATTAAAAATAATGTAGAAAAATTATCATCAAAAGTTAATAGCGCAAAACTTTATTCAGCATCTTTAAATCAAAATGATGAATTGAATAAATTAAAAAAAGATTCATTAAATCAAATTAATGAAAGAGAAAAGGAAATTCTTAATAAATTTATGGATATTCTTGTTCCATTTAATAAAATTTTAAATGAACATCCTGATCAAAAAGTTTATTCAGACGTTATGAGTTTATACAAAAAAGTTAAGCAATTTTATGCGCCATTTAAAGAAAAGAAATTATCATGAGAAAGCCTAATTATGCACGCTGGAGATGTTCCTACACTTAAGATGTATATTTCTTTCATTGAAAATCAATTTGGAGGCTTAAAAATGTCTTTTGATTGAGGAACAAATGGAATTAAGCAAAAAGCAGAAGCAATCCTTAGCAAATTGCAATCAAGAGGAGATTTATCACACCTTAAGACAAAAACGCATGATAATGTAGCATCAAGAATTAAAAAAGCAGATAAAATTTATTCAGAAACAATGAAATCAATTAATGATGTTCTTGCTTTAAAACCAACAGACCAAGAAGACATAAAAGCAATTAATAAAATGATAGATAAATTAACTGAGTATCACAAACCTTACAAAACAAAATTACCCACATGAAATATGTTGATATCTACTGCAAAGGATGCAATGACTCTAAATGTCTCCTTTATTACCATCGATAGCCAACTTAACAACATAACTAATACTTTAAATTATTATGTTGGCTACGTGAAATTACAAGTAGAAAGTCTTCATAATAAATATTCCAAATAATTATTTGAATAGTATGCAATTCAAAGTAATTGGCATTTTTTCTTTGATGTCATTTTTTCATTAATATTTTTCTAATCCTAATATTTTTCTAATCCTTGAAGTTCAAATACTTTTAGTTTTATGGTACGATTGCGTAAGTATGCAAAACGTTTCTTTTTGATG
>JABSQU010000030.1 GCA_013215685.1 Mycoplasmatales bacterium | reverse complement strand
AAGCAGTTCTGGAGGAGATTCTGGTGGCGGAAGTCAAAGCGGAGGAGATTCTGGTGGCGGAAGCCAAAGTGGAGGAGACTCTGGTGGCGGAAGTAGTTCTGGAGGCGACTCTGACAAGACAGATGATGGTGTAAAAATTGTGGATATTGATGTAGCTGAAGCTAAGAAGAAAGTTATTGATGCTGCAATGGCTTCATATTCAATACCTTTAAAATCTGATGGTAAAAATGAATATGTTTTTCCAAGAATTTTACTTTTAAATAAAAGTAATAATAGAACATCATTAATGCCAATTAAAACAGAAGGATTGCCAAGTGATGTGCAAGTTAAATATTTTTCTTCAAGAGGCGAAATAACTGATTTAAGCAATCCAGGAATTAAAGATAATGACATTGTTTTTGTAATCGTACTTGATGGGAATGACAAATTTATAACAGGACATAAATATCATGTTACGGCAATAGGTAATGAAAATATTCCTTCAAGATCGATTGAGAATTCTGGAGGATTTACAAGTGCACAGTATTCTGGTAAATTATTTAACAAAAGTCTTAAACTAAAAGATATTTTTAGAGTTATGGATAAAATGGATTGAGGTAATTCATACAAAATTGAAGATTCATATGTAAATGTAAAATCAAACATAGTAGGAGCAAACAAGCATAAAACCGCTCCTACTAAAATGGAAAAATTAGATGGTGTCGTTAAAAGCAATTATAAATGGAGAAGAAACTTTTATAATCCATTTATAGATCCAGCAATGGGAGAAGCTTTTGACACTTTCTATAAAGGTGAAAGAGTAAAAAATTATGCTAATCCTGCATTTATAGCTAAATTAAAAAAATATGAATTATTAACCATTGGTTTTTTATCAGGAGAAACAGAAAGTGGTCCAACATGAAGTGGTAATATGCGAAAGAATGCATATGTTCCGTTAATAAATAATATTAGAAAAAATGGCAATGATGTAGTAGTTTCAATAGGGGGTGCTGCAGGACATTATCCTTGAACTGGAGCTGATCCTATATTATTTGCAAGACAAATAGAAGGAATAGTTAGAGGGCTAAAACTTAAAAGAATAGATTTTGACATAGAAGGTGATAAACTAGCTTATAAAAGTGATGTTCAATCTGCTGCAATTGCAATGTCAATTGTACAAGCAAAAATAGAATATGATTACAAAATGGAAATGAAAAAACCAGAATCAGAAAGAGATCAAGATATTATCGATATGCCACATATTGATTTCACACTTACTTTACCATCTGATTCTTGAGGATTAAGTAATGAAGGATCAAATGCATTACAAATTTTTGTCGATGCTGGAGTTAGAATAGATACACTAAACGGAATGACTATGATGATGCAAATGGGTGCGGGTAATAAAGGTAATGCATCACCGTTAGATGATGCTGTTATAAGTGCATTAGGCGGTCTTAAAAATTCAATTCAAAATGATTATTCAAAAATTGGCATTGATCTTTCTGATGAAAAAGCATATCAAATGATTGGTACTACAATTGACATAGCAACAGATACTAAACCATGAGAAGTTCCAAGTAGAAGTGATTTAGAAACTATTTATGATTTTGCAGTTAAAAATAAAGTAGGAATGTTATCATATTGAAGTATAAATAATGATGATTCAAATTTTAGAATTCATGGGGGTGTAGGAGTTTCAAAATTAGATGCTAATGAAGTGTATGACATTTACAACAAATATAATGAAGTCTTTAAAGAAAATAATGAAAGAGATCCATTAGTAATTCCAAATAAAGAAAAATTAATTACTGATAGCATTTATAATCACTATTCAATTACAGAAGACAATTCAGAGTCTAATAAAACTATAGAAGATCTTAAAGAATTAAAGGCCAATATATTAGGATTAAAAATTGTTGGAAAAGAATTGTATAGTGAAGTGGGCGGATACGGCAGTGATACTCCTAAAATTATTGATGAAATAGATAAAATTATAAAATCATTTAAAAATACTGAGGAAAAGGCATATCCAGGAATTTATTATTCAAATGTGCATTCTGTGGATACATTACCAAAATCTCCATCAACTCTAACAGCTGGTGGAATGGTATATTATCAAGGACATGTTTATAAAACTGTATACTGATATGCAAATCATGATAGTTTATTAAGAGATTTAGAAAATGAATTAGATTCTAAAAAATTCGTAAAATTAGTTTAATTATTATAAAAACTAGAATTGATTCTAGTTTTTTATTTTTGTATATTAATTAAAAGTTTTATCAATTTTTTTAATTTTTTCATTTTTTCCAAATAGTCTTACAGTAATTTTTCTTTCATTATTTGTTATAAATCTATCAATAATTTTTATATCATAATAATCTAAATCATTAATTTTATCCGAAATATTATCATTATTTTTTAAATTAAAGGTTATATCTCTATTTTTTAATGGTTCTTGTGAATAAGTATTGTATTTTATTTTTTTAATATCATGATTTATTATTCACTCAGCAATTAAAATTGAATTGTTAATTATTTTAGGGTTTGTTTTCCCTATATATCCAATTTTTTTATCATTTAAAATAATGTCAGCTGAATATCCTGGGTGCATATTTTTGTCATTTGTTACAATAAATTGTATGCCTTTGGGAAGAATATCTACTAAATCCTGTTTCATATCATTAAAAGATTTTTCATTTGATGCTAAAATCATCGATTCAGCACCATTATTAATCATTCCCTTTGAAAAAAGACTAATTTTTTTAATGCCGCGCTTTTGATTATAATCAGCAATTTCTACTATTGAAGGAATTTGAGAATTTCTTATAACTTCTCTTTCTTTGGATATATATGTTGAAAGCTCAATTGTATTTTTAAAATTAAAAGGATTGAAAATATTTTTAGTTTTTGAGGTTAAGGTATAGGTATTTACTTCAAAGTATCCTTTTGATGAAATGGTTATTTCCAAATCATTAAAATTACTTATTTTTGATGGAGTTATTAACGGCTTATATAATGGAATATTATCATAACCATAAAATCTTAATATTTCTTCATTAATATCTTGTTGAGTTAAAAGGTCGTGTCTATATAAAGGGGCAATTATCTTTTTGTTATCATTTTCAAATTTAAATCCTAATATTTTTAATGAATTTAATGCTTTATAGTATTTTTCTTCTTTTGAGATATTAAATCCAGATATTTTTTCTAATTTGTTAATGGAATAATTTATTTGAATATTTTTTGGATTACTTATATTAATCAAATTAGAAAAAGAATTTAATTTAGAAGAAATGTATTTTGATGCTAAAAGAATTGTTCCTTTGCTTATATTTTTAGACGCTTGAATTCCAGAATCTGTTGTCATTTTAATAGTTTTTAGAGATTTCCGGACATCTTTAGTATTAAATTTACCTAATTCAATAATAAAACTTTTTGTTCCATTATCAATACCAGTATTTTCAAAACCAATTACTCCTGCAAGAGAAACTGGTTTATCTTCTGAAGTTATAATCAAATTATTTTCAAGTTCAATTTCTTTCTTACCAAATATTTCAATTTTACTAGAATCGTATGATGCTGAAAATACATTACCTACTTTAGATTTATCATATGCATGTGTTGGTTGTCCAGTCATTAATAATGTCAAATTTGTCAAATCAACAATATTATTTATTGATTTAACATTGGACTTGGCCAATAAAATTTGTTCTTTAAGTGAAATTTCAAAATCATTTTTTCCTTCAATAAAACCTAATTCAATAAAATCGCCTTTTTTAACTTTGATTCCACTTTCAAAAGTATTTTCTTTAGGATTTATTTTTAATGGTTCAGTACCAAAATAGGCGGCAATTTCTCTTGACATTATTATGTAAGATTGGGCATCAGAACGATTTGAAAGAATATCAATATCAATGATTGTATCTTGTAATCCTAAATATTCAATTGGGTCATCATCTAAAGATACATTTTTAAATTCTGTAATTTCATCCTTATAATCTCTTAATAGCTCTTTATCGATTCCAAATTCTGAAATAGAAGCAAGCATTCCTTCAGAAATAACATTTTTAAGCTCTTTTTTATCAAAATTTATTTTCTCAAATCTAGACCCTGGCACGAAAGCAATAACAAACATTCCTTCAAAAACATTATCGGCAGTAGTTTGAATTATTCTTTTCTTATCGTTAAAATTAATTTCACAAACATAAAGATTATCACCATTAGGATTTTTAGAAACTTTTAAAATTTCGCCAAATTTAATTCCCTCTACATCAGCAAATTTTTTAGTGCTTTCTACTTCAAACCCTATTGAATTAATTGCTTTAACAACATCATTTAATCCTATTTTGTCTGGCAAGTTAGCCAATCTTTTTAATTCTTTAAATGAAAATAACATTATGATACCTCCTTAAATTGATTTAAAAATCGCAAATCATTTGTATAAAATTCTCTAATATCATTAATTCCATATTTTATCATTGCTATTCTTTCAATTCCAATTCCAGCAGCAAAAGCATTCATATCATTTGTGTATCCAGCTAATTCTAGAACTTTTTGATTTAATATTCCTGCTCCTAGAACTTCAATTCATTTATCTTTATATTTAATATCAACTTCAACAGATGGTTCCGTAAAAGGGAAAAAAGATGGTCTAAGTCTGATATCAACTTCTTCTTCTAAAACATATGACATTAATTCTTTTAATGTTCAAATTAAATTTGGGAAAGACACATCTCCAACAGATACTATATCTGCTTGTGTAAATTGATGAGAATGTGTTTGATCATCTTCATCATTTCTATAAACATTACCAATTGCAAAATGAGAAAAAGCTTGATTGACATTTTTTTTGAGTTCTCTAGCTGTAAAACCAGTGTTATGTGTTCTTAATAAATATTTTTCATCAATATATAAAGAATCTTGCATATCTCTAGCAGGGTGATTTTTACTTATATTTAATTTTTCGAAATTGTATTCATCAGTTTCTATTTCACTTCCTCTAGATTCAAAATATCCATTTTGTTTAAATCATTCTCTAAATCTATTTGAAACAATTTTTAAAGGATGTAATCCTCCTTCTTTAGTCATTGGTTCAGTAACGTCTATTCATTCATTCTTAATTTTTTCTTCAATAATTTTATCATTAATTTCTTTTGCTTTTAAATTAAACATTAATTCTGCATTTTCTTTAAGTTTAGAAATTTCCTTACCAATTTTTGCTCTATCACTTGGGTCTGCATTTCTTATTTTTTGTTGAAGTTCTTTTAGTTTACTTCCTTTTCCATAAAATTTATTTTTAGCAATCTTTAATTCTTCTAGTGTTTTTATATCTTTTAATTCCATCTTCTTACTCCTTTAATATAAAAAAGAGTCATAAGGAGGCTAACGTACCACTCCTATAGAGACTCTTTTTAGTCTTAACGCGACTAACGTATGCAATTAACATCTCTTAACTGGCGAATTCAAACTTTCCATACTGCTTCCAGTTTCAACGATTTATTTATATTAATTATCTTTTATTATATTTATTATACAATCTATTTAAATTTTACCATTTACTTTTGCAAATTTTAAATTTATTTGTCATTAAAAAATGTTAATTATTTTAAAAAAATTGTTTATACAGCATTTTAAAAAAAATATTATTAATTTGATTTTTTTATTATAAATCTGCCTTTTTTAGATGATATAATATTTTATATTAAATAAAAGAAGGGGATTTTTGTGAGCAAAAAATCAATAAAAAATAAGAAAAAATATATATTGGGAATTGGATATGTAGCAACTATATCAACTGCATTAACAATGCCTATTTATATAAATAAAAACAACAATATAAATAAAAGTGTGAATATACTATTTCAAAATAAATCAATTTTAGAAGATGGAGAAATTCCAGTATCTCAAAAGGTGAATATACTTCAACATAAAAGCCTAAGAAGAGATTTAAAATTCGAAACAAATCTTGAAAAAGAAAAAATTATTAACAATAATAAATTTCTTTCAACGTCAAACATAACAAATGGAGAATTTGGATCATTTTTTGAAGATTCAAGGGGCATTATATGAGCAATGTCTAAAGGAAAGAAAATTCAATATTCAATAGATGGTGAGAATTGAAAAGAATCTACCACCTCAAATATAATTGATGGTTCAAAAGGTAAATTTTTTGAAGATTCAAAAGGAAATCTTTGAGCTATGGGAAACGGAACAAAACTTCAGTATACTACAGATGGAACCACTTGAATAGATGCGGATAATTCTTCGAAAATTACTGATGGTTTTGGAGGGGTTATTTTTGAAGATTCAAAGAAAACTCTTTGAGCCATGGGAAATGGAAGTAAACTTCAGTATAGTACAGATGGAACCACTTGAAAAGATGCTGATAGTTCATCAAATATTACTAATGGTTCTGGAGGAGTTATTTTTGAAGATTGAAGAGGTACTCTTTGAGCTATGGGAAATGGAACAAAACTTCAGTATAGCACCGATGGAACTATTTGAAAAGATTCAACGAGTTCTAATATAACAGATGGAAATGCAGGGAAAATTTTTGAAGATTCAAAGGGAACTCTTTGAGCTATGGGAAATGGAAGTAAACTTCAATTTGCTGAAGATGGTGTAACATGAGAAGATTCAACGAGTTCTAATATAACAGATGGAAAAAATGGATACATATTTGAAGATTCTCGTAAAACTCTTTGAGCTATGGGAAATGGAAGTAAACTTAAATATAGCACCGATGGAACTATTTGAAAAGATTCAACGAGTTCTAATATAACAGATGGAAAAAATGGATACATATTTGAAGATTCAAAGGGGACTCTTTGAGCTATGGGAAATGGAACAAAACTTCAGTATAGCACCGATGGGACTACTTGAATAGATTCAACATCTTCAACTATAACTAATGGAGCAGGAAATAAAATTTTTGAAGATTCAAGAGGATTTCTTTACGCAATGGTTAATGGAAAATCAATGCAATCATCAATTGATGGATCTACTTGATTTAGTTATTCCACAACTCCAATTAGTAATTTTGTATTTGAAGATGCACATTTTTCATCAATTATAGATAATGGTGAAAATGGTATGCTTTTTGAAGATTCAAAAGGAAAACTTTGATCTTCTGGAAAAGGTAAAAAACTTCAATATTCTGATGATAGAAATACTTGAAAAGATGCTTCTGGTTCTAGCATTATAAATGGTGAAGGAGCAGTAATGTTTGAAGATTCAAAAGGAAATCTTTGATCAATGGGGAAAGATTCTGTACTTCTAAAATCCACTGATTATACAAATTGACAACCATCAGATGCAACATCTAATATTACTAATGGAGAAAATGGTTTTATTTTTGAAGATTCTAAAGGAACTCTTTGAGCTATGGGAAATGG
Organism: Mycoplasmatales bacterium; assembly: GCA_013215685.1. Lineage (GTDB taxonomy): Bacteria > Bacillota_I > Bacilli_A > Mycoplasmatales > Metamycoplasmataceae > DT-68. Next base: position 3,935 of record JABSQU010000030.1, on the reverse strand, counting down.
AACAAAACTTCAATATTCCACAGATGGAATTAAATGACAAGAATCAGCAACTTCAAATATTGTTGATGGAAACGAAGGAAAAATTTTCGAAGATTCTAAAGGAACTCTTTGAGCTATGGGAAATGGAACAAAACTTCAATATAGTACAGATGGGACTACTTGAATAGACGCAGATACATCATCAAATATATCATCTGGATTAGATGGGAAAATTTATGAAGATTCCCGAGGAACTCTTTGAGCAGTGGGAAACGGAAGTAAACTTCAATATTCCACAGATGGGCAAATTTGACAAACAACTAATATTGATGATAGTTCAAGTGGTGCAAATGGACAAATTCTCGAGGGTAAAGCAGGAAATATTTGATATTTAGGAAATTCTATTCCATTGAAAAAATTATCAAATCCAGTATCTTACGAAAAGACAAATTCTAAAAATAAATATAGAAATACTTTTGTTTATAACAAAACAACAGAAAACATTGAAATATCAGGACATATTTTTACAGATCCGAAAAAAACAACAATTTCTTATTCTATGGATAATAAAAAGACATGAAATCCATTAAAAGAATCGCATATATCTATAAAGAATAAAAATACAATTGATTTTAGATACAATATCGGTTCTGAAGAAAAAGCGCAAAACATACCAACAGTACAAATATATGTAGTTGATCAACCTGTAGATATTCCAACAATTAATAAAACAGATCCCGTAAATCCAGGAGCAGATGGAAAATTTTCTGTAGGTTCATATTCAAATCCAGGATCATTATTGCAATATAGAATAGATACAGGATCTTGAATAAATATTCCTTATACAGGATTAACAGATCAAAGTGTTCCTGATGGATCAAAAGTTACTTTTAAATGACAATTTACTTATATTACACCATCAGTTTGAAGAAACATTATTCCTCCAACTCCTCCTAGTGAATTGACAATTTCATCTTCACCTGCAACAAAATATGCATTACCTCCAGAAGTTATTGCAACTAAAATTGAGCCAAGTCCAGGGCAAACTGGTACTCGTTCACTTAAACTTGATGCTTTTACAGCTCCAGCAGGAATGAAGTTTTACTATAAAAAAGAAGGTGAACAATCATGAACTGAATACGATGGTCAAAGTGATAAAATTATTACCGGTGTAAATCCTGAAGACAAATTTGTCTTTAAATGAGTCATTCAAACTCCAGATGCTACATTTGATACAGCCACAACAGTTTCTTATGGGTCTATTGACGCAACAGATGCTAAAGTCTTTAATCAAAATTCAGTTCAATTTGCAAAAGCAGCAACAAAATATGCATTACCTCCAGAAGTTATTGCAACTAAAATTGAGCCAAGTCCAGGGCAAACTGGTACTCGTTCACTTAAACTTGATGCTTTTACAGCTCCAGCAGGAATGAAGTTTTACTATAAAAAAGAAGGTGAACAATCATGAACTGAATACGATGGTAAAAGTGATAAAACTATTACTGGTGTAAATCCTGAAGATAAATTTGTCTTTAAATGAGTCATTCAAACTCCAGATGTTATATTTGATACAGCCACAACAGTTTCTTATGGGTCTATTGATACAACAGATGCTAAAGTCTTTAATCAAAATTCAGTCCAATTTGCAAAATCAACAGCAAAATATGCATTACCTCCAAAGGTTATAGTAACTAAAATTGAGCCAAATTCAGAGCAAAATATTGAACGTTCACTTAAACTCGACGCTTTTGTAGCTCCAGCAGGAATGAAGTTTTACTATAAAAAAGAGGGCGAACAATCATGAACTGAATATGATGGTAAAAGTGATAAAACTATTACTGGTGTAAATATTGGAGATAAATTCATCTTTAAATGAGTCATTCAAACACCACATGTTTCATTTGATACAACCACTACAGTTTCTTATGGATCTATTGATGCAACAGATGCTAAAGTCTTTAATCAAAATTCAGTAGAATTTAAATCTAATGAATCAAAAGTTAATCCCGGCGTTATTGCAGGAAGTGTACTTGGTTCAGTTGGAGGAGTAGGATCCCTTATGGGAGGTGGATTCTTATTCTTTAAAAAGAAAAAGAAAAATATGTTTTTATAAAATAAAATTAATTGATATTAAATCGTTCAAACTAGAGCGATTTTTTATTCTAGGATTTAAATATTAATAAAAATTATATTTTTATTAAAATAAATAATAGTTTTGTTAAAATATTTATATAGAAAAATAAAAAAAATGAGCAAAATATTTTTATATTTGAATATGGGGGAAAAATGAAGAAAAAAATATTAGCGGGAACAGTAATTGCAGCAGCTGTTATGACGCCAATAATATCAGTGATTATTTCAGGAATAGAGAAGCAAAAAGAATCTAACGATTTTAAAGTTGAAATTCAAAAAATAAATGGTCTTAATAATGAAATTAGTAATGAATATAAAAATTCATATCAAGTCACATATGATACATCTAAAGACAATGCAACAAAATCTGCAATAGAAGAAAGTTTTAATAAAATGATTTATAAATCAGATAAAGATAAAAGTAATGATGAAAAAATGAATTTCATGTCAAAATGAGATCATGAATTTAATTCAAAAAAGAATGGAAAATACTCTTTAAGAATTAAATCAGATAATTATAATGATCTTGTTTTAACAGTTATTGTTAAGGGAAATATGGTTGCAAACATAAATATAAATCAAAATTTTAACAATGTTAATGGTAAAATTAGTTTTATAGAGACAAATAATTATGAATTATCATACATAAAAACATCTGATACTGCGACAGCAAAAGAAATTGAAAATGATTTTATCAAAAAGATTTCAAAATCTACATATGATAAAAACAATCCAATTTTTACTGGATCATGAAATAAAGTTTTTGACCGAACAAAAGAAGGAGAATATATTCTTAATTTCAATTCAGATGAATATGAGGAAATTACATTAAAAATTCATGTAAAATCACAAAGTTAAGGAGTTCAAAATGAGAAAAGACGTAATGGTTGAATTAAATAAAGATGGTAAATGATCCGTCAGAACAACAGGGGCTTCAAAAGCAGTAAAGCTTTTCACTTTACAAAAAGATGCGTCAAAATTTGGTAGAGAACTTGCAAAAAAGAATCAATCAGAATTTAGGTTAAAAGATAAAAGTGGAAAAGTAAGAGAAAAAATCTTATATACTAAATAAAAAAACAAGATACTTCTTGTTTTTGTTTTAAAATTTATAAATATTGTTGCAGAAGTTGCATTGGACTTCTAATTTTCCATATTCTTTTTTAATATCTTCTTTCTCTTTTTCAGACATAAGTTCCAATAATTTTTTCATTTTTTCCTGTGAACATTTACATTTTCATCTTATTTCTCTAGTTTCCAATTCTAAGGCTTCTAATTTTTTTACATAAGTTTCAATTGAGTTTTCAGATAGTTTATTATTTTTAATAAATTTTTCAATTCAAGAAATATCTTCTTCAAGATATCCAGGAATAAGCTGAAAAATTGCCGAATAAGCTCTTTCAAGAGTCATTTTATCTTTCATTTTAACATCAGAGACAACAGCTGATTGTATCTGCTCAGACTGGTCAAAGTAAAATGCTAAATCAGTTGTTATATCACCTTTGGCCATTTCAACTTCTCCACCTCATTGATTATTATTCGTCTCATTAACAATTCTCAAAGTTCCTTTTTCGCCCAAACCTACTTTGATAGGAATTTGATTGACATCTTTATTATCAAAGTCAGTTGTAACAAAAGGATCTCCAACCAATGCTCTCACATCTCCTTGAACATTAGATTCTACTAAAAGATTTTTAAGCGCTCCATCAAATTTATAAAAAGCCACAACTCTTCCTTCTTTTTTCATAGTTGAAAGAGGCCCAAATACTGCTATTGCGGTTGAGAGAGCCAATGAAGCAAGGGGCTTAGTTTGATGCCTTTTCATA
>JABSQU010000003.1:40935-42859 GCA_013215685.1 Mycoplasmatales bacterium | reverse complement strand
CTTTTTCTCAAAAAATAAATTTAATAATACCAATTACACTCATTTCAATATCAATAATATGATTTATATATATGATCAAAGTTGAAATGATTGGAAACATTACAAAAGGTATTTATTTATCATTGCTAATTCTAATTATTATAATGATTGCCATTAATTGATTTATCGGTGATTACATTGATGGGATGGGATTTTTAAATGATTTAATTAGTAGTATTTTAAATTCAAAAGTAAGCTTCACGGTTCTTTTAGATAATATCATTCTCATAGTCATAGTAATAGCAGTATTAAAAAATACAATTTCTTGATATATAAATCAATCAATTATCAATAAAAATTTAAATATAGAAATTTCAAAAAAAGGAGTCATAAATGAATAAAAAAAATAAAAATGAATTAACAGAAACAACAATCATAACAAGAAAGCATTTAGACAAAGTGAAAAAAATGTCGATTCTAAGTAGAACATTACAAAAACTTTTATTGAAAGATTTATCCTTAAAACAAAAGCTTATTAAAATAACAACTGATGAAGATGATTTATTTGAAAATAAAGAAAAAATTGATGGAAAAATCTTTTCGGATAAATTAACCAGAATTAAAAAGGACAAAAATCAATTAATTTTAGAACGTCATAAAATTTTTGAAAAGGCGGAAAATTTAAACAAGCAAATTTTAGATCTTAAAGAATTCTTAGCAAAAGAAAGAGAAATTCTTAAAGAACAAAAAGAATTAAAAAAGAAAATTATTAAAGAAGAAATCTTAGATGAAGAAAAAGAAAATGATAAAAGTGCTAAAAATATTCATGAAAATGATATCAATGATGAAAAAAATGAAATTGAAGATGATATTAAAATTAATGATGATTTTGAGATTGAATATGATGAAATAATTAATGATTCCAATGACTCAATTAGCGTTTATGATATGGAATATGAAGATAACAAAAAAAATAATAATTTATTTATAAGAGCAGAATTTGATGGCGAAGCAAAAAATAGAAAAATAAATAGCTATATTATAAAAGAACAAATTGAAAATTTTTATGAAATTCCTAAAGATGCAATTGATATTAGAGAAATAATCGCATATGTATTTGTTATTCTTGATAAAAACATTTCAAGCGATGAAATCCATGATTTATACAAAAAGCAATTAATTTGATTATTAAATAAAAAAACAGTTGAATTTGGAAACTATTATATAACTTCTTCAAAAATCAAGATGTCAAGAATAATCATTGAGTCTATTGAAAAATCATTTGTATTATCCATTTTCAAAGGCGAGGGATTAAAAATATATAGAGAAATCATAAATCAAAAATTAAATGAAGGTGCAATAATTAAAATTAGTAATGGTATAGCAATTTATTTAAAAGAAAATAAATTAGTAATTGCACAGAATGAAAATGTAACGGGAGCGTAATGAACAAGGCAAAAGTAAAGAAAAATATTAAAAGCTTAAAAAAAATAAGAGAAATTGTTGAGATTTCTAAATTTGATACTATCCAAAAAATTCAAAATGCTTCTAAAATTTCCGAAACTTACATTAAAATAGCCTTAATTTCAAGAGAATTAATAAACTTCGCTTCTGAAACATACAAATTAAAAAGAAATAAAGAAAAAGGCATCAATTCTACTCTTTGAGTCTACATCACAGTAAAATCTGAATTATTACCTATATCCAATGAATGATTAGAAAAAATAATTATTTCTAAATATGATCATAATAATGATTCAATTATAGTAATTGGAGAAAAAGCTAAGGAATTTGCTGAAAAAAATAATATGAATATATATTTTCAGTGCAATGATGCAACTAATAAAGAAGATGATATTTCTTCAATAGTTTTCAATTCTATTTTTTCCAAAAAATTCAATTGTGTAAAATATGTTCTTAATTCATCAAAAATGAAAAATGATGC
>JABSQU010000003.1:0-40925 GCA_013215685.1 Mycoplasmatales bacterium | reverse complement strand
GTATGTATTTGTGATAAAACTACATACTAATTTATAGAGTGTATCGAATAAATAACTTAGGTTAGTGATAAATAAAAATATAAAATAAACAAAAAATATAGTTTTTATCCATCAATTTCGGAAGCAATTGAATCATTAATGATTTCATATATTCATAGAATTACTTATGGATTGATAAAAGAATCTCAGTATAATTATTTAAAAGAGAAATTAATTAGACATGAAGAGTCAATAAAATCTGTTGACAAGAAAATTAGTATTAGAACTAGAGAAATGAATAAATTAATTAGAAAAAATGAAACTGAAGAATTAATTTTTGTTTCACAAACATTAAAGAAAGGGGTGGATAATAAATAAATTAGTAATTAATGCAATTGATGGTATTAGAGAATTTGAATTTGAAAAATCCTATCTTTTCACCTTGAACTATAATATAAAATTAAAAAAGAATTCTCTGCATGTTCCAAAGGCTGCTAAATTAATAATAGAAGATAAAAATACAATTTCTTCTTTTATATTTCTGTCCCCAATCATTAATGTAAATTCAAAAACCGATATCAATATTTATACAGATTCAACAATAAAACAATCAATTTTGGAAACTAAATATTCTGAAAACATAGATATTAAAAAAGTAACAAGAAATAATAAAAAGCTCAAAGCTCAATTGAATTTAGGCTTAAACATTGATGAATTTTTTGCGGCTGGAATTTCAAAGTCAAAAATAGAAGCGTTGAAATTAGAAAAATCTAAGGTTAATCCATATATTGGAGGTGGTTTCTAATGTTTTTAACAAGTGAAATTAATAAAAATAATTTTGACGTTATTCCAAATTTAGAAAATGAATCTATATCTCTAATGACTTTCTCAAAATATAAGGAAATATTGTCTCAACAATTTAAAAATAAAGTTAAAAGAAATAATATTTTTACAAATCTATATGGAGAAATCGGTAAAGAAATCAGCCAAAGAAATTTAGATTTTTTAATTCCTGCATTTAATGGACTTGTTAATAAATCAATTGAACAAGGATTTGATTTAATTTCCTTTTTAGGGAGTGACATGGACGAGGATTCTGAAATAATTCGCAATTTAAATATTGATTCAAACACTTTAAAAATTGTCAATATAGAAGAATGGATCAATCGAAATTTTATGAATGAAATGAAAAAAATTGAAGGCTTTTTCATTCTGAAAACAAATCAAATTCCAGATGATCTATTAAAAAATAAAAGTGATGCAATAAATTTATTTAAAATAAAATTGGAAGATCTTGGGATAGATTCAAATTCATATAGCAAAAATGAAATTTTGACTATTGAAAATGAATTAGTTCAAAATGTAAATACTAAATATAAAGAATTTGGAAAACCATTTAATCAAGGATATCCTGAATTTAAAGATAAATCAAATTTTAATGTTGTTTTAGGTGTAATTGTTGATGACGTGATTTTAAAGAATAAAAATACAATTAATGAAGTTATAAAAACGATAATCCAAGAAAAAATTTCACAACTTAATTTTAAAAGTGATATTACAAACAGAAATATAATGAATCTTGCATATGATATAAAAAACAATCCAAACTTTACTATTGATTTAGATGATTTTGATGTAAATTATTTGCCTGGAATTAAAGCAATTATTGAAAAATATAATAAATTCAATAATATTGAATTTGATTTGAAAGATTTTATAGATATTTTAATTGGTGATGACTTTATTTCCCAAGGTAATTTGGACTTAATTATTAAATTAAATCTTGATAAAGTAAAAAATGAAATAACTGTTTCTAAAAATATAAAAATATTTAATTATTCAGAGACTGGAATAATAAGTATATTTAAAGATAATCACATTAATGAAAATTTCTTAAATTTATCATCCGATTTAAATTTAAAAAACGGAGACATGATTACTCTTGATAAATTGATTGAAGTTTCTAAAGATTTTGATGCACCATATGATTTTGTATCATTAAAAAATGAAATCAATTTATTTATAAATTCTAATCCAAAAACTACTTTTGATGGAATAGAATATTTTGATGATGGAATTAATAAAAAATTATTATTTAAATTCACTGATCTAAACATCTCTTCAAATTCATTTGACTATGACAAAGTTTTTTCATTTAATAAAAGAATTTTTGATTCTTCATCAGAATTAATTTCTTTTGGTCCTAAAGGTAAATTTCAAATAGAAATTGATAATATAAAATTTATAAATACATTGGATTTTCTTGCTGAAAAATTAAAAAAAGCAACAAATAAAGAAAATGAAAATACAAATAAAATTGAATTAAAAGAAATTAAGGATTCTAATGGGAAATTTATAAATCCAGACGAAAACACTTTGAAAAAAATCTGAGATAATTTTGATACTAATTTTTTAGATTATTTAAATAAACATGGAGCAACTATTGATACTACAATAAATTCCATTGATGAAGAAAATAATCCAAATGTTGAGGTTGATATAAAAATAACTTTAAATGGACAATCAAAAATTATTAATACAAATTTCGAATATTCATCAAAAGATTTTTTTGAAAACAAAGTAAAAAAAGCATTACAAAAAATTGATAATATTTGAGATGAAAATTCTCCGTCAATTCCAATTGATTTAACTAAAGATGGATTTAGTCCTAATTCAAAAATGAATGAAGAATCTTTTAAAGAAATTACAGGTAATTTAATGAATGATATTAATAGCTTATCTAAATTTACAAAAGTCTCTCTTGAATTTAAGTCGAACTCTCAAAAAACACTCAATTTTCCGATTTCTTCCAAAAAGCTAGCAAATTGAAATGATATTTTTATAAAAAATTCACAATCATTTAAAATTTCTTCCGAAGAATTAGAAAAATATATCATTGAACTTTCAGAAACCATATACAATGAAACTTCAATACTTAAATATTATAATGGGAGTAAAAACTTTATTGGAGACGTCTCATTATCAATTGACAATGAAACCATAAATAAAGAATTTATTATTGCTCATTTTCTATCTTCCGAAGAAAAAGAAGCTCAAAAAGGAATGGTGAAAAATATTATTAAATATTTATTTACTAATTATAAAAATCAATTTTTAAAAGATTTAGAAAGTAAAACCGCAAAGGCAATAGAAGATTCTATAAGTGATGAAATAAACAAGAAAATTTTAGAATTAGATAAATTTATTGATGATTGATTTAAAGATGAAAATTTACCTGATTGGAAATTAATACCAGATTTCGATTTTGAAAATCTATTTGAATCAGATTTAACAAAAAAATTAGAAAATATAAAAGATACTTTCGTTCTAAATGATCTTGAAAAAACTAATTTTGTATCATCTATATTGATAGCTTCAATTATTGGTATAGCATCATTTATAGCTCTGCTAATACCAATTAAAATATTAATTGGAAATAATAAATATAAAACTCTTAATCAAACAAAGAACACAAAAAATAAGAATTTAATATTAACATCTACATTTGCGGGACTTATAGCTCTAACTGCTTCAATAGTTGTCATAATATACACAATAATTACAAAAGGAGGTCAATAATGGCTAAAATAACAAAAATTAAGGATAACATTATTACTTTGTCAGGAAAGTATAAATATAAACAAAATGACACGTACAAACTTTCGGACAAAGCTTTTGGGATTGTTCTTTCAGCAAAAGTTGATAATGCTAAATTGCTAATTGTTGGAGATCCTTCATCTGTAAAAATAAATGACATAGCTAAAAAAGTAAATGATGACAATGAGGTTGAAGTTTATAGTAAACATTTTGGATCTATCATAACTCCTTTTGGGGATATCATTCATTCTTCAAGAGTAAAAAAAGACAAGGGAAAATTTTTAGGAAGCTCAAAAAGAATTAAAAAAGCTCCGAAAATTATTGACAGAGATAAATTAAGCGATCCGCTTGAAACCGGTATATTAGCAATTGATACTATGATTCCAATTGGATTAGGTCAAAGAGAATTGATTATTGGAGATAGATCTACTGGAAAATCTTCAATTGCATTGAACACAATTATTAATCAGAAAAATAAAAAAATTAAAACAATTTATGTGTCAATTGGGCAAAAAAGGAATTCAATCATTTCCTTATATAATCATTTAAAAAATCATAAAGCGTTAAAAAATACTATTATAATTTTTGCTAATTCAAATTCGTCTTCTGAGCAATTTTTAGCTCCTTCAATCGGAATGTCTATGGCAGAGACGCTTGCATATAAAGGGAAAGATGTTTTAATAATCATTGACGATCTAACTAAACATGCAAATGTTTATAGAGAAATTTCGCTTTCAATAGGAAGAAATCCAGGTAGAGAAGTTTATCCAACTGATATATTCTTTCAGCATTCTTCGCTATTAGAACGATCAGGAAAATTTAAAAGCAAATACAAAGGTGGGAGCATAACAGCTCTTCCTATTGTGGAGACAGTTCAAGGTGATATTGCCTCAATTATTCCATCAAATATAATTTCAATAACAGATGGACAGATTTTTACTAATGAAGAAAAATTTAATAAAGGGCATTTCCCTGCTATTGATATACAACTATCAGTTTCAAGAACAGGAGGTTCAGTTCAATCAAAAGATATCAAGGAAATTTCAAAAGATTTAAAATCTGAACATGCAATGCTTTCAGAAATTAAAAAATTTGCGGATCTTTCAATTGAAATATCTGACTCATTAATGAAAAAAATCAAAAAATGAGAAGGACTGAATAATATTTTAATTCAACACGGCTATGAAGGTTATTCAAAGGAAATGATGATTATTTTGATTAGAATGTACAAAACAGGAGTTATTAATGAAATCAAAAGATGAAATAGTTTTTCTACAATATTTAAGAATTTTACAAATTCTGATAGAGCCGCTAAGTTACTTGTAAAGAGAATTAATGATAACTCTATTAGTCTAGAAAAACTTGACCACCAAATTAAAATAATTTACAAACCTCTTTTAAATGCGCATAAAGGTATTTTTGGGGGAATGATTACAGAAAAAAGATATCTTTCATTAAAGGAGGCCAAAAATGGCTAAAATAATAAGCATATCATCAGATATCATAGATGTTCAATTTCCTAAAAATAAATTACCTCAAATTGGAACAGTATTAAAAACTAAAACTGGAAGTATATTAATATGTGAATTTGTAATTAATGATCGAGAAATGAGAACAATTATCATTGTTCAAAAAGAAAATCTTTCCATTGGTGAGGAAGTTATTTCAACCAATGAAACAATTAAAGCGCCAGTTGGCAAAAATGCTTTAGGAAGACTTTTCAATGTTTTGGGTGAAACAATTGATGGTAAAAAATCCTCAAAGAAAATCAAAAAAGTTAATACTTATGTTTATAAAGAAACTAAAAATGAATTTATAAAAAAAGAGAATTTATTAAGAACGGGAATCAAAGTGATTGACTTTTTCATCCCAATTTTAGAAGGGGATAAAATTGGTATGTTTGGTGGAGCTGGAGTTGGTAAAACAATTATCATCAAGGAATTAATAACAAATATTGCTAAACATGCAGAAGAAAGAAAATTTCACTCAATATTTGCAGGAATTGGAGAAAGGTCTCGTGAAGGGGAAGAATTATATAGAGAATTAACTAAAAGTAAATTGATTGATTCATCGATTTTGTATTTTGCTCAAATGAATGAAACTCCAGGAGCTAGAATGAAAATAATATATTCTGCAATTACGTCAGCAGAATATTTTAGAGATACACTTGGAGAAAACACACTTATGTTTATCGACAATATTTATAGGTTTACTCAAGCGGGAGCAGAATTATCTTCTTCATTAGGGAAAATTCCTTCTCAATCAGGTTATCAGCCAACACTTATGACTGAAATTTCAAACATTCAAGAAAGACTTTCAAATTCAAAAGATGGAACTATAACAACTTTTCAAACAGTTTTTGTTCCTGCGGATGACATTACTGATCCTGCTACTGTAAGTGTTTTCTCGCATTTAGATGGTTCATTAGTTTTAGATCGATCAATTGCTTCTGCAGGTAGATATCCAGCAATTTCTCCACTCGATTCTTCTTCAAGTAATTTAAAAGAAGAAATAATTGGTAAAAGACATTTTGATGCAGTTATTAAAGCTAAAAATTATTTACAAAGATTTGATGAATTGGAGGATATATTAGCCATTATTGGGATTGAAGGAATTTCTGAAGAGGATAGAACAATTGTTTCAAGATCAAGAAAATTATTAAACTTTTTCACTCAAGATTTTTTTACATCCTCTGAATTAACTCAAAGAGAGGGTAAATGATCTTCTATAGAAGATACTCTTGACGGAGTTGAAAGAATCATATCAGGAGAATTTGATAGTATTGATTCTGAAAAATTTTTATACATTGGTTCAGTAAATGAAATTGAAATTGAAAAAGAGGAGGAAATTTTAGAAAAACCAAAGATTAAAAAAAGAAATTTCTTCAATTTTTTAAATAAATAAAACAGAATAAATATCTTAATAAACAATATCTAATTTAATTTTGGATATCGTTTATTTTTAATATGATTTGGATTAATTTAAGATATTTATTCATATATTTCAAGCAAAACATAGAGCATAACTCTTTTTATTCTTGATGATGTATATCTTCTTGAATTAGTTCTTTCAATAAATTCTTGATAGCTTTTGGCATCAATATGTTTTTTAAATAAATTTTCCATTCCTTCTGAAATCAATTTTATTTTACTTAATTTTTCGGCTGAAGTGCTTTTAACTATTTCTTGAAATTCATCATAATAATTTTCAATTCTTTCTGGCAATATTTCAAATTTCATTGGTGTATATTTTGAAACGTCTTCATTTTTAAAAATTTTACTTCTAATATATGAAGCGCTTGCAAATTGCATATTTGGAACTTCAGAGTGAAAGGAAATAGTTCTTTTTAGTGTGTGAGGTGTAATGTCATAATTGTTATTTACTATTGCCTTGCAATATTCAAGCCCTAAAATATCGTTAGGCATTTTTATGGGATTTCCGATTAAATGCTCCAAAGATGTGGCAGCAGCTTTTGGAAATGAATATCCAAATTTTAAATATTTTTTTAGTAGCTTATTATATTTATCTTCATTATCTTTGATAGTTCTGGCAATAAGCATTAATCTTTTTGGATTATTTGATTCTGATCCAAAAAAAATTTTGTCAATTTTTTCCTTATTAATTATTTCAATTGCTCCATGGGCAAAAATATGTGCAGCTTGTGTTGCAAAATTAAAAGGCAACTCTATAACTCTATTAGCTCCATGCTTAATTGCAAATTTTGATCTTTCTTCAAAAGAAGCAACAGCAATTTCTCCTCTTTGAACGTATTTACCAGACATAATGATAACTATTTCTTCATTAGGTCATCTTTTTTTTGCTTCTTTTAATTGATATATATGTCCATTGTGAAATGGATTATACTCTGCTATTATTGCTACTGACATAACAAAATGATACTATTAAATGACTTTATTGTCAAAATTGACGATTTTTTTCCTAATTCAAAGCAAAAATTTTGTTTCTAACTTCTAAAATATATTTAAAAAGAATATTTTTTTGATATAATAATTTAGCAATAATAAGGAGGTCAAAAATGGCAATAGTACCAAAGAGAAAAACATCAAAAGCTAGAAAGAGAAAAAGAAGAGCACATCACTCTCTATCTGCTCCTAATCTAGCGACTGTCAACGGTGAAAAAGTACCTCACAGACTTGTTAAATTCTACAAAAGAGAAGACCTTTCTAACAAAAAATAAGATTTTCTAGTTAAATATAAAATTTTATTCTTATGTTATTTTTTATATAAAAAAAGCCCATAATATGGGGCTTTTTTATTTTTCTTTTTTAAAAAAACTTACCTAAATGGTATATAAGTATGCTAAAATATAAGTGGTAATTAATGGGGGAAAGTGGGAGAAAATGTTCGGTAACTTTAAAAGATCACTAGATAACAAAAACAGAATCATTATTCCTTCTAAGTTAAGAAATGATCTTGGAAGTGTTTTGTATCTTACTATCGGACCCGATAATATTCTTGAAATAAGGGATGTTAAAGAGTTTGATATTTGAAAATCTAAATTGTTATCTACTAACTTGTTAAATAAAAATGCAAGAATGTTTTCAAGAATGCTTCTTGGGAATACTCATGAATTGGAAATTGACAAGCAAGGTCGTATATCTGTTCCTGAACATTTCCTAGTTAAGACCAATATTACCAAAGAAGTTACATTTGTTGGTGTTGGAAATAAGGTAGAACTTTGACCAACATCAGGATTTGAAGATTTCCAAAAACAATTTGAGGATGAAGGATCAATTGATGATCTAGCAAGTAAACTTCTTAAAGATGGAATTGAGTTGTAGTGGATTATAAACATTCTCCAGTTATGCTTAATGAGTCTATTGAAGCTCTTGATATAAAACCTGATGGTGTTTATCTTGACTTAACTTTAGGTCGTGGTGGACATTCTTCAGAAATCTTAAAAAAATTGTCAACAGGTAAACTTATTTGTTTTGACAAGGATGAACAGGCCATTATTGAAAGTGAGCCCCGTCTTAGTAAAATAAATAATAATTACGTGCTAGTGCATGCGGACTATATGAATATAAAGGATGTATTAGAAAAACATGGAATTAAATCTGTTGATGGTATTTTAGCAGATATTGGTGTTTCCTCTCCTCAAATCGATGATTTTGCAAGAGGGTTCTCGTATTCGAAAGATGCAAGACTTGATATGCGAATGAATCAAAAACAAAAACTAGATGCTCATTTTATTGTTAACAATTGAAGTGAAGTAGAATTAGTTGAAATATTTAGATATTATGCAGATGTAATGCTCCCTCAAAGAGTTGCGAAAGGTATCATATCTAATCGACCAATTGATACAACACTTCAACTTGTAAACATAATAAGAGAATCACTACCTGCAGCAATTGTAAGGAAGAAAAATCCAGCGAAAGCTGTATTCCAAGCCTTACGTATTGCTGTCAACCAAGAGCTTGATGCTCTTAAAAAATTGGTTAATTATGCGCCTAAAATTCTTAATAAAAATGGAGTTTTGGCAATAATAACCTTTCATTCTATTGAAGATAGAATCGTCAAAAGAAAATTCGGTACATTTATAAAAGACGATACTGGGAAACTTCCTATTATCGTATCCAAAGAATGAACTGTGAAAACTAAAACCCCTTCTCGTAATGAAATTGAGAATAATAATAGGTCAAGAACAGCTAAATTAAGAGTTCTTAAAAGAAGAAAGGATTAATCATAAAAAGAAACATCATAACTTCCATATCACTTTCATCTGGTAAAGTGTCAATTGCAGTAATAGAAAAGTTAGCGACTAACGTTGTTGAAATTTTTAGTAATAAATCTTCAATATCTAAGTCGGACAGTTTTATTAAAGCATCATTGAATCATGTTGAAAAGTTGATTGGTGGTAAAGTGAAAAAAGTTACTTTTGTGATTGAACCATCTATGAAAGTAGATCAAAAAATCTTCTTATCAAGAGAAATGATTAAAATAGCTGGGACAACTGTATCTCAAATTGATGTTGAAAATCTTTTAGAATTAATTCAACAAAAAAATAATGTTAATGGTAGAAATGTAATTTCAGTACAACCAATTAAATTCGATGTTTTTGATATTATGACTAAATCGTACTTAAAAGCACCAATTCATAAAACCGGAAAATCTTTAACTATAACATCTGCGATTACGACAATTTCTAAAGAAACATATAATTTTATTCATGAATTAGCAAAAACATCAGGAGTGGAAGTTAATCAGATAATGTTGGAGAACCAAACTGCTTCATTCGCTAACTTATCTAAACACGCTCTTGTTGAAGGAGTTATTCATATAAATATTAATGATTCTCAAGTTAATGTCACTATAAATAAGAACAATGCAATAGTTGCTTCCATGTCATATTATGATTATGGATATAAGTATTTAATTAAAGGAATTATGAATGAATTTGGTTGCTCATATGAACGTGCAAAAAAAATAATATCAGCACATGCATCAATTAGATTAAAAAATAAACGTGTTATCTATTATAATCAAATTGGGTCTGATGATGTATCATACACAAATTCTGACTTATCAAATGTTATTCAAAAGTACTTATTTAAATTAATGGTATTGGTCAGAAAATACTTGCTGCAAAAAAAGGTAACTAATTTACCAATAGTATTTTCTGGGAAATTAAATGATCTTCAAGGTATGGCAGAATTCATAATTGAAAATATGCAAACTGAAAAAGTATCTATTTATAAACCACTATCATTTATTGATATAAATGCCGAGAATAAGAATGCAATTGGTGTTATGAATTACATAGAAATTATTGACAATGTATTAGGGAAACAATTTGATACTATTGTCCATACTAACCCGAACTCATTGAAATTATTGAGAAAGAATAAACAAAAAAATAATTGATTTGCAATAATCAAGAATAGAATAGGAGGCAAGTATGACTGAAATTAATGAATCAAATTCACAAGAATATGAAAACAATTTAACTACTGATGAAATCGTTAATATTAAGGTTATAGGAGTTGGTGGAGGTGGAAATAATACAGTCCACTCCATGGTAAAAGAAGGAATCCAAGGCGTTGAATTCATTGTGGCTAACACAGATGAACAAGTTTTAAATAATTCAATAGCAAACAATGTAATTGTTCTTGGAGGAGATTCTGTTAAAGGTTTAGGTGCTGGAGCTAACCCAGAACAAGGTAAAAAAGCTGCATTAGAGTCTGAAGATAAAATCAAAGATGTGATTAAAGGCTCTGACATGGTAATTGTTGCTGCGGGAATGGGAGGTGGAACTGGTACTGGTGCTGCTCCTGTTATAGCTAAATTAGCTAAAAACATGGGTATATTAACCGTTGGTATCGTGACAACCCCATTCTCATTTGAGGGAACTCAAAGGAACAAAAATGCCGTTGAAGGTCTTAAAAATTTAAGAGATAACGTTGATTCTCTTATTGTTGTATCTAATGATAAACTTCTTCAACAATTTGGAGGAATCTCTTTAAAAGATTCTTTCATGTATGCAGACAAAACACTTAAACAAACAGTTAGAACCATTACCGACCTTATTGCCATTCCAGCCCTTATTAACCTTGATTTTGCCGACGTATCAACAGTTATGAAAGATAGAGGTACAGCTCTTATTGGTATCGGTAGAGCCACTGGCGAAGACAGAGCCATAAAAGCTGCAACACATGCAATCTCATCACCTATTCTTGAAGCATCTATTTCAGGTGCAACACATGCAATCATTAATATTTCTGGTGGAGACATAACATTAGACGAAGCTAACAAAGCTGTGGAAACTATTAGACAAGCTGCAGGAAACGAATTAAACATCATCTTTGGTGTTTCAATTGTTGATAGCATTGGTCAAGATATTCAAGTTTCTGTAATAGCAACTGGACTTCAGGGAAGATCTGAAGAACAGAAAATTTCAGAAAAAGAATTGAAAATTGAAGCAGCTCATGCAGTTGGAGAACTGGATATAGACTTCGAAAATGAAAAAACTAGGGAAATTCTTATGAATAACCCACTACCAGAGGAAGAAAAATTCACAATTGATGAAGAGGTTGAATTACAGAATTCGCCATTTGACGTTGCTGACGAAGACGAAGATGACCTTCCAGCATTTTTAAGAGACTAAGGCGCTTTTATCAGAAGATGATGTAATGATGCTTACATTTGTAAGTAGATGCTAAGTCCGGATAAAAACAAACTATTCGATTGAAAATTTTGGAAATCAGAATCTGATTCTAGATAGAAAAAAAGTTCTTGCATTGCAAGGACTTTTTATTATTTTTTCATAATATTCAATATTACTTCAACAATTATATATAATGTTATTGCTATGAAAATATTAAAAAATACCACTTATTGATTTTTTCAAAATTAATCTGGATTAAATCCAGTTTATTTATCATGCTGGTATTTTAAAGAATTTATATATAAAGTACTTGCTATGAAAGGTACTTTTTATTTAGTTTCATAGTTATTTAGTTTTAAGGAAAGGAGACACTTATGTCAATAAAAGAAGGAAAAAAATTAGGTTTCTTTGCTGCCTTAACAATGTTAGTTGGGTCAGTAGTGGGAATTGGTATTTTTTTCAAAAACGGATCAATTTTTAGAACAACAGATAATAATGGAATGACAACTCTTTTAGCATGAATTGTTGGTGGGCTTATATCATTATTTGCTGCTGTTTCATTTTCAGAAATAGGTTCAATGAAAACTGGAAAAGTTTCTGGTCTTGCTGCTTGAAATGAAAAAGCAGCCGGTAAAAAATGAGGTTATTTTGTTAGATTTAACTATTCATTTTTCTACTTTGCATTATTAACACCGATATTAGGAGTCTTTGTTTCGGAACTTCTATTTCAATTTTTATTAGTATCAAAAGCAATTAGTTCAATGCCTCATGTTTGAGTCCATATTTTAGTAGGAATTACACTAATGATAATTGCTCTTGGTGTTAATTTCACCTCTATATATGTTTCAGGATGAATTCAAGCAGTAACATCTGTTTTAAAAGTAATTCCATTAATACTTGCCGCTTTAATCGGAATGATTATGGCTAACACTCATAATTTAAAGGATGGTAAAAATGCTTTTGAAGTAGGCTCATTTTCATTTACTAGCTTATTAGCAAGCTTACCATTAGTATTATTTGCATATGACGCCTTCTTAAATGTTGGTTCAATGTCCAAAAGAATAAAAGGTGGGGTTAAAACAACTTCAAAAGTAGTATTTTTAGGAATGCTATCAATTACTGTTTTATATACATTAATTGCTATTTCTTCAATATTACACAATTCAGGGTTTATAGGAAGTGTATTTAGTGATTCTCTTCCAAGTAATGTTCAGGAACCACTTACAATTTTTACATTCTTATTCTTATTTATATCAGGATATGGAGTTCTAAATGGAATGTCTGCTGCCACAGTAATATCATTTAATGAAGTAGTTTCAGTTAATACATTATTCGGCTCAAAAACTTTAAAAAATAAATTCGGAGATAAAAAAGCAACAATTTTAATTTTATCATTATCAATTTTATTTTGAACTTTAGTATTCGCCATCCCTTCTCTTGTATTAGATACAGATACAATTGTCGATGCATTTTCTAATTTCCCAACCTTATTTTTCTTTGGTATTTACGGAACAACCATTTTACTATATAACCGTAAAAGAGATGAGATGACAAATAGAAAAATTAACAACATTTTATATTTATCAATGTCTTGAATGGCAATAGGATCAATATTTTTCGTTGTTCTATATCAATTTGCATACGGAATGACAATACAATTATTTTTAGACGCACATGGAAATTCCCATGCCGGATTATTTGCTCCAAGTGGTATTGGCGCTCTTCAAAATTGACAATTAGGAACAATTCTTTTAGCAGTTATACCAATTTTTGCAGGAGCCCCAATCTTGAATCTTGTTCTTGCTAAGAAATTTGAACAAAATGAGGTAATCGTTAATACTTTTGAATAGAATTTTAAAGTGTTATAAAATAATTTTGAATTAAAAATATAGAATTTTTCTTTATAATATATTTACAAATAAATATTAGCGATGATAGAGACAAGTTTATATTATTAAAAGTAACTCAGCGATTTGATGTATGGTGAAAGATCAAATACTTTAAATATAAATATCACTCTTAAGTCTATAAAAGCGAATAACTCACGTTAAGAGTAAAGAGTCATTTTAGGAGTGGTACGTTTGCCTCCTATCTTGACTCTTTTTATTTTAAGGAGAACCAATTATGGCAAAAGAATGAAAAAATACATTATTAATGCCTCAAACAAATTTTGAGATGAAGGCAAATTTACTAAAAAAAGAAATCGAATTCAGAAATTTTTGAAATGAAAATAAAATCTATGAAAAATCATTAGAACAAAATAAAAAAAATGGAAGATTTCAATTACATGATGGGCCTCCTTATGCCAATGGATCATTGCATGTGGGACACGCTCTTAACAAAATTATTAAAGATATTATTATTAGAAATAAAGCTATGTTAGGTTTTTCAGTTCCTTTTACATATGGATGAGATACTCATGGTTTACCTATTGAAAATAAAATGCTTCATGACTTAGGCATGAAAAAAGATGACCTTGATAAAGTTGAATTGAGAGAAAAAGCTGCTAAATATGCCATGAGTCAAATTGATAACCAAGCAAAACAATTTGAATCAATGCAACTATTTGCCAATCTGAAAAACAGATATATCACATTAAACAGTAAATTTGAGACAAATCAACTTAAATTATTTTCAAAAATGATTCTTGAGGGAAAAATTTATAAAGGACTTAAACCAGTTTATTGATCTCCTTCTTCTCAATCAGCATTAGCTGATGCAGAAGTTGAATATGCCGATCATATGTCTCCAAAAATTATTGTTGCAATTAATATTACTAAAGGGAATGAACATTTAAAAGAAGGAGATAAACTTCTTATCATGACCACAACTCCTTGAACTCTTATTGCTAACTCAGGTATTGCTGTTGGAAAAAAAATTGAATATGCTATTGTTAAAGTCAATAATCATAAATACGTTGTTTCATCATTGCTACTTGATGATGTTTCTAAACAATTAAAATGAGAAAATTTTGAAGTGCTAAAAACACTTAAAGGAAATGAACTAGTTGGAATTGAATATAAAAGACCAATAAAAAGGCATTTAACTGGTCCTGTTGTCTTAGCTGATCATGTTACTACTGAAGATGGTACTGGATTAGTTCATATGGCGCCACTTTTTGGTGAAGATGATTATATAGCAGGAAAAGCTAACAATTTAGATACTATTATGCATGTTGATGATAAAGGGAATTTAAATTCAGAAGCAGATGAATATGAAGGAAAATTTTATGCTGATTCCAATAAAGATATCGGTATGTTTTTGGATAAAAAAGGAGAATTACTTTCACTAAAATTTATAAAACACTCATATCCTCACGATTGAAGAACTCATAAACCAATAATTTATAGAGGAACTCCGCAATGATTTGTTTCTATTAATGATTTAAAAGAAAAAATTATTTCAGAATTACAAAAAATTAAATCCAATCCAGAATGAGGAATTTCAAGAATGATTAAAATGATTGAAAATAGAAGTGAATGAACTATTTCTCGTCAAAGAACATGAGGTGTTCCAATTATTGTTTTTTATGATAAAGATGAAAAACCTTTAATTAAAAAAGAATTGTTTGATTATGTTATTGAAATTATCTCTAAAGAAGGAACTGATGTTTGATGAAAGAGAACAACGGATGAACTTCTTCCTGAATCTTATAGAGGCAAAGGATATACTAGAGAAATGGATATTATGGATGTATGATTTGATTCTGGTTCATCATTCCTAACTCCTCAAACTGAAGGAGAAGATTTAAAAATGGAAACTCAATATGATGTTTACTTTGAAGGTTCTGATCAATATAGAGGTTGATTTAACTCTTCGCTCATTAATTCAGTTGCAAAAAACAATCAGAGTCCCTTCAAAAAACTTATATCTCATGGATTTGTTCTTGATGGCAAGCAACAAAAAATGTCCAAATCTAAAGGTAATGTTATTGATCCATTGGATGTTATTAATAAAAATGGAGCAGAAATTTTAAGACTTTGAGCTGCTAACTCAGAGTACACTTCCGATGTTGCAATATCGGATGATATTTTAAAACAAAATATTGAAATTTATCGTAGAATAAGAAATTCAATTAAATTTATGTTGGGAAATCTTTTTGATTTTTCAGAATCAAACAAGGTTGAATTAAAAGGGATTCATGCCTTAATTGCTGAAAAATTAGATAACCTTAAATTTAACATTAATAAATATTTCCAAGAATATCGATTTATTAATGTTGTCAAAGAAATCAATCACTTTTTAATTGAAATGTCTGGATTTTATTTTGAAATATCAAAAGATTCATTATATGTAGAAAAAGCTAATAATTACGACAGAAGAGCTACTCAAACTAATATTTATAATATTGTTTCTTTTGTAATTAAAGCAATTTCATCAATTCTTCCTACAACCGCTGAAGAAGCATATCAAAATTTTAATATAAAAAACAAAAAAGAATCAATCTTCTTAGAAAAATTTGAAAAAAACGAAAATAATGCCAATGAGCAAAAAAATAAATGAAAAGAATTTTTCATTCTTAAAGATGAAATATATAAATTAATTGAAAAAGCTAAAAAAGAACAAACAATAAGAAGAAGCAATGAAGTTCTTCTAACAGTAAAAACAGATTCAGAATTTATAAAATCTTTAGATTTATCAAAATTACTAATGGTAGCAAAAGTTAAATACGGAAACGAAAATAAGGTTTCAAAATTTGAATCATCTAAATGTCAAAGATGCTGAAATCATTTTTATAAGGAAGAAATTAATAACGATTTAATTTGCTCTAGATGTGAAAAAGTTGTTAAAAAGTAATGGTGTGTGCTATTATTTTTTTATGAGACAATTTAATAACCGCCAATTTATAATAAATGCCTTAATCGCAGCCCCAATCATATTTGTTCTTGTAATAATAGATCTTTTCTATAAGAAATTATTCTTTGATAATCCTGGTTTTTTTGATAGGCCTGGTCCAGTTCAGCATGATTTTGTTTTATTTGGAATTAGATCATTGGCGCATTCTAATTCAACATTCTTTTCTACTTTGAATTTATCTGTTCCTGACTCGATCCATAATCTCTTTGGATATCTCATTGCTATTTTCTTATCAATATGATTGCTTTTTTCTAAAAATAAATTTAGAGTCATTGCTATCGCCATAACAATTGGAGGCGTTCTTGGTAATACTATTGATAGAACAACATATGGTTTCGTAAGAGACATCATCTTTACACCTTGATTTGATAAAGGAACATTTAATTTATCAGATTTAATTATTATGACGGGTGTTGGTTTAGTTGTCTTATCTTTATTAATTGATATATTTACATCTAGAAGTTAATAAAAAGTATTTTTTACAAATATATTAATTATGAGTGAATTGCTCATTATTTTTTGTTAGAAAATAAAATCATTATTGTAATATAATATTTAATAAATAAGGGAGAAAAAAATGAAAGATACTTTGATTGAATCAATTATTCAAAAAGAAAAAGAAAGACAGGATAATCATATAGAATTAATTGCATCAGAAAACTTCGTTTCAAAAGATGTTTTAAAAGCTACTGGATCAATACTTACTAATAAATATGCTGAAGGATATCCAGGTAAAAGATATTATGATGGGTGCGAATATATTGACCAAATTGAACAAATAGCTATTGATAGACTAA
Source organism: Mycoplasmatales bacterium (assembly GCA_013215685.1). GTDB lineage: Bacteria > Bacillota_I > Bacilli_A > Mycoplasmatales > Metamycoplasmataceae > DT-68. The sequence continues at coordinate 23,570 of JABSQU010000003.1, read as the reverse complement.
AAAAATTATTCAAAGTAAAATTTGCCAATGTTCAACCTCATTCAGGTTCACAAGCAAATGCTGCTGCAATTGCAGCATTAATAAAACCTGGAGAAAGAATTTTAGGGCTTTCTTTAGACTCTGGAGGTCACTTGACTCACGGGTATAAAATTAATTTTTCTGGTACATTTTATGAGTCAAGTACTTATGAAGTTAATTCAGACGGATTTATTGATTATGAAAAAGTTTTAGAAAAAGCTAAAAAATTTAAACCAAATCTTATCATTTGTGGATTTTCTGCATATTCAAGAATTGTTGATTTTAAAAAATTTAAAGAAATAGCTGATGCGGTTGGAGCAAAATTGCTAGCAGATATTGCGCATATTTCAGGATTAGTAGCTGTTGGTCTTCATCCTTCTCCTGTTGAATATGCTGATGCAATAACTTCTACAACTCATAAAACATTAAGAGGTGCAAGAGGTGGAATAATTATGACAAATAATGAAGAAACAGCCAAAATGATCGATCGATGAATTTTTCCTGGAATGCAAGGTGGTCCATTAATGCATTCAATAGCCGGAAAGGCCGTTGCTTTTAGAGAAGCATTACAGCCAGAATTTCAGGATTATATTAATAATGTTGTCAATAATTCAAGAATTTTTGCTGAAGCATTCAAAAAAAGGAAAGTCAAAATAATTTCTGATGGAACTGATAACCATCTATTTACAATTGATGTTAAAAAATCTTATGGCTTAACAGGTAAAGAAGCTTCAATTCTTTTACAAAAAAATAATATAACAGTTAATAAAAATACTATTCCCTTTGATACTGAATCGCCATTTGTTACTTCAGGAATTAGAGTTGGAACAGCTGCTATGACAACAAAAGGTTTTACTGGAGATGATTTTAAAACTCTTGCTAAAATAATTCATAAAGTATTAAAAAATGATGATAACGTTTCAATAGATGTTTATAATCTCTTATCAAAATACAAACAAAATGATGAATAAAAAAGATATTAAAAAATCTATCAAAATGATAGGTTTTTTGAATCAACAAATAAGAAATTCAGTTTTTTAACTAGAATTATCAATTTTAGATTTCTTTGTTAGTTAAAATTCTATGAAGAGTTTTTCCTCTTCTTTTTTTAATTGAATTTCCTTCCTCTAGTTCAATTTCTTTCATAGGTAAATCAACAATTGAAGAATATTCCTTTGATGCTAAATTAATAATTTCATAATTTTCCAATTCTTCATTAACAGTTTCTTTTCAATAATCTTTTAAATTAAAAGGAAATTTAATCATGAAATCTAATCTATAAGTTCCGATAGTATCATATGGCTTGAGTATTCCATAAAGAGGATCAATTATTCTTAAATGATTATTTAGATACTCTTTATCATATGATTCAATATTTAATTCTTTAAAGACAGTTCCATCAAAACAATCGATAGCATAATAAATTTCTTTTCCATGATTTTGATGCATTTTAAACACTTCTAATGCTTTTTTATCTGAAAGTTTATAAATATTTTTAGTTTCTTTCAAATTTCATTTTTTGATTTCTTTAAAAACATTTTTAGCAAGCTGAAGTGTCTTTGGTCTTGTTTCAATTTTTTTAATTGGCTTATCTATTTTTTGATACTTTGAAGGTGAGATAATAATAATTTTTTTCATATTGAAATTATAAACTTATTTTTTTGTGTATAATGATTTTAACAATAAATAGAGGTGCTTGAAGCATTAGTAATTAACAGAGAAGACATTCTATGAAGTTAATGAAATGGTTAAAGCCGAATGAATTACTAGGTATAGTGATGTCATGGATATATAGGAAATACTTATATATCTCCCGATTATCGGAGGAGCTAAGAATTATATAAATTTTTTAAAATTTATACGATGGCTCTTGCCATCTTTATTTTTGTTAAATCACACTAAAAAATAGGAGAGAAAAATGAAAAAAATAAAACAAATTTCGTACATGTCTGCGCTAATAATTATTATTGGCTCAACAATCGGAGCTGGAATATTCTTTAAAAATGGAGAATTATTTAAGCAAGCCCAAGGAAATATGTGACTTGTTATATCCTCATGATTAGTTGCAGGAATCGGTATGATAGCACTTGGACTTGCAGTTGTTGAAATTTCATCAGCATCAAAAACTAATCGAGGAACACTTGAATGAACGAAGAATTTTTTGCCTAAATGAATGAATACATCAGCAAAAAATTATATTCAACTTATTTTTATACCAATAACATTATTTACGATGCCACTATATGTCGTCGAAACATGACAAGAAGCAGGTATGGATATAAGCGCATGAGGTTCATTAGCAATGGCATTCTTTGTATTTGCCTGAATTGCAGGAATTTCTTTTGTATCACTTAAAGCATCTGAAGTAACTCAATGAATTCTTACTGCACTAAAATTTTTACCAGTAATTGTCTTGCCATTAATAGCAATATCTAATATTGGATCTACAGATATTATTGATAAAGGCATAAAAGCTAAATCTGGATTATTAGGAATTTCTCCTGCAATTATTTTAATAGGAGGAATCCCAGCTATATCATTTGCATTTGATGGATTTTATGAAGTTTCATCATTGAGAAATGATTTAAAAAGACCTAAAAGTTTAGGTCCAATAATTGTTGTTGGTGTTTCGATAATACTAGCGATATATATTGGAATAACTATTGCTTTTTCTATTGGTTCTAAAGACGGGACAATAGATGGCATACCGATGACTCCAGAAACTAAAAGAATTTTAAATATTTTAGTAGGAATTGGTATAGTCGGAATTGTTAATGGTTACATGATGGGTTCAGTTGAACAAAATGCCTCATTACATGAAGAAGGGGAATCGCCAGTAACGTATTTATTAGCAAAACCGCTTAATTATATTAATAGAAAATTATTTAATGCAAAAAAAGATATATCCACAAGAATGCTTGCATGAATATATATTGTTATCTCAACTATAATATTCTTTGCCATTTTTGGCCCAATGGGAATATATGCATGAAATGATAATCAATATTATTCTTGAATGGCAGCTGGAACTCTTTACACATTTGCAGACATTTTAGTCAACTATACATCGTCATTTATTTTTGGGATTATAACTATTTCAATTATAGGTGGAGTAGTAAATAGATTTACTAATAAAATAAAAGTTCAAAAATCTAAATTATTTGTTCCTTCTGCAATTGTTGCAATCATGATTATAATTCCAGGAATTTTATTCCAATTAGTTACTGGAATTGTTGATACAACTGGATATAATGGATCTGATCCAAGTGATGCAATTATTCAATTATCTATTTTTGCTGGTATAGTTTTATTTTCAATTATCTTTGGTTTGATTGAAAATCGCTTTTGGAATATCGAATCGCATAAAATGGTAACGAAAAATACAGAATTAGAATCTCTTGCTGAATCAAAAAATCGTTAAAAATTAAAAAAAATAAGTGCCTAAAAAAATAAAATATTTTAAAATATTTTGTTAAATGGAGTAAAATTTCATTGGGTATACTTATATGTATGTAAATAAGACCGTTTGATACCAAAGGGTCTTTTATATAAAATATAAACTTCCAAATATACCTGGAGGATATAGTGCAAAAGAAAGATGTTATTTACAAAATATATAAAATAGCAATTATATTTTCTTTAATAATGTTATTGCTTTTTTTGATGTTAATACCAATATCTTATTCTTTATCAATTGGCTGAGCGTTTGGTGTTTCAGCTTCACTAATCTCTTATTCAATTGGAATCCTCCTTATAAAAAAATTTTTCAAAAGGAAAAGAAGTAGAATTCTAGGATTTTGAATGGGATGACTGAGATTTTATATCTCTATGGGTGTTCATGCAGGAATATTCATAGTAGTCATCGCTCTTAATAGTTTTATGAATTCAAATTCATTCGCCTCAGGAGGGCTAAGTGATATGATTTCTCCAATCAACATTTTTACGTATATTGGAGGAGTTAGTGTTATTTTTATTAGCACTATAATCGCTTATTTTTATTTAAGAAAGGATAATGACGATGGGAAATAATTTAATCGAGCTTACTGCAAATAAAGCAGCATTATCTACAGCTGCTGAAACAGTAACTAAAAATTCAAATGATAATTTTTTAGATAAATTTTTACAAAGTACTTTGCAGCCTCAAATTTTTTCAACTTTACTTGTAACATTGATATTGATAATTTTTTCAATAGTTGTTTATAGAAAAGTTAAAAAGCAAAAAGTTAATGAAGCACCCGATGGAGTTTTGCTTTTTGCAGAACAATATGTTGTTGGTGTAGATAACCTTTTTAAAGATGTAACAGAAGAAAAAATTAGTAAGCCGGGACCTTATATCTTTACCTTGTTAACTTTTCTATCATTAGGAAACTTAATGGGATTAATAGGACTAGAACCCCCTTCGACTTCTTATTCAACAACATTAACGCTTGGTTTGATTTCATGAATAGGAATATATGTAGTAGGTTTAATGTATAAAAAATTTAGATTTTTCAAAAAATATCTTAATCCAGTTGAGTGAATAGGTCAATTTGCGCCACTTATTTCAATATCATTTAGGATATTTGGTAATATGATAGGTGGATCAACAGTCATTTACTTACTTTACTATTTCACTGGGTGAATTTGGTCATTTATACCAGTCGTTGGAGAACTGAATTTACTTTCATCAACGTTTATGTTTGCCTTTCATTTATATTTCGATCTCTTTGATGGACTAATACAAGCATTTGTGTTCTCTCTATTAACAATGGTATATTGAACACTAGAAGCAGAAGTGCCGGTAAAAAAGGTAAAATTAACTAAAGAAGAAAAAGAAGCAAAAAAAGCTGATAAAAAATTATTAAAAAAAGATAAAATTGTAATAAGCAAATAGATCATTAATGATCAGAAGGAGAATAATATGGCAGATAGTGTAGCAATTGGAAAAGGTTTAGTTGGAATTGGAGCCGGACTAGCTATGATTGGTGCATCAGGTGTTGGAGCCGGACAAGGTGTTGCAGCCGGAAGGGCTGCTGAAGCAGTCGGAAGAAACCCTGAAGCAGAATCTAAAATTTTAAAAATGTTAATTATTGGTATGGGTATTGCTGAATCAGCAGCTATCTATGCACTTATAGTCTCAATTCTTTTACTATTCGTATTTAAAGTACAATAAAAATGGCATCAATTAATGAAGGATTGCAAATAGTAGCTCAAAGTTCAATAACAGATGATCTTACTGAAAAATTTGAATCTCTGTTTCCTACTTGACCTGCAGTTCTAGCTACTTTAATTTCTCTTTTGGTACTTCTTATTGTCTTAACAAAACTTTTTTATAAGCCAGTTAAAAAGTATCATGACGAAAGAAAAAAATACATTCAAAATAATATAGATTCAGCTGAAATGCAAAATAAAGAAGCTGCAAATGATAGAGAAGAAGCAAATGATGAGTTAATTAATGCTCGTTTGAAAGCTGCTGATCTAATCAAACAAGCGAAAATGCAAGCTATTGAAGTAAAAGAAAAAGAAGTTTCAAAAGCTCATGAAATTGCACAAAGAGTTATTTCAGATGCTAAAGCTAATATGGCTGCTCAACAATTAAGATTTGAAGCAGAATCTAAAAAAGCTATAGTAGATGTTGCTCTTAAAGCTGCTTCTAAAATAATTGAAAAAGAAGTAGACAATGAAACAAACAGAAAAATTGTTTCCGATTATATTGAGGCTAAAAAATAATGACAGAATATATCAATGGATATTCTCTGGCTTTATTTTCACTAGCAAAAGACGAAAAAAAACTTACGAAGTACAAAGATGAGGCCCTTTTAATTATGGAATCAATAATTAAAACAGAAGAATTTGAAGTATTTTTAGATTCTAGATCTATTGATACTGAAATTAAAAACAAAGTTATAAAAAAATCTTTTGATAAAAAAATTAATAAAAATTTATACAATTTTTTGCTATTAATAGTCAAAAGAAACAAAGTTAAAATAATTTTGCCAGTATTAAAAAAATTAGTAAAATTAATAAATAATGACTTTAATATAAATGAAGGAATTGTTTATTCTGCAAGGAAATTAACTCAAAAAGAAATTAAAGGAATAAGCTTAAAAACAGAAAAGATTTTAAAAACTAAAATTTCTTTAGTGAATAAAGTAGATAAGTCATTAATTTCAGGATTTAGAATAGAAGTTGGCGATGAATTAATTGAAGATAGCATCACTTCTAGAATAGAGGAAATGAAAGAGCAATTACTTAGAAAGGAATTAAATGTCAGTTAAAGCAAATGAAATTTCTGCAATACTAAAATCTCAAATTAAGAATTTTGGTATGAAAATTAAAACAGACGAAATAGGTCAAGTTATCACTGTTGGTGATGGTATTGCCTTAGTTTCTGGACTTGATAATGCAATGTTAGGTGAACTTCTAGAATTTCCTAATAAAGTTTTTGGAATGGCATTAAACCTTGAGGAAGATGCTGTTGGTGTTGTTCTTATGGGCGGATCTTCAACAATTAAAGAGGGAGATACTGTTAAAAGAACTGATAAAGTTATTTCGGTTCCTGTAGGAGATTCTCTTATTGGCCGTGTAGTTAATGCTATTGGTGAACCACAAGATGGAGGAATCAAAATTTCTTCCACAAAGAAAAGAGAAATATTTAGAGTTGCTCCTGGAGTTATGAGTCGTGAAGAAGTTAATCAGCCTCTTGAAACAGGTATTATAGCAATTGATTCAATGATTCCAATTGGTAAAGGACAACGTGAACTAATTATAGGAGATCGTCAAACAGGTAAAACTGCTATCGCAGTTGATGCCATAATTAATCAAAAGGGCAAAGATGTTCTTTGTGTTTATGTAGCAATTGGACAAAAAAATTCCACTGTAGCTCAAATTGTTGAAAAACTTAAAAAAGCCGGTGCAATGAAATATACAACAATTGTTACTTCAACAGCATCTGAACTTGCTCCATTACAATATATTGCTCCATATACAGGAGTAACTATCGCAGAAGAATGAATGGAAAATGGCAAAGATGTTCTTATAGTTTATGATGATTTATCAAAACACGCCGTAGCTTATAGAACACTTTCATTACTTTTAAGAAGACCGCCAGGACGTGAAGCGTTCCCTGGTGATGTATTTTACTTACATTCACAATTACTAGAAAGGGCAGCTAGAGTTAATGATGAATATGGTGGCGGGTCAATTACTGCACTTCCAATAATTGAAACTCAAGCTGGAGATATATCAGCATACATACCAACTAATGTTATTTCAATAACAGATGGCCAAATATTTATGATGTCTCATTTATTTAATTCTGGTCAAAGACCTGCTGTTGATCCTGGTTATTCAGTTTCTCGTGTTGGTTCTACAGCTCAAATTAAAGCAATGAAGCAAGTTTCTTCTTCACTTAAATTAGAGTTAGCACAATATAATGAAATGGCAGCATTTGCTCAATTTGGCTCAGATTTGGATTCTGCAACTCAAAAAATTCTTTCTCATGGGAAAAAAGTTTTAGAAGTTATTAAGCAAAAACAATATGCCCCACTTTCTCAAATTGATCAAACAATTATTTTACTTGCAATTAATTCAAGAATGACTAACCCAATTCCATTTAAAGATATTAATAGATTTAAAATGGAATTAATTGAACATTTTAAAAGAAATAAAACAGCAAACGAACTAAAAAGAATATTAGAAAAAGAATTAGCATTTGATGATACTTTAAAAAATAATTTCATTTATGAAATATCATTATTTGTAAAAACATTTATAAAAACAATTAAAAATTATGATCCTAAAGAGAATCAAGAATTACCAGAAGTTGCAAAAGTTGAAGTTAAAGTAGAAAAAAAGCAAAATCCTAAAAAATCAAAAGTAACTAAAAAATCAAAAGTAACTAAAAAAACAGAGACGAAAAATAAAAAATAATGGCTTCACTTCAAGAAATAAAAAATAGGGTAGGATCGATTTCTACTACGAAAAAAATAACAAAAGCTATGCAACTTGTTGCAACAGCTAAATTGCAAAAAGCAAAAGGTAATTTAGAAGCAATTCAAGAATATTACACTTCAGTATACGATATGTTTCAAGATTTATTATCAAACGTAAAAGATCTTGATAAATTATTCCCAAAAAATGGTAAAAATTCAACACTTTATATATTAATATCATCTGATATAGGTCTTTGTGGTGGTTATAATTCCAATGTATTAAAACTTTTAAAGAGTGAAGTAAAAGAAAATGATAAAGTCATTGGTATAGGAAATAAAGGTATAAATTCATTAAAATCTAGAGGATATAATTTGCTAGATACTTTCCCAAACGTGGGAGATGAAATAAATTATCTAACTGCATCGGAAATAGGAAAATTAGCCTTAGCTCACTTTCAAAAAGGTGAATCTAATAAAGTTAAATTAATTCATACAAAATTTATTAATTCAGTCACATTTGAAGCAACTATTTCACAATTATTGCCAATTATTCCACCAGAAGTAGATGGTGCTAAAGCAAAGAATGCTAAAGCAATTGTTGAATTTGAACCTGACCCTGAAACAGTTCTAATTAATTCATTACCATTATATATTTCTGCAGTAATTTTTGGTTCATTAGTTGAATCAAAGGTTTCTGAAATGTCGTCACGTAGAACGGCAATGGAAAACGCAACAGAAAACGCAACAGATTTAATTGATAAATTGAATCTTGAATACAATAGGGCACGACAAGCAGCAATAACTCAAGAAATAACAGAAATTGTTGCAGGTGCAGATGGAGAATAAAGGAGATATTATGGTAACAAAAAAACAAACAGGTAAAGTCGTTCAAGTTCTTGGGCCAGTCGTTGACATTAGATTTTCTGATTCAAAACTACCTAGCTTACTTAATGCACTTCAAATAATTAATGGTAAAAAAATAGAAATAGTTGAAGTTGCTCAACATATCGGCGATGATACTGTTAGAACAATTTCCATGGGATCTACAACAGGACTTACAAGAGGATTAGGTGTTATTGATACTGGTGCTCCTATTTCAGTTCCAGTTGGTAAATCAGTTTTAGGTAGAATGTTTAATGTTTTAGGAGAGCCAATTGATGAAATGCCAGCCCCTAAAAGCGAAACATATTCACCAATACATAGAAAAGCTCCATCTTATGAAGAACAAAGAACATCAGCTGAAATATTAGAAACTGGTATTAAAGTTGTTGATTTAATTACTCCTTATGCAAAAGGTGGTAAAACAGGTCTTTTTGGAGGAGCTGGAGTTGGTAAGACAGTTTTAGTTCAAGAACTTATAAATAATATTGCTACACAACATGGTGGTCTTTCAGTTTTTGCAGGCGTTGGTGAAAGAACTCGTGAAGGTAATGATTTGTATCATGAAATGAAAGAAGCAGGTGTTTTAGATAAAACAGCATTAGTTTTTGGTCAAATGAACGAACCTCCTGGAGCACGTATGAGAGTTGCTCTTACAGGACTTACAATGGCTGAATATTTCCGTGATGAATTTGGTCAAGATGTTCTTCTATTTATTGATAACATCTTTAGATTTACTCAAGCGGGTTCAGAAGTATCGGCCTTATTAGGACGTATGCCTTCGGCAGTTGGATATCAACCAACTTTGGCTACTGAAATGGGTCAATTGCAAGAAAGAATTACTTCAACTAAAAAAGGTTCAATAACTTCTGTTCAAGCTGTTTATGTGCCCGCTGATGATTTAACTGATCCAGCACCGGCAACTACATTTACTCATTTAGATGCCAAAACTGTTCTTGATAGAAATATTGCTGCATTAGGAATTTATCCTGCTGTTGATCCTTTAGGATCAGCTTCAAGAATGTTAGACCCTCAAATTGTTGGTCAAGAACATTATGATGTTGCAATTGGTGTACAAAATATTCTTCAAAGATTTAAAGAATTGCAAGACATTATTGCCATCTTAGGTATGGATGAATTATCAGATCAAGATAAAAAAATAGTTCAAAGAGCTCGTAGAATTAGAAACTTTTTATCTCAACCATTTTTCGTGGCTGAAAAATTTTCTGGTAAGCCTGGTAAATTTGTTAAAAGAGAAGATACAGTTAGAGGTTTTAAAGAAATTCTTGAATTTAAACATGATGACTTGCCTGAATCTGCTTTTTCACTTGTAGGAACAATTGAAGATGCTATTGAAAAGGCTAAGAGTGAGTAATGGGAAATAAAACATTATTAAAAATAATTACACCTCATGGAGTTCTTTGGAATAAAGAAGTTGACATTGTAACTGTAAAAACTACAGAAGGATATGTTGGAATTTTACATGGGAAATCACCGATTGTTTCAGCTCTTGAAATTGACGAAATTATAATCAATAAAAGAGGAACTCCTGAATGTGTTGAAGGAGCAATTGCAGGTGGATTACTGTATGTAACGCCCAACACTGTAGATATAATTACTGATGCTTTTGAAGAAAAAGGAAAAATTGATATAGCAAGAGCAGAGAGATCTAAAAGACATGCTGAACAAATTCTTAAAACCAAGCAAGGTTCAGTTGACTACGAATTAGCAAAAAGATCTCTTAAAAAGGCTCTTAATCGATTATCAATAAGAAATAGATAGTTTTATGCCAGTATATGTCAAATTAATTATTTATATATTTACCATTTCTATTGCAAGTTTTGCAGTGTATCAAGTTGATTTCAATAAATTCATGAGAATCGGTAGAAAAGAATTTTCAATATTACTATGATTAATCATATCCCTTGCACTTGGATATTTATTAGGAAGTTTATTTGTACAAATTGGAGATTATTTAAAATCCATATAAATTAAAATAACTATCATAATAGTTATTTTTTTATTCACAATTAATTTTTTGTATCATATTAAAACATATATTGATAAAAGTAATATAATAAAAATGTGCCAAAAGGAGAATTCATGGAAAAAACTAATAGAATCAAAATGTCATCATCAAGCTTGTTTATAAGTGCAAGTAGAATTTTATTAATTGTTTCTTGTGGGAATAATTTTAATAAAATATCTTTTAAAAACTCTAGAGAAAAATTAAAAGAAGAGTATAAATTTAATTTGGATAGAATTATTATTCATCAAAAGAAAATTCTTGAAAATTCTTACAAAAAGATGAAAATGAATTATCTTGATATTTCGTCTGCTGAAAAAATATCTGATGGAGCTTTTGAAAATATAAAAAACTCATTCAAAACAAAAGTTATAATGCCTCTAAAATTTAATTTAGAATATCATAAAAACAGAATATTTGGAAAAAATAATTGAAACAAAATTAAATTTACAGTTATTTCTTTTAAAAGAGACATTAAAAATGAAAATTATTTCAAAAATAATATGATGGAATTTAATTCATTTTATAATCCTATTTCTAAAATTGCTCTTCCACTAGCAAAAAAAATAAATGAAAATTCCTTTAAGAATTTATATGTTAATTCTCTTTTTTCTCCTAAAGTTGAAAAAATTTGTGATTCTGCATTCAAGAATTCTTCTTTAAATTTTCTTTATCTTCCAAAAGTAAAAATTATAGAAGACAATACTTTTTTTGATTCTTCACTAACTTCCTTATCACTTCCTAAAGTTAAAATAATAGGAATTAAAGCTTTTAATAATTCAAAGTTGACTTACCTATCACTTCCTAAAGTTAAAAAAATATCAAATTTTGCCTTCGAAAATTCTAATCTTTCTAGCCTTAATCTCCCTAATGTTACTGAAATTCAATCTTCTGCTTTTGAATTCTCTAGTTTATTGAAATTGTCGCTCCCTAAAGTAAAAGAAATTCATTTAAATGCATTTTACAATAGCAAACTTGAATATATTTTTTTGCCTAAAGTATTGCATATAGGAAGAGGTGCATTTGCAAATTCACCAATTTCCAAACTTCATTTATCCAGAGTAAAAAAAATAGGAAGGCATGCCTTTAGAAACATCATAAATAAAAAAACCACAATTGTTATAATTCCTAAAATTTTTGATAATAAAATACAAAAAAACAGCATATTTGGCGAAGGAAATTGATCAAAGATATCATTTAGATATATATAAAATATGAATTTTAATTAAAATATTATCTTTAACTCTTGTAAAACAAGATAAAAACATTAAATAATTAAACGTTATGTTTAATTATTTTTTGGATATAAATATCAAAGTTAATAATATTTATTTATTCATTTAATTAAGTTAAAATTAAGGCAAGGGGATTTGAATTTTGTAAATTTAAATTTAAGCGAATTAATGTAGATTTATATTCTATTTAATTCATTTTATTAATTATCATTAAAATCTTTATAAGTAAAATTTTAAATTAATTTCAAAGAATAGAGGGTTAAATGAAAAAAACTAAAAAAATGATGGTCACATCTTTGGGTATTTTAACATCTTTTGCTTCATCAATGGTAGTCATATCATGCGGAAGCAATTCAAGTAATACTAATAGCAATGATAAGAATCAAAACGGAAATAGTGAAAAAGGAGAAAAAACCGACTCTGGAGGCGGAAGCCAAAGCGGAGGAGATTCTGGTGGCGGAAGCCAAAGCGGAGGAAATTCTGGAGGCGGAAGCCAAAGTGGAGGAGACTCTGGTGGTGGAAGTAGTTCTGGAGGAGATTCAGGAGGCGGAAGCCAAAGCGGAGGAGATTCTGGAGGCGGAAGCCAAGGTGGAGGAGACTCTGGAGGCGGCAGCCAAAGCGATGGAAGTTCTGGAGATGACGGTAGTCATAATGAACCTTGGAAACTTGACGATGAATATGTAGATGACAGTGTCGTTTCTGAAGGTAAAACTTTTGTTATCGCTGATAAAGTAATTGGAAATAAATATGAAAATGAAAAAATTGGAACACTGGATGTTTCAAATGCAGAAACAATAAACGACAATGCATTTAAAAACATTTTGAATGAAAGAGCAACAAAAGTAAAAATGCCTTTAAAATTCAATAGCATAGATGAAAAAAATAGAATATTTGGAAATGGAAATTGAGACAAAATAAAATTCACTCTAATTTCATTTGCTACTTCAGTTACAAAAGATGATACAGACGGTATTGCTAAAAATTTAAATAAATATAAACAAAATGGAAATGTTTATGGAACAGATCCTAATTTAACTATTTATAAATTGGAATTACCAAATGCAGTAAGTATTGGTGACAATACATTTAGAAATTTTAGATTTAAGAAAGTCTATTTACCTAAAGTTAAAACTATAGGATCGGGAGCATTTTACAGTTCTAAAATAGTTTCACTTGATTTGCCAGAAGCAAAAATTATTAAACCATTTGCATTTTTATCATCTGGCATAAAAACAATTTCTCTTCCAAAAGCTGTTGAAATTCAAGATAGTGCTTTTGCAAAATCTGAAATATATGATCTTTCTCTTCCTAAAGCAATAAAAGTTGGCCGAGGCGCATTTGAAACAGCGAACATTTTTAATTTAGACGCTCCCCTTTTAGAGGAGGCTGGACCTTATTCTTTTACTTGTTCATATATGCATGTGCTTCATCTTCCAAGTATTAAAATAATTAGCGATAGTGCTTTCGCTGGCGCTAAACTTACAAATGTTTTTTTTCCTAATTTAATATCAGTAGGTGTTTTTGGTATTAGATATTCCGAAATAACTTCACTCCATCTTCCAAAGATACGAAATATAGGAATTTCTGCATTTCAAAGTATAGTAAATAATGAAAAAACAAAAATTATTTTATCTAAAAATGTCGACAAGTCAAATATAAATGATTGATTCCATTTAGAACAAAAATATTTTAGATTTAAAATTGTCTACAAATAAAAAATAACCTGCATGGTTATTTTTTATTCCTCTTCATCATTTTGATCTTCTGAATCTGGAAAAAATGGGAATGGATTGAATCCATGACGGTGATGATGATGTTTCTTTTCGGGTTTTCATTCTTGCATTTTTTTCAATTGATAAGTAATATCATCAATATTTCCCTTGTTTAAATAAGTTAAAAAGTAATTTTTATTTCCTTCGATAATAACAAAATCATTAGCGAATGATTCTATTGCTTTTATATTTTGAATATTTTTTGAATCGTCTTGTAAATATTTATATGGATTTGTTATATTAAAAGCATCTTTTCCTACAAAAACGAATCCATCATTTAAAACTGCTATAGCTCCATCAGCTCCGTTATCCCCAAAAGGCAATTCTTCACTACCGGGCTTTCCAACAATTAATTTTGTTGCTAATAGAAGTAATACTTTTTGATCATTTTTAACTCTTTCTCCAATTTTTTCAAAAATATCATTGTCTGGTTTTTGAAGACCTATTTCTCCTTCTAAATAAATAGCAGCTTTATCATTTTTGGCTTTTTCTAGTATGTTCATTTTTCTCCTTATTAATTCCTATAATTATACATAAAATTTTAAGATGTCTATACAAGAGTAAAATATTTAATTTCATACTAATAAATTTATAAAACATTTTTTCCTGCATTAATATATGCTCTTATAAGACCACTTGCTCCTAATTTTTTTCCACCATAATATCTAATTACTACCACTAACTTGTTTTCATGTTTTTTAAGATTGAGTAAATTAAAAAGTGGCTTTCCTGCTGTTCCTGATGGTTCTCCATCATCTGAAAAACCACTTCCATCTTTTGCAATAAAAGCATAAGTAAAATGTGAAGCTTTTTTATGTTCCTTATAAAAAGTATTTAATATTTCATTTATTTCGTTTTTTGAATCAATGTTAAAAGAATATGCAATAAATTTAGATTTCTTTATTTCATGAATATACATATATAGATTATAAATTATGATTTATAAATTTATTTAATTTTTATTAATTTATCAACCATTTCAACATCAGCCGGAGCTCAATCAACTTCTTTAAGGTTATATTTATTTAATCATTTAAGATTTTTGTGTACATTGAGTTTTATATTTTTCTCATTATCGATTAATTCACATTCAACAAAAGTTAATTCAATATTAAAACTAGGATATTCATAATTTGTTTTGTGAACTATATTTTTAGCTTTTATTTCAACATCTAGCTCCTCTTTTATTTCTCTTATTATTGCTTCACTAATTTCTTCTCCCTTTTCAATTTTTCCTCCTGGGAATTCTCACTTATTTTTAAGAAATCCTTTATTATTTCTTTGCATTGATAATATTTTGTCATCTTTTTCAATAATTGCAGCTACAACTTTTATTAATTTCTTCATAATTTAATGTTAACAGCTAATGACTATCTGCGATAATTTATATATGGTAATATATGATGCATCTGTTCAAGATTTTATCAACACTTCAAAATACCCTAGAAAACTAGTTGCTGAAATTAATTCAAATTTAATAAAAAAATTCGGAATAAAAGTTGGAAAAAGTGAGCAAAATTCTTGAGCTAATTCTTTGCCAAGGGTTGCTAATTTACTTTTAGAATCTGAACATGATCATAGAAGAATTCTTATTGAATTTAATATCCCAACATCTAAAAAAAGAATTGATTTTATTATATTAGGTAAAAATAAAAAAGGAATACCATCTGCATGGTTATTAGAACTTAAACAATGATCAGATGTAACGGAAGAAGAATACAACTCATTTAGAGTTGGAAGATACGTTGATTCTCATCCTTCAGAACAAGCTATTGATTATAAATTCAGATTAGATCATGAAATGGGAATGAATGGGAAAATAGATATAAAATCTTCCGCATATTTACATAATTTAACAGATACTCATTCTCCATTATTTAAAGGAGAATATTATGATATTCTTAATAGAGCAAAGCTCTATTCTTCTTTGGATGAAAGTGAACTTTCAAAAGCAATCGAAAAGCAAACAATAATTAAAAATGGTGATCAAGCATTTGAATTTTTTAAAAATGCAAAATGAATGCCAACTAAAAAATTTAAAGAATTAGTTATGGAGGACTTTAATAGTTTAACATTAGTAGGCAGTCAAAAAATAATCTATGAAAAAATTGAAAGATACATCAGAAAATGAGACAAAAAAGAAAAAATGACGTTTTTAATATCAGGAGACCCTGGTTCTGGAAAAACTATTATTGCCTTTAAATTAATGCATTTATTTGTTTCGGAACTAGAATTGTCTATGCAAATGATGATTCCTGGTCAAGAAGTAAGAGCTGCATTTAAAGAAAATTTAGCTTCAAATGCACTTTCTCAAAATATTTCAGGTGCAACTATGTGAAAAAATTACGATGCAGTTGTTATTGATGAAGCGCATAAAGCAATTGGACGTGATAGCGGCAATATTAATTATT
Source organism: Mycoplasmatales bacterium (assembly GCA_013215685.1). GTDB lineage: Bacteria > Bacillota_I > Bacilli_A > Mycoplasmatales > Metamycoplasmataceae > DT-68. Next base: position 7,316 of record JABSQU010000003.1, on the reverse strand, counting down.
CAAGAAACTACGAAAAAATAAAATTTGCAATTATTTTTATTGACGATGACCAAGTGATAAATAAAAAAGGTATAACTAAAGATGAAATTAAAGATATTGCAATCGAACATGGTCATTTTGTTAGAGAATATAAAATTCACGAAAATTTTAGAAATTTAGGTGAAAGATCCTTATTGGATTGAATAGACCATACTTTTTACATGAAGAGCACAATTTCAGGAGATATTGAATATGAACAAAAAATGTACATAAATAAAAATCAAGAATATAAATTAAGAGGTTACAATCATGCAAATAAATTTACAGATAGATATTTTAATCTAAGAAGTAAAAATCCTTCTACAAGAATAGCATCTTTATGGTCTAATGGTTATTATACTGGACCTGCCAATGAAAATGGAATGCCTAAAGCAACACTAAAAATAGGAGATGTAGGTTTTATCTGGAATCCAAATCAAAGTTGAGCAGACGAAGTCAAAAAAAATAATTTAGAAAATTTTTCAACTTATAGTAAAAAAATTAAAAAATATTCTTCAGACAGGAAGTTATTTTTAACTGGAAAGCCTCATAAATCATTTATTGCTTACTTTAATCATATTCAAGGCTATGAATTTGAGAATATTTTTGTTTATATACCGAATGTATTTACATTTAATAATGGAGAAATTGTTTTCCATAGAGAAAGACTTGCTAAGGAAGTTATCATCTCACAAACTTGAGCTCCAAATTCAAAAGCAAAAAATTTAAAAGGAAGAGATCCATATAAATTAAATCGAAGATATTTTTTGAATAGAATTAAAGTCATGCTAACAAGAGGAACAAAATCAACTCATGTGTTTGCGCAAGATGAAAATTTAAACAAATATATAAAAGAAAAGATAGCTTAAGCCATCTTAAAAAATTTTATATATTTCAACATCTTCACTGCTTCTTTTTATATAACCTGCTGTTGTTTCAATATTACTATGTCCCATTGAGAGAGATATGTCATAAATACTAATATTCTTTTCAAAACAATATTTAGCATAACCTCTTCTGAACATATGAGGTGATAATTTTCTTGTATCATCCAGAATATTTATTTTGTTGTATAGGTTTTTATATCCAAATTTAAAAAGAACATCATCAATATTTTTTGTGTATTCTTCCAATTCTTCTCTTAGTCATGCAGATACTTTCACTTTTCTTTGTCTTCTTCCTTTCCCAAATATATGAAGTTCATTTTCTTTGATATTTATTTTTCTTAAATTTAATAATTCTGAAGATCTGATTCCTGTTTCAAAAAGTAAGCGAATAATAATTCTTTTTTGAAAGCCCATTCTTGTTTTTCTATTTATTTTTAAAAGATAACCTTTATATTCTTCGTATGAAACAAAATCTTTAACAATTATCTCTTTTTTTGGCAACTCAAGTTCTTTATGGCGCTTATCATTTAAAAATTTATAATAACTTTTTATTGCAGAAATCATCAATCTTCTGGAATTAATTGATATTTCATGGCTATCTATTAACATGCTTTTATAATCTAATCCATACCTTTCTAATCTGTAAGCATATTTTATGTAAATTTCTACCGTTCTATGCGAATGGTTTTTTATTTTTTCTAAATATTTTTTATATGTCACAATTAAATAATAAAAAAAATAGATATAAACTTAGTTTTGTATAAATTTAACAGACAAAACATTCGAATTAAAAAATATAAAAGGTATAATTATAGTAGATATGAGCAATAATAAGATGGATAAAACTAAGTTTAATGGAAATAAATTAAAACTGTTTGAAGCTTTTGCTGGAATAGGAGCACAAAGGAGAGCATTAGATAATATAAAAAAAGATTACAAAGTTGTTGGGATGGCAGAATGATATGTTCCAGCAATAATTTCATATCAAGCAATACATAATAATTTAAAAATTAAACCAATAGACCATAAGATAAATTCAGAGATTATGATATCTTATCTTGAGTCAAAGCCGCTATCAATGGATTCCAAAAAACTAGTTACTAAGGGATATTGAAAAAGATTAAGACTTAATGAATTAAGAATTGTTTATAAGGCTGTTAAATCTTCTGAAGAAGAAGGAAATATTTTTGATGTTCAAAATTTATATAAAAGAAATCTAAAAGATGTGGATTTATTAACATATTCATTTCCATGTCAAGATTTATCTCAACAAGGAAAACAAAGAGGAATGAAATCTGGAACAAGATCAGGACTTCTTTGAGAAATTGAAAAAGCTCTTGATTTTACACCTAAAAATCAATTACCTAAATATTTATTGATGGAAAATGTTACGGCTTTAATGAATAAAACTTTTGAAAAAGATAGAAATAAATGAATAAAAAAACTTGAATCATATGGCTATAAAAATAATATAGGAATTCTTAATGCAGGTGATTTTGGTTCTTCACAAGCAAGAAGAAGAGTTTTTATGATTTCATCACTAGAAAAAGAAATAAAATTACCAATCAAAACATCTGAACCCAAGCCTATCAAAAGAATATTAGATAAAGAGCCCAATTTAAAATATTTTATGCCTTCATTGGATAAATATGATATTGATCCTGGCGGATACAAAAAAACAAAATCAAACATAAATAAAACAAAATTAATCGATTACTCATCTTTTAATTCAGAAGCTTATGTTTATGATCCTAATTTCACAGGACCAACATTAACTGCCTCTGGTGCAAATTCAAGAATAAAAATTAATTGAAAAGGAAAAATTAGGCGAATAAATCCAAGAGAAGCATATAGATATATGGGTTTTAATAAAATAGATTATGATAAAGTCAATTCATTGAATTATCTTAGTGAAACTAAAATGATATATACCTGCGGAAATTCAATATCGGTTGAAGTTTTAGAAGCAATTTTTAAGGAAATAAGATAACAAATTATTTAATTGGATTGAAAAAGAAAAATAGAAAAGAATTATTCAATAATAAAAATGATAATTTTTTGTGTTTGGGATATTTACAAAAATTTTTGAACAGAATATCAAATTGATAATGACACAATAATATGAATAAGGAGACTAGAAGGCGGTGGAAATGTTATCGCTAAAGCTAAGAACATTTCCGACTTTAAAAAAATAAATAAAAAGATTAAAAAAATTCGATATTAAAATAATTGAAAAATGTAATATTTCTACAAAAGAAATTTTTGATATTTATGCAATTATTTTGAATGCAAACCAGGAAAGGATTAAATAATGGAATCATATTTGATTAGAATGCCAATTATTAGATCAAACTTTTTAACTACAAAAGCAGCAAAATTTAAAGGAGAAATTGAATTTATATCTAATAAATATGGTGTTATATATAATTGAAAAATAAAATTTACAAACTTACAAATTGATCAATATACTACTGAAAGTTGATTCAAAAGCAAAAATAAAAATTTTAAAAGAAGAGAAGAATTATTTAATAAATTAAAAATCAAACAAATAGTAAGGCCTAAAAAAGGAATAAGAAACAAAATAATAATTCTAAATGAGATGCAAATGAGAATTGTTGAAGAATATTTCAACGATAGAAATCAATATAATTCAACACTAAAAAATATTTTGCCAGTTTTAAAAGGTAATAATCCAGGAGGGGAAGCAAAAAAACCAAACTCCGCAGAAATGGTAATAAATAACTTGTTTAATAATGGCAAAAATTTTGTCATTCTTTTTGATGATTTAACCGCTAAATATAAAATTGATTTTGATGTATTAGTAATTTCTTCTGAAGAAAAATCATTTGAAGATTATTTAAAATTAAATAAAAATTTAGAATCTGCTTTTGTTTTTATGCAAAAAAATAAAAACCAGGATTCTTGAATCCATTATCTTTCGAACATAAAAAGATATTTCAATAAATATAATAGTGATTTAAGAAAAGCTCATTCTATTGCAAATAAATCTAGAAATAAATTTTCTAAAAACATAAATAATATAAGTAAATTTCCATTTGGATACAAATCTTCTGATCAATTTCAAAAATGTCATATATATGAATTTCATGATCTTAGAGATAAAATAATTGAAGCTTTACGTTCAAATAAATCAACAAAAAAATATGAATTAATGATTGAGGATGAAGATAATTTTATTCCACTTCCAGAATCAATACATAGAAAATTTGATGCTAATTATTTTACATATAATCAAGATGGAATAATTCAACCTATATGTTTTAAAGGAGAAAAATTTATTAATAACTATGTTGAAGAAAAATTCAAAAAAATACCTAAAGATTTTTTGAATCAAAAAAGAAAAAAATATATTGAAATGAGAAATTTAAATATTGCTAATTTATTTTAATTATTAATTTGAAAATTTGTTTATTCTAATTATTGTATAATTATCATATTACTTTAAAGGAGATTATATGTCAGTAGGATTAGGCGTTGGATTAATTATAGGTATTTCAATTATTGTTGGCCTTACAGCAGCAGCAATAACATTTTGATTAACTAAAAAAATGTTTGAAAAACAATTGAGAGAAAATCCACCAGTAAGTGAAAAAATGATTAGAGCTATGTTTCTTCAAATGGGAAGAAAACCTTCTGAATCACAAATTAAATCGGTTATGAGATCTATGAAAGCAGCTAAATAAGCTTGCTTTTTTTATTTTGATAGTAAGAATTAAATTTAAAACCACTATTATAAATATAATTTACTCATAATGTATTTCATTCAATCAGAAAACAGATAGATTTTCTTGAATGTTTTATTTGTCTTGATATAGTGTTTTTTCCCAAAAAAACTTTATTTATTATTATTACATTAATCTATATAATAGATTTATGAAAAATATCACAAGTAGAAGAAAAAAAATAGGTATTGTATCTGCATTTTTGACAATGACCCTTCAAGGATTTGAAGGTATTTTTGTTGCTTTAATTGGATTGGTTTTTATTTCATCAATTTCAGAAAATCCTTCATTTTCTGGGGCAACTTTGCTTGGGAAGGAAATTTTTGGAGTCATTTTGACATTTTTAATTTTTGGTCCAAAAGTATATAAAAATGTTCTAAAAAAAATTAAGTCCAAAGCAGGATTATATTATTTTCTTTCTGGATCAATCGGAACAACATTAGGTAATGCTTTGTATATTTTGGCAGTAAATGTTGGCGGTACAGGATATGGAATTATCTTAACTGGTCTATATCCGATATTTTCATTACTTCTTATAAAATTTGTTTTGAAGAAACAAACTAATAAAATGGTTTGAGTGGGTGTTACTATATCTATTATTGGAAGTATTTTGTTTATTCTTCTTCCTTCATTGATTAGTGGCTCAGGCGTTGGGCCATCTCAAATTGTGGGAATGATTATAGGAGGTTTAGCAGCTCTTTTTTGGGCTATTGAAGGAATTTTTATTTCTAAAGCTTCTAAATTAAAAGAAAATAATTTTAATGATAAAGAGAAAATCGTTGCAAGAACATCATCATCATTAATATCTACATTGATTTTTATTATGCCTTTTACTTATATTTGAGGTAATTCTTTCTATTATTTTTCCGAATTATTAATTCATTGAGAATCACTTTTAATATTAATTGCCTTTGCTCTTAATGTCATTATTCTTAGATATGTCTTTAATATTTCAATTGAATATGCAGGACTACATAATTCAGCTGTTATTGATTCTAATAACTTCCTAATTACGCCATTATTATCGATCTTTTTAGCTTATTCAACTCAATTAGTTAATCCAGATGGAATGCCACTTTTTGAGCCCATTATTTGATGGTCATGATTACTCATAATACCTATAATTATAGGAACTTCAATAGTCCTCAAGTACAACGATAATAAAGAATTAGAAAAAAATATAGAAAATTTTACAACAAATTAATTTTTTGGTTATAATATTAATGGTTACCATAGCGCCATGGTCCACCTGATCCCATCCCGAACTCAGTAGTTAAGCCTGGCCACGCCGACAATACCGTATGGGAAGATAGGTAGTAGCTGTTTTTTTTATTTCTTTTTTAAGAGAAAAAACACAGCTTAAATTATTACTCATTAGTAATATTTGTTTTAAATATTAATGATATAATTTTTTTATGTCAAAAATTGTAGTAGGAATGTCTGGCGGAGTTGATTCGGCAGTTACAGCACATATTCTTAAAAAACAAGGTCACGATGTGATCGGTATTTTCATGCGTAATTGAGATTCAATAACAAATAATGATATTTTAGGTAATCCTAATGCAAATGCTCTCATTTGCCCTGAGGAAGAAGATTGAAATGATGTTATTAAATTAGGTAAGCAAATTGGCATTCCTGTTGAAAGAGTTGATTTTGTAAAGGAATATTGAGATGATGTTTTTGAAGATTTAATTGAACAATATAAATTGGGAAGAACTCCAAATCCTGACATTCTTTGTAATAAATATGTGAAATTTGGAGCTTTTCACAAATGAGTAAAGGAAAATATTCCCGATGTTGATTATATAGCTACAGGCCATTATGCGGATGTTGAAGATGGAATATTAAAAAAACCTCATGATAGTTGAAAGGACCAAACATATTTTTTAGCACAAGTTTCTAGAAACAATTTAAAAGAATCATTGTTCCCGCTTGCAAAACTTCCAAAGTCTGAAGTTAGAAAAATTGCTTTAGAAAATAATCTTGTTGTTGCAAATAAAAAAGATTCAACAGGAATTTGCTTTATAGGCGAAAGAGACTTTACTAAATTCTTACAAAATTATATTCCCGCAAAACCAGGAAATGTTATTGATATAACTAACAATAAAGTAATAGGTAAACATATTGGATGCATGTATTACACTATTGGGCAAAGAAAAGGTCTTAATCTAGGAGGAATGCCAGAGCCTTACTATGTGGCTGGTCATGACTTAAAAAAAAGAATTATTTATGCAGCTCCTGCTTCTGATAAATCATATTTAATTTCTGATGAAGCAATAATAACTGATGTTAATTGATTGGATGAAAATAATAAACCAACTAATATTGAAGTTAAATTCAGATATAAATCTGATTCAATAGATGCCAAAATTAAATGAATTAATGGAAAAACTTTGAAAGTTATTTATCCTCAAGGTTTTGAAGCAGTAACCCCTGGTCAACAAGCAGTTTTTTACTTTGGTAATGTTTGTCTTGGTGGAGGGACTATAAACGAAGTTTTCTTTAATGGATCAAAAAAAGAACACATTTAATATTTTAGATTAATCTGTTTTTTATTTTAAACTTTATGGCCTATAGGTTAACTTAATATTTGATAAAGATATTTCTTAGTGAGTGCAGTAATTTACAGAAAATTTAGCTATTTTTTTTAAAATTAATTCACAGTTTA
>JABSQU010000029.1 GCA_013215685.1 Mycoplasmatales bacterium | reverse complement strand
TTAAAGAATTCTGAATTTATCGAAATATAATCGTTAATGATAATCATATTTTCATCAAATTCTTTAATATTTTCTTTGTAATTTTCATCAAAATTTTTCATCAATTTATTGGTATTAAAATACTTTTTAAAAACCTCTTCAAATTTTGAAAATTGAACTTCTTTGTAAGAAGTATTTGAAGTATATGCATCAATAAAGGCCCTTTTAGGAGTTTTTGTAGGATTTAATGCACCAATAGGATTTTGAAAAATGTATTGAACACTTTTTGTGATTTTTTTTCTCAAATTTCGATTTATATTTGAAGTATTATTTGGTAAATTAAAATCATTTATTTTTATTTTACCATCAACAAAAGAATTAACTCCCACTATGCTTTTACCAATTGTAGATTTTCCTGATCCAGATTCTCCTACAAGTCCAACTATTTCCTTTTTACTAACATGAAAAGATACATTTTCAACAGCTGAAAAAAATGTATTATCATTTGTTGGAAAAGTGATTGAAACGTTTTCAAATTCAAGAACTTTTTCATCTTTTATATCATTTTTTAGTTTTGTTTTCATATCTCTCCTTTCTAGTAAAGTTTATTTATTGATCTAATAAATTCCGGTTTTTTAACTTTAGGTGCATTTGGATGTAATAATCAAGTAGCGGCATAATGATTTTCTTTTATTTTGAAAAATGGAGGCCTTTTTTCTGTGTCAATTTGCATTGCATAAGGATTTCTAAAAACAAAAGCATCTTGATCATCTTTTAATAATTCTTGATTGAGAATGCCTTTAATTCCAACTAAATCATTTTTACCAATTGATGCAGAAGGTAATGAACATAACAATCCTCATGTATATGGATGTCTAGGATCAAATAATACTTCATGACTATCTCCATATTCAATAATTCTACCTGCATACATAATCGCGACTCTATCAGCAATTTCAGATATAACACCAATATCATGTGTTATAAAAATAAATGAAATATTGTATTGCTTATTTAATTTTTTTATTAAAGTAAGAATTTCTGATTGAACAATGGGATCTAAGGCGGTTGTTGGTTCGTCAAGAATAATCGCTTCTGGTTTTAAAGAAATAATCATAGTTAAAACAACTCTTTGTATCATTCCTCCCGATAATTCATGAGGATACATATTTAAAAGTTCCTTAGGATTTTCGATATCCATATTGTCCAATATTCTTATCACTTCTTCTATACACTCTTCTTCTTTTTTAAAAATTTTAAAATCTAAGAGAGCTTCAATTAATTGATATTTAATTTTTATTGTCGGTGTTAGTGCAGACATTGGATTTTGAAAAACTCTTCCTATTTTTCTTCCTCTTAATTTTGACTTAAGTCAATCTTTTTCCTTTCAATTTGTAACATCATGACCTAATATAGAGATTTTCCCTGAAAGAATTTCACCACCTCGCGGCAAGAGACCATTTAATAATGATGAAATTACTGATTTTCCAGATCCAGATTCGCCTATCAAACCTAAAATTTCACCTCGATAAAGATCAAATCCAGTATCTCTAATTACAACATTATTTTTTCCTGTTAAATTATCCTTAAAAGAAATTCTAATATTCTTTATTGATGCAATAATTTTCTTTTTATTCATAAATCTCCCTGCGAAGAGCTCTTTCAATTCCATTTCCAATAAATTGAACATATATTATTATGAAGGTCATAATCAATATCGGATAAATTATTTCTAATGGATAAATTGTTGCTACAGATGATGCATTTGAAATCATATTTCCTATTGAAGCTATATTTGGTACCGCTAATCCTATTAAAGCTAGAGAAGCATCGTATTGTATCGCCATTGGTATAGTAAAAATAAGTTGAGTTATAGTCATTGGTAATAATAAAGGAATATATGATGATAAAATGTTTTTTGTTGAAGAACCTAAAACTTGTTCTGCCATAGTAAATTCTTGAGTTTTTAATCTAAATACTTCTCCTCTTGTGTATTGAGCCATAGGAATTCAACCATTGATTGTCATTGAAAAAGCTAAAACTCAAAATGTTGGATTCCAAAAAAGGACAAATAGAGTAAGTATAAACAAACTTGGAATATTACTTATCATTTGAATGATAAATTGCATTGGTTTGTCAAATGCTGGGAAATATCCCATGAAAATACCAATCAAAATACCTACAAAAATATCAATTACTGTGGCTACGGCTGCTAAACCAAGGGAAAATCTTAATCCGTGTCAAAGCCTAGCTCAAATATCTCTTCCAGCTAAATCCGTTCCAAGAATATGTCCATCAGTCATAGCGGGTAAATGCTTTTGAGACGGCGATAAGTGCGTTGGAGATTGTGTTGTCAAAGGTATTATTAAAGCAAGAATAATCGTTGATAAAAATAAAATCAAAGAAAACATTGCCAATTTTTGTTTCATAAAATATTTAAGTGTTATAAATTTTTCCTCTTTTTTAGAAGTTCTGACCAATTTCAATAACTCATAATTTTTATTTATAAATGAAAAAGAAAATTTTCCTAGCTTTGCTTCTTCTTTTTTTCTTTTTTCTAAATTTTCTAAATTTTCTTTCTTCATTATTTAACTCCTTTTCTTCTCATTTGTGGATTGAATACTTTATATAGGAAATCTCTTAAAATAAATGATATGGAAACAAGGACAACCATTAGTGATGTGATGGCAAGGACCACGTTATAATCTTTTGCAGTTATCGCTTGAGTATATAATCTACCAAGCCCTGGTATTGAAAAGAAATTCTCAACCAAAATAGATGCCAATACAGATGTAAGAATTGATGATGGTAAACTTGTTGCTATTGTAAATAGAGATTCTTTTAGTAAATGTCTCATAATAACTCTTCGCGGTGAGAGACCTTTAGATTTTGCTAAACTTGCATATTGTGTTTCCTGAGCAATAAATAATCTTGTTTTCATAAATTTTGCAGTTTGCATTGATGAAGGAATAGCAATTGCTAAGATCGGCAAGACTCAAGTAATCGGGTTCGTTTGCTGATAAATAATTGGGAATCCAGAAGATGAAGCAATAACTACAAAAAATATTGCAATTATAAATGGAGGTATTGCTATAAATAAAGAAATAATGACTTCTGAAAATTTTGATAAAAATTTTCCCTTATTTAACCCCATTAAAAGTCCAATTCCAATTCCTAAAATTAATGCTAAAATTGCAGCAAGTCCCCCAATTAAAAGAGAACGGAAAAATTTTGGTCAAATGAATTCATTTATTTCTTTACCTAAATGTATAGATAATGAAGGACCAAAATTACCTATGAAGAAATTTTTTCAAAAAAGTAATAATTGAATATAAAGTGGTTCATTTAATCCATATTTTTCTGCAAAAGATTTTTTTACAGACTCATCAATATTTGATGAATTAATTATTGCAGGTCCATCTCCAACGGCGTGCATTAAAAAGAAGACTATGCTGATTGTTATGAAAAGAAGTAAAAAAATAACAAGTATTTTTTTAAAAGTTTTAGCGATAGTAATTGTTCACCTCCATATTATTTTTTATTAAATAATTCAATTTTTCTATCAATTTCACTAATGTGATTTGTGGCAATACCACTTGAAAATGCATATTTGAAGTAATTTTTCATTGCGTCTAAATAATGTCCAGTTTTTAATTCTAATATTATTTTACTTCCTGAATATTTTTCTTCTATTGTATTTCCATAAATGTTATTTTCTCCAAAGATATCTTTCAATTCTTTAATTGTTGCATCAATTTGTTTTTTATTTTCTTCTTTACTTAGATTTGAGTCATTGCGTGCTCAAACTGATCATTGAACTTTTAAATTCAATTTATCCAATAAATAAAGATAAAGTGATAGAGAAATTAATCTGTCATCATCAGTGGTCCCCTCTATTCATTTTACAAGTGAAGAATTATCATATTTTAAAGGTGTATAAATTTTTGAATTTCCTTTTAGTATTTTCTCAAATCCAATTCTTAAATCACTAGTAATCTCTCTCTTAAATGAAAATCCAGCAGAATTTTTAGATAAAAAGGTTTTTTTATCATTTCTGACATTAAATATATTTCCTCTATTATCCAGTCTAGAGAAAAGAATGTCATCAGCATATTTTGGAAGTGTTTTTATAGCTCCTTTACCGATTTTTGATTGATTAAATAATTCTGCTTTATTATTAGGAAACATTTTTTTGTAATCATTTTCAAGCTGTTTTTCTAAGGACTCTGAAGGGGTTGCGAAAGTTTGATTAGAAATTGCAACCTTAGATTGCTTAATAAGCATTTTTTTGAAGTTATCACTATTTAAAATTTCTTCTGCTTTTTTAGAAGCATCATCAATTGTTTTATCATCAAATTTCAAATTATTTTTGCTTGGAGTTTTATCTTCAACTTTATTTAAATCTGAATATGTGAATTCGTCTAATTTAAATAAAATTTTTAAAATTGTTTCAGCCATATTACTTGTTATTTTATTTTTGCTCAAAATAATATGTCCAGATTCAAAAATTAATTGAGAAATATCAACGTTATTTTGAGATAAAATCGTTCTAATTTTCTCTTCATTTACACCTAAATTTATTGCAAATACTCCCGAAACAGGAATTTGCATTGGAGAATCATTATTTAAAGTTTGAATATTATTTGAATCAAACATTTTTGCTAGCAACATGATAAAAGTCAATAAATCTTCATCAGACGCATTTTGAGGATCTTTAAAAATATTTCTTTTAAAATCTTCTTTTGTGAAAACTACTCTGCTTTGTGATTTTATACTTGTTCTGTAATTTTTCATAAAATTTAAAAAAGTAAATCTGTCATCGTTTGTACTCAAAATAAGTGGGTGTTTAATTGATAAAAGAGAGTGGGGGTTTTTTTGATAATTCACTTCCTTGGAATTTGTTTCAAATAATCCGTCATGATCATCATCATTTGGCGATAAGCTTTTAATTTTACTTAAAAGTCCTTCTGGTTGAACATTATTTTCATTAAAAGCAAAATCTATTATTTCTCCCAATGAAGAAGAATTATTAAAATTGATAATATTACCTATTTTTGTTTCACTGGATGAATCTGAATGAATTTTTTGGAATAATTCAATTGATGGACTATATCCAAAATCACTATATTTTTTAAAACCAAAATATTTAGTTAAGAATTTTTCAGACTCAATTTCAGAAAGATTTTTTGGTGGTTTAAAAGAAAGATCGGTTCAAGAAGTTAATTTGTTTTTGATTCCATATTTTGCTCTATCTTGATAATAAAGTTTTTGGTCATCTTTGTGTGCATCCATTGATTTACGAATTTCTGAATCTTCCTTTGCAATTTGTTTAGTTAATTTTTCAATCACATCTGGCTCAGTAATTAAAGGATTTGTTTTCTCTTGAAGACTTGGAGTTGCAACAATACCTATATCATTAGATTTATCTGCTTTTGAATGAAAATTAATTAATTCTGGGGTAATTCCCTTAGGAATTCCCTTTTCATCATATTCATGATAATGATTATTTTCTTCTTCGTTCAATTTATTTAATTCTTCAACTGAATGAATTACTTTTACATTAAATCCCATTGTTTTAAATTTTTCTTGTCTTAAAATAGCCTTTAATAATTTTATATTTGACTTATGAATTGACGTAAAAATTCCTTTGTTTTTATTATTATTTAAGTATGAAAAATCTGCGATTAATTTGTCACCAATAAAATCCTTGTTGGATATATTTAAAAATCTAGTAGTTAAAGACGTTTTATCTGCTAAATACATTGCTTTTGTTAATTGATAGATAATACTTTCTTTAATTTCGCTCAATTCAACGTCTTTCAAAGGTTTTGTTTCTCCTGTAATTGGATTTGTAAAAAATGGATTACTATAATCATAATTCAATTTATAAATTTTCATAAATTTACCTTCAGAATCAACTTTTGGAATAGAAAATTCATCATTTCCATCAATTTCATATTTTGCAGCTTCCGATTGATTATCTTCGACAAGTTTTGAATGATCAATTCCAATTATTTCAGAAATAGTTCTATTTTTTTTCTTTTCCTGATCGATATATTCTTTTGGTAAACTAATGTTGAAATTCAATCTTTTAAAAGCGCTATCACTAATTGGAATGTATTTTTGCACATAATGAACTAAATTTAATGACAATGCAATATTTTTTAATTTATTTTTTTCTGTGTCATTTTCAGCTAATTTTGAAAAACTTTTTAGATCAACAAATAAAGTTTTAAATTTATTATTGACACCAATTGCCGGTGACTGAAATGATGTAATTTTTTTACCATTACGAGCTTCGTCTTCATCCTTTAATTGAAATGCTAATGAATTATTTATTACATTAACAGCTGAAATAAATTTTGAGGAATAATCCAATTCCTTTGTTTTTGATTTTGAATGTGGTAATGAAAGCGGAACAATAATAGCGACAGAGCCTATCACCACTAGTCCACCTAGTAGAATTTTATTTCTAAGAATCATTTTTTACCTCTTTTCGTTTTATTTTTTAAATATTTTGTATTGCGAAACACCGAGTTATTCAATTTTATTAATACATGAATTATTAATTAAAAGTAAAATGTAATTTCTGAATATTTCAATCTATATTTAATATGAATTATTAATATTATAGCATAAATCATGTTTCAAAATCTTACATATTCCTTATAAGATCCATCAAAATTGATGATTTTAAAAAAAAATACCCAATGGGTATTTAATCTTGTCTTTGAGATGAAAATAATTCAAAATCATCATCTGCCCCTTCGACTTCATTGAATTCTGATAGTTTTGGAAGCTCTTTTAGTGATCTAATTTTAAAATAATCATAAAATTTATCTGTAATTCCATAAAGTATGGGCGAACCCGGTGTTTTGGCAATGCCTTTTTCTTCTATTAGTCCCTTGACTAATAAAGTATTTACAGTTGCTTCTGATGAAATTCCTCTGACTTCATTAATTTGTGATTTAGTAATTGGTTGTTTATAAGCGATTATTCCAGCTGTTTCAATAGCGGAAGATGATAATCTTTTTTTCTTAATGATTGTAACTAATTTTGAAATATATTCTTTAAATTCAGATCTTGTAGCCATTTTATAAACATCATTGAATTCAAAAATTTGTAACCCTCTATTTGAATTATTGTATTCTTTTTTAAAGGCATTTAGTTGTTTTCTTGCATTTAAAGTTGGCATATCAAGAACTTCTTTAACATCTTTAGGTGTAATTCCTTTGTCACCTTGAACATATAGAAGCGCTTCTATAATTTTAAAATTATCATTCATGAATTATTCCTTTCTTGATTGTGATTTCACCAAATTGATTATTCTGTTCTATTTTCAATTCTTGCTTTCTAGACATATCTAATATAGTTAACATAGTAATGACAAAATGATTCATGGAAGGTACATTGAAAATTTCATTAAATAATGATTTGGATGATGATTTTTTAATAATTTCCAATATTTCCAAACGTCTCTCTGCTGGTGAAAGATTAAAATTATCAATTGTAGTTTCTCTAAGTTTTTTTGCATGTGTGCGCTCAAACATTTTCCTCATTTGGATTATTAATTTAATTGCATCAGAAGAGCCATCTAATCTTGATTCGTCATAAGGTAATTCAAACGGAGCATAACTTTCAGATGATTTAATAAATAAATTGGATCTTTCTTTTTCTTTTTCTTTAAGTTTATTCGCAATCATTTTAAATTGTTGATGTTCAACTAGTTGTTTTAAAATATCTTCTTTTTCTTTTTTAATTTCCTCTGCATCATCAGGATTTTCAAGAAGAAGCTTTGCTTTTAATTGAATCAGAGTTGTTGCCATTACTAAATATTCAGCAGCTAAATCAAAATTAGTATTTTTAAGAGAGTCGATTAATTTAACATATTCTGTTGCAAGTTCAGCTAAGTTAATATCAAAAATGTCCAGTTTTTTATCTTTTATTAAATCTAAAAGTAAATCTAATGGGCCGTTAAAATTATTAATATTTAAGTCAGTTTGGTTCACCATTTATCTCCCTATGCCTTGCTTTCATTTTTTAAATCTATTTTACCTTTAGGTTTAACATAGCTTTTCATCACTATTTTTCTAACATTATTTGCAATTCCTTTATTTTCCTGTGTCATAAAAGATAAAGGTTTAATTTGTGGATGAAAAATCACTTTTACTTTAATTTTTTCTTTTCTTTCAAAGTTTGATATTAATGCAGAATTATTTATTGTTACAGGAACTATTGGTAAAAATCCTTTTTTTGCAGATCGAAATGCCCCGCTTTTAAATTCTGCAATATTTCCATCTTTCGATCTTGTTCCTTCGGGAAAAATAACTTGGAATTTTTTTTGCTCTTTTGACAATTTTGTTAATTCATCCATAGCTTTAAGTGCTTCTCTAGGTTTATTTCGATCAATAAAAATTGTTTCTATCATTTTTGCATATCCAGAAATTTTTTTATGTTTTTTAAGTTCAGTTTTTGCAAGAAAAATTGGCATTCAATTTAAAAAATCTGATCCAGGATTAGGGTTTTCAAGTGCTAATAAAATAATGGCTGGATCCATTGATGAAGAATGATTAGGAATAAGTATAGCTGGAGCTTTTGGTAAATTATCAAAACCAATTACTTCTAATTCAACTCCCAATATTTTTAAAAATTTCTTAACTCTTTTTAAAACTCAATTATTTCTTCATTGAGCAGGATATTTTTCTATATCTTGGTATTTTTGAAATTTCTTTCCAATTTTTTTTGATTTCCTATTTCACATAGCAATTCTTGGATAATTTAAAAGTAGTTTTAATTTAATATTCATTTTTGATTTCTCCTTTTTTTACAATAGCGATAAGAATGTCTTTTTCACTACTTGTTGAAATTATAAAATTTTTAAATTTATAAATGTTATCTGTTTTAATAATATTTATATTGTGAAAAGCATGATTTTTATTATCAGCCTTATAAATCGCCTCCTTAATGGCTCATCTTGTTGCAAGAAATTTTGATTTATTTGAAGATTTTTCATATTCAACAATTTCATTTGAATGTAAAATCTTTTCAACAAATTGCTTATTTTTATTCTTAAATCTTGATATTGTAGTTATGTCTATACCTATCATTAATTAATTATACTCTAATAGATATATCATCATATCAAAGTCTTAAAATAATTATTGCTCTTAAAATTCAAAAATAAAATACCAAGCAAAAAATAACTTGATATTTTAAATATTTTTATCCTAATTTAGATTCTAAAAATCTTACTCCGCTCCCTGAAATGTTAATAATTCCACTTCTAGAAAGATCCATAACTATTGATATTGGGTTTGCATCAACATTTTGATTACCTACTGGGTTTCAAAGTCCTTTAACATTTTTTAAGTTTTTAATGCTTCCTTTAACGGCATATAGTTTTCCGTCATGCTCAATGATTCTGAAGCCATTAATTGTTAATGGAGTATTAGCTCCAACATTATGTTGTCCATTTTTGTAATTTCAAGGTTCGAATTTTACAGTAATAGTTTTATTATTTTCAGGAACAGTTCCATTATTTAATTCAGCCAGTTCTGTATCGCTATATAGAAATCCAGAATTTATATATTTTACTTTTTCTTTGTATTCATTTGTTTGAAGGTTTGGACTAAATAATTCTTTTAGTTCCACTAAATGAGAGTGAATTTTATTGTAACTTCATCCAAAATTTTTCATTTCTTCAAATTCAGATTTAGTGATTGTTCTTTTATCAGCCAATAAGAATGAAAATTCATCAGAATCTAATAAATCAACATTAACATTTTTAGCATCTTCATACATTTTTATATCATTAAGTACAAAGGAGATTTTTTTATTCACAACAGGATCTCCCTCATTTTTTTCAGATCAATTATGACTATTTTTAGGAGTAAATATAACATCAACTGTATCTGAAAAACTTAATTTTCCATTATTTTGAATTTGATAATCAACATTTTCTTCATTAGATAAATTAAGTGTTAAACTACCATCATTTCCAGTTAATATTGGAATAACTCCTTCTATGCTTGAATCATAAAATACCATATTATCTGAAACAATGAAATTTTTAATTATTTCGTCGCCATTTTCAAATGAATATCCAGCATCGGGCTTATAAACTACTTTAATTAAATTACCTTTTACTACAGGTTGATTATTATATATTTCAAAAGTAGTTCCATTGTCACTGCTTAAAAATACTTCCTTAGTTGTATGTCTTAAATTCAAAATACTTCTTGTATCAACTTTAATATTATTGTTGTTTACTGTTTTATATTTTAGATGAAATTCTTTATCAAGAATAATATGATTTATTCTATCTAATTCAGCATTATTAACTTTTATCTCATCAATAATTGTTTGAAGACTTTTAACCAATATCTTTTTCTCTAAAAATTTAGTTGTTTCGTCATTAATCATTAACATTTTATTGTCGAGATCTTTTTTTAGTTGCTCTAATTTATTCACTATTGGTTTTGAGTTTGCATTTTTAGCATCATCAACTGTAATAGTAATTTTTTCTGCATTTCTAAGTGGTGTTTCATCAATTTTGCTATTTCAGTTTATAAGTAATTTGTCCATTAATATTTCCAGATTATCGCCCAATGCTTTATGAACATCTTTTGTGTAATCATTTCTATCCATTATTGATATGATGTATATTAAATCTTTTTCATCAATAGATCTTGGATTTTTCATTAATTTTCAAAATAATTCTTTAAATGAATCTTTGTGTTTTTGTAGTGCTACTGGATCCTTTTCTCTAAAGAATCCATTTAAAGCACCTTGTTCATCTAATAATTTAAATAGATGCTCTAAATCTTTTTTCTCCAGTTTTAAAATTGGTTTATTAATTAATTCTTGTAAAAATGGTCCTAAATAATCTTGATTTTCATATTTTGTTAATGTTCTTTCAAATGAATTCAATTGTGCTTTTTGTTCATCTTCTAAAAATGCATCTCCTCAACGAAGTACTTTTCCTACAAAATCATTTAGTCCTTTGAAAATTTGAGAAATTTTATTAATATTTCCTGCAGCTCCATATTTTATAATTTTATTCAAATTATCAGTTGTTTCACTTGAGACAGAAGCTGCATTATTAGCTAGACCTGTTGTAATTCTTCAATCTTTATCGTATATTCAATCAACAATACTATCAAGGGAAACATCCAAACTATATACTAAAAATACTGATTTTTTAATATTCATTGATTTTAAGGCTGGTATTAAGTCACCTAAATCTTTTTTAAATTTTTCTTTATTATATTCACCATATCCATGCAATAAATCATAAATAATATTATTGAATCTTTCTGATGTAATCACTTTGTCATCAAAACCGAAAGATTCTTTTGCGTAATTGTACACAAGATTAGATAGTGATTTTAAATTATCTTTTGATGTGTTATTTATACCTTTAAATAATAAGTCTTTGAATGGATCCAAGAACATTTTAACTAGTGAATTGTCGTCAATCATTGAAGAAATAAGATCAAAATCTGCTTCTTCTAAAGATTTTAGTCCGTTATTAATTATTTTATAGATAAGGTTTGAAAGACTCTCAATTTTTTCTGGTGCAATAGCATTATTAGAAATTGAATTTATATACATTAACAGATGTTTAAGGTCATCTTTATTTAATGATAAAACATTTTCTCTTATAACTTTATCAATTATTTGACTTAATCTTTTTTCATCCTCATTGGTTGAATTATTAAAGTATTCTTTTAATTTATCAAAAAATGGATCAAGCTTATCTTTGTTCATTACTCTATTAATAAAATCGTACATTAGTTCGGTAATATTTTTATTATGAGTTTCATCAATTAGTGAAGAGTTTTTATAAAGATTCTCAATTGTGAAATTAAGGTTATTTAACTTAATATTTGCCATTTTCAAATTATATTTTATCAATCTAAAACCTTTATTGGTTGTTAGAAAGGTGTGTTGGT
>JABSQU010000028.1 GCA_013215685.1 Mycoplasmatales bacterium | reverse complement strand
AAAATTTATAATCCTATAATCATAATAATATGAGAAATTAGATTAATTTTTCTTACACTAATAAATCTAATCATAAAAAAGGTGACAAAAAGAGAAATTGTTATTGAAGCTGTTTTTGAACTAATAGCAATTAATAATGTGTCATTTAAATTTTCTTTGTGAACCAAAAATGGGTTATTTACTAAACTTATAGATATGGATATAATTGATATCATAATCGACATATATAAAACATTTTTTAACCCAAATCCATTAATTATTGAAGCTATTTTGTCTTTATTATCCAACATAACTGTTTCTTTCTTTTCTTTATTTGTTGAATATAAAATAACTATTAACATAATAATGATTATAAAAATCATTAATATATATTTAATTGTATTTTGATTAATTTCAACAGTTTCTTTCACTATTGAACCAATATAATCTCCTAAATATGGAGTAATGCCAATTAATCCAACGGTTATAAAAACGTTTTTAATATGTCAATTTTCAGATCAATATTGATTTTGCATCCCAAATCCTGCACCAAAAAAACCCAATCCAAACATAGCCAAAAATATTGTTAATGTGTTAATTGTAATCATTAAAGGTATAGAAAAAATTACCATTATAAAAACAGTTAATAATAATGGTATTTTTCTTGACTTTAATTTTTGTGATAATTTTCCCAATGGGAGTCTAAAAATTACTTGTGTAAATTGATAAGTAGCAATTATTAGTGGTCATTGCCACGGATGACCAACATGAATTATAGAAATTTTTAAAAAAGAACTTGCTATTCAAAATCCAATTAAAACAACATAAATGATAATATTAAATTTTGTAATATTAACAAGTTTTGACATTAAAAAAAATATTATTGAAGTTAGTAAAAAAATCATAATAGAAGATTGAATTAATATAGACATATTCTAATTATATTTAAAAATATAAAAAATAATAATCAAATTTTGATATAAATTTCGCATAAAATATGTAAATTTTGAAACAATAAAAAATTATTTTTTTGATATATCATTTTTTAGAACACTTAAAAATGCTTCCTGTGGCACTTCTACAGAACCAAATTGTTTTGCACGTTTTTTACCAGCTTTTTGTTTTTTAAGAAGTTTATCTTTTCTAGTTTGGTCTCCTCCATAAAGTTTTGCAGTTACATCTTTTCTAAAAGCCTTAATAGTTTCTCTTGCAATTATTTTGCCTCCAATTACAGCTTGAACAGGAATTTCAAAATTGTGCCTCGGAATAACTGATTTAAGTCTAACAGCAAGTTCTCTACCTCTTGCTGCTGCCATATCTCTATGAGCTATAAAACCAAAGGCATCAACTTTATCTTTATTAAGAAGAATATCCACTTTAACTAAATTGGAAGTTCTATAGCCATCTATTTCATAATCGAAAGTTGCATATCCTTTTGAAAGAGATTTAAGTCTATCGAAAAAATCAAAAACAATTTCAACAAGAGGTAATTCATATACAATTTTTCTTCTTGTATCATCTATATATACCAAATCCCTATATGTTCCTCTTTTAGATTGACAAAGCTCCATTACAGATCCGACAAATCTTTCTGGGATAATAATTGTTGCCAAAATCATTGGTTCCTCCATGCTTTTGACATAAACTGGATCAGGAAAAAGAGCTGGGTTAGAAATTATTTCATTTTCACCATTTGTTTTATGAATTATAAATTCAACTGAAGGAGCTGTAGCAATTAAATCAATTCCAAATTCCCTTTCAAGTCTATCTTGTAAAACTTCCATATGAAGCATTCCTAAAAATCCAACTCTAAATCCATGTCCAAGAGCCAATGATGTTTCTTGTTCAAAAGAAATCGAAGAATCAGATAATTGAATTTTTTCAAGTGCATCTTTAAGGTCACCATAATCCCTGCCATCAACAGGATACAATCCAGTAAAAACTACAGGATTTAATTTTTTATATCCTGATAATGGTTCTTCAGTAGGATTTTTAACTAATGTTATAGTATCTCCAACTGCAACTTTTCCAGCCTCTCTAATTGAAGCTGAAATTCAACCAACTTCGCCGGCTGTTAATTTTTTTCGTTTAATTTCTAATGGATTCTTAATTCCTAATTCTGAGACATCAAATTTATTACCTGATATCATAAATTTAAATTCATCACCAATAGATATTTGACCTTCAAAAATTCTTACAAGAAGAATAACTCCTCTATAAACATCAAAATAGGAGTCAAAAACCAGTGCTTTCAAAGGTTTATTATCATCCGCATCTTTTGGATGAGGGACAAGTTCAATAATTTTATCTAAAACTTTATCAATATTTTTTCCAGTTTTTGCTGATATTTCTAGAGCATCATTTGCAGGTATACCAATTACATCTTCAATCTGCTTTTTTACACTTTCTGGATCAGCTGAGGGAAGATCGACTTTATTAATAACTGGAATTATTTCTAAATCATTTTCAAGCGCTAAATAAACATTTGCAAGAGTTTGGGCCTCTATTCCCTGTGTAGCATCAACTAATAAAATAGCACCTTCACATGCTGCTAAAGATCGAGATACTTCATAAGTGAAATCAACATGTCCTGGAGTATCAATTAAATGAAATAAATAGTCCTTATATGATATTTGTGCAGCATTCAATTTAATCGTGATACCTCTTTCTCTTTCAATATCCATTGTATCCATATGCTGAGTTTTTAAATCTCTATCTTCAATTGTTTTAGTTAATTCTAATATACGATCTGCAAGTGTTGATTTACCATGATCAATGTGAGCTATTATCGCGAAATTTCTAATTTTTGTTTTGTCCATATTAAAATAATTATAAAGAAAAAAATAACCATAAGGTTATAAAGCGTAATATCCTATTAAAAATGAAAAAGCCACAACAATAGATATAATTATAATTCCAATTAAAAACTGTAATCATCCTGGTAAAGATTTTTTGGTTATTTCAATATTGGACTCTCCATCAGAATATGTAATTATTTTATTACCATTTTTATCCTTTTCAACTTTTTTAGACTTAAAGAATATTTCTTCTCTCCCTTTTTTCTCACTATCATTTGACTCTTTTAAAAAAGAAGATTGTTTCTTTATAGTAACTTTATCATTTGCCTTTTTAATAGACGATTTTTTAACATCTTTTGTTCTTATTTCTTTACCTTTCATATCAGGCTCCTCACTAGATCCGATCATTCAGAGTTGTTTTCAACCAGATTTTCTTTTTACAATGATTGCATTTGTTGATTTCAAAGATTTTGCATATTCAATCGCTTCTTTTTGTGTATCAAAATTTTTAATTGATTTTCCTGTTTTTGTATTTGAAATAACTCATTTTTCATTTTTATTTTTATATATATATTTTGTTCCCATTATAAATAAAGTATATTACAAAATTTAATTGTTGAAATAAAAAATAAAAAGTTATATTTTAATTCTTTTTTTAGATTCATATTGATAATCATTGATGAATATAATTCCGTCCTTTAAATTTAAAGGGATAGCATTTTTTGTTTTTTTGGTAGTAGCATTGAATATTTTTAATCTTTTTTCATCGATGAAAGTGAATGCACCAGGAAATGGATTGAGAGCTTTTATTTTTCTAAGAGTAGCCTCAATATAATCATCTTTTTTTATTTCTCCAAAAGATTTTTTAATTTTAGGCGCTAATGTAAAATCATTTGATTGAGCAGTAGGAAGAACATTTCCAATCTTTATTTGATTAATTCATTCCACTATATTTTCATTTGCTAAATTTGAAATAATTTCAAATGCTTCACCAGTCGTAGTTTCCTTAGAAATTTCTTTTGATGCTTTAAAAAGCATATTTCCTGCATCCATTTTTTTGATCATTTCAATTATGGTTATGCCTATTTTTCTATCTCCATTTAAAATTGCATATTGAATTGGGCTAGCGCCCCTATATTTTGGTAATAATGAACCATGAATATTAATTGGTTTAAATTTACCTAAAGATAAAACACTTTCTGGGACTCACTGTCCAAATGCAAAACTGATAAATAAATCAAAATTCAGTTTTTTCAAATCTTCTTTTATAAAAGAAATTTTTTCTGGTTTGAATGTTTTTATTTTATATTTTGAAGCTAATAACGAAACAGGGGTTTCAATCATTTTCATTCCTCTCCCCTTTTTCCTATCAGGTTGAGTCACAATAGCTACAACATCAAAATTATTAATTATGGTCTCAAAAGTTTTTACAGATATTTTTGGTGATCCAGCTAAAACTATCTTCATTTTTTTCTCCCTTTTTGATTTGTTATCGATTTATGTAATTTAATATCTGCCTTTTTAACTGCTTTAAAGGATTTAATATTTGCATAAATCTTTCGAATGTCCATATCAGTTAAGACAGGATTTAATAATTTGTTTATCTCATCTAGTGTATCAAAAATATCAGCATGCTTTATAACAAGAGCATGGGGTGGAACATTATTTATTTTTAAATAATTTGCTCTATTTGAATAAACAATTAGTGAAATTGTTGGAATTCTTGAATTTGTCATTTTAACAATATGTTTAATATGTTTATCATTTTGAATTATAGGATTAATAATTAAAAATCGTTTGTCCCCTAGAACTTTTTCTCATTGAAGTTTAGTAGCATCTCCTTCTATTCCTCCCTTAATTGATTTAACTTCCACAACAATAAGAGCTCTGTCAGTTATTATTATTGAATCAACTTCAAAAACTTTATCATGTCCATATTTAAATATAGCTGATGGTATAAATTTATTTTTAGTATGCTTAGCTCAAACTTTGATATCGTTATTTATTGAAATTTCAGCTGATTCTCCAATTTTTCTGATCATTTTGTGCATTTTTCTATTTTTTAAATAGAAGTAAAAAACCAAACATAAACCAAAGAATGTTATTATTGACCCTATTGAAATCCCGACAAAATATATATTCATAAAAAAATTATATATCATATGAAATAATAAAAAAATATATTCTCATGTATATAATAAATAAATTCTTGTATAATATTCTTACCTAAAAAGGAGCATACTATGGCAAATATAAAATCAAAAGAAAAAAATATGAAAAGAATTGAAAAAAGAACTACAAAAAACAGAATGGTTAAATCTAAAGTTAGAACAGCCATTAGAGCAGCTAAAGAAGCTGTTGTAGCAAAAAATGAAAATGCTAAACTTTTAATCTCAAAAGCACATAAAGAAATAGATAAAGCTGTTTCAAAAGGTGTATTACATAAAAAAACAGGAGCAAGAAAAGCTTCAAGACTTGATTCATATGTAAAAGCAAATTCAATTACAGCTTAAATTGAACAAAAAAAACAGTCTTTTTATTAAGGACTGTTTTTTATTTTTTTTAAGAAGAGGAACTAACCAAAGTTTTTATTTGCAAGCCTAATGACACTCCTAATGATGAAGCTAAGTCATCTGGATTCTTACCTAATTCTGTCAATATTTTTTGCATATTAGTTTCAAACACATCACTTGTGATTTCTCCACTTGATAAGGAGTATACTTCTTCTCCAAAACTTTGAACAAGTTTTACAATATCAGTTATTGGTTTGAATATATCTGAAGATGACAATATTGCAGTATATGTTCTTAAATCTTTATTTAATTTTTCATTTGTTTTAGATAATTGTCCAGTAGCATTTAGCTCTTCTAAGACTTTACTATAATCTTTTTTAACAACGGCTTCATGAAGAACTTTAATTGCGTGATGAGAAATATCATTTTTAAAGTATTTACTTAAAAAACTATATGTAGTAGACTTACTATCCATCATGTCTAATAATTGTTGCATTCCTGAAATTGATGAACTACTTGGATTTGGAGCTTCTGCATAAACTCCTCCATCAGATACAAATGTATAATTCTTAATTGATTCTTCTTTAGAAATTCCTATTTTATTTGAAATTTCGCTATATAAAGAATTTCCAATTAATTCATATCCAAACCCTGAGGGATGAATATCCGCTGGATTTGGCATAGTGTTATATTTAAAATGATCTTTAGCATTAGGTTTTTCTTTCTTAATATAGTCAGAATAAATTGAATTTGCAGCTAAGTCATCTCCTTCTCCACTCTTGGAACGAGAAGTTTTTAAAATTGGAAGATTATCAACTGAGTAGTATTGTGCATAATAAGCATCTTTCCCAATTGATGCTTTTGTTGCATCATCAATCGAACTAATAAAATCAGCATATACCTCTTTAAGAGATCTATTTTGCATATCATCTCTCTTTTTATTTAAAACTTCATCTGGTCATTGAGCAAATGGGAAAGCATGCGCAAGAACTAAAATTTTTGCATTTGGTGCTAAATGATGAATATCATGAATTAAAGTTACCATCTCTCTAGTTACCAAATCAAAAATATCATCAACAACTTTTTCATTAATTGAAATAAATTTTTCAATATGATCTGTTCTGTAAAGATCAGACATGTTATTAACTGCTTCAATTAATGCATTATTTTTGTCTTCATCTGTGAAAATAACATTTGATAATTGCTTTTTATCCGAATCAGCTCCTCATAGATCTTTGTGAAGTTTTTCTAACATATCAGTATTGCTTCTAAACATTTTTGAAGATGTGTCAGGTCCTAGATTAAAAATATCTGAAAGACTTTGTCTAAACGGTAATTTAAAAAATTCCGTAAATGCTAATAAATCATTTGCTCCAATTGTAAATGTTATTAGATCAGCATTTTCCATATTTTTCTGAACATCTAAGGAACCAAGTATTAATTTATGCATATCCCCTAGTCTAGATCCTGATAATGCATAATTTCTATATTTTCCTAAATTATTTGTTTTTCTTAAATTTTTTGCTAAGAAATCAGAATAAGAAGCTCTTTCTATATCATCTATTCCATTCATACCTGCAGTTTCTGAATCTCCAAAAGCTATATAATTAATTTTTTTACTTTCATTTCAAGTATTAGTAGGATCACTACCTGATTCTAAGATAAAATTGTTCAACGAATCCTTTAAATCATTTGTTTTTGGAAGTATTATTGATGTTGCTACTCCTGCTCCTATCCCTAAAGAAACAAGTACAGAGCCACCTGCAATTGCTCCGATTGCTATTTTTTTCATTTATTCTCCTTTTTATTTTTCAGTATCATATTGATACATAATACAAATTATACACTAAAATTTAAAAAATGCCCTTTTGGTTTTTATTCTTAATTATTTAGTCATTAAAGGAATTTGCATCTAAATTATGGTAAACGTCTTGAATATCATCTTCATCCTCTAATTTATCAATAAATGAAAGTATTTTTTCTGCTTTTTCTTTTGTAACTTGATGCTCTATGTTCGGTAAATATTTTACTTCAGCAGTTTGAAAATTTTCAATACCATCTTTTTCAAGAGAATCTTTAACATCAGGAAAGGAAGAAGGATCAGTATAAATAAAATATGAGTCTTCACCAGTCTCAAAATCTTCTGCACCTGCTTCTAATGCTTTCATCATGATAGTATTTTCATCTCCATATGAATTAGGGATTTCTAAAACTCCTTTCATGTCAAAAACATAGCTTACAGAGGATGCTCCTGTAACTGATCCTCCTGCTTTTGAAAAAAGATGTTGAATCTCGGCAGCTACTTTATTTTCGTTTGAAGCTAAATATTTGATTAAAAATGTAACGCCAGAAACATTCCCGCCATAGTAAATTTCTTTATAGTCTTCATTTGAATCTGAGCCAGTTGCTTTCGCAATAGCTGATTCAATATTTTTTTTAGGCATTGATTGAGCTTTTGCTTTTGCAACTGCCAATCTTAAAGATGAATTAGTCTCAATATCTGGTCCACCACTTGCAGCAGCTACCATAATTTCTTTCGAAAATTTAGCAAATTTTTTTGCTCTTGCTTTGTCTTGCGCACCTTTTCTATGCTTAATATTAGCTCATTTTGAATGTCCTGCCATTATTTCTCCTTTTAAAAGTATAATAATTATATTATGAAGATAAGAGAATGAGTAAAATTTTTTACAAGAAATAATTTAAAATTAAATGGAAAAAATAAATATACACTAACATTTAATGATGTTATTTTAGAAAATATTATTGTTCATTCTGAAAAATCACATTCAGAAACTTACAAACTTTTAAGAAAATTTGAAACTCCACAATATAACAATATATTTGTTTTAAGAAATAAAAAAGCTTTCAATACAATTCTTTTTAACATTCCATATGATGTAGTTATATGCGATAAAGATGGAAAAGTAATTAAATTATTTATTAATCTAGAAATTGGATTTATTTCAAATTATATTAAGAAATCATATTTTATTTTTTTTATGGTTTCAGGATCGATTAATCATTATAAAATTAGCAAATTAGATAGAATAAATTTAAGAAAAATTTGAATTTAAGTGATTGATGTATTAAGATACTTATTTTTTGTAAGATTTGGTGTCCAAAGGTTGCGGTAATTCTCTTCTTTTATGCTCGGTTATTTTAATTTGATGCTTTATTTTATTTTCAATTAATGAATCAATTTTTTCTCCTTTGATATATTTATCAACTTTTTCGTATGAAAATCCTAATTCTTCTTCATCTGTTTGATTATCTCATAACGCAGCAGATGGCTTTTTAGTATAAACGATGCTTGGTAATTCCAATTCCTCAGCCATTTTATTAACTTCACCTTTTGTTAAGTGTATAATCGGTAACAAATCTACACCACCATCTCCATATTTTGTAAAATAACCTAGTAGTCATTCCGCTTTATTATCGGTGCCTAAAACAAGATAATTATTTTCTTGAGCTAAAGCATAAAGAGCTGTCATTCTTAATCTAGGTTTTATATTGGCGATTGCCATTTTTTTTGTAATATTTAAATTATTCAAAGTTGAATTAAAAGATTCAGTAAGATTAACTGTTGTAGTATCGATTTTTATTTTTTTAGCAACTTCCATTGCGTCTTCTAAATCTTTGCCCATATTTTCTATAGGCATATATACTCCTAAAGAATTGTTAGGGAAAGATTCCTTTGCAATTGCAGCAACAACAGAAGAATCAACTCCTCCTGACATTCCCACAATAACTCCTTTTTGTCCAGATTTAGCAACTTCTTCTCTTATTCAATTAACTAAATAATTTTTATACTCAATCATTAAAATATTCCTCTCCTCAAATAAATTCATAATCATATATTATTACTGTATCTCCATCTTTAATACCTTTTTTATTCAATAATTCTCATACTCCTGTATTTTTCATCAGTTTATTAAACCTTCTTAAGTTGTCATTTGAATTTAAAGGAATTTTGTCATAAATTCTTTTTATTTCGTTCCCTGTTATTTCATAAAATCCTGTAAATGGATTATTAATTTTTATATCGTCTTCTAGTTCTATTGTTACTTCATCTAAATTAGTATTGAACTCAACCTCTTTAATTGTTTTCAATTCATTAGAGAGTTTATTTTTTAACTGACTAATCCCTTTTTCTTCAAGCGCAGAAATAGATATTACCTCAAGATTTGGATATCTTTTTTTGAATTTCATTAATTTTTCTTTAAAAATAGATTTATCCATTTTATTGGCAATGACAACTTGTTTTTTATTTTCTAATTCAAAATCATAAGATTTAAGTTCATTATTAATAATCTCATAATCTTCAATAGGATTTTTTTCTTCTGAACCAAAATCAATAATATGTGCAATTAATCTACATCTTTCAATATGTTTTAAAAATTCATATCCTAATCCTTTGCCTTTTGATGCTCCTTCAATAAGTCCTGGTAAATCAGCTGCAACAAAGTCATTATCTCCAGCATAAACAAAGCCTAATTGAGGAGTTAAAGTTGTAAAAGAATACGACGCTATTTTAGGTTTTGCATTTGATATTTTAGAAAGAAGTGTTGATTTTCCTGCTGATGGTTTTCCAACAAATCCAACATCTGCCAATACCTTAAGTGATAAAAATAAATTTAATTGCTCCCCTGGGTCACCATTTTCAGACAATCTAGGAGCTGTATTCCTTGATGTTTTAAACTTAGCGTTTCCTTTACCGCCTTTTCCTCCTGACGCTATTAGATATTTCTTTTCTTCGGTAATATCAGCTATTATTTTTTCGCCATTTTTAACAATTGTCCCTAATGGAACTTTAATATATTTATTTTCTCCTTTTGCTCCATATTGATTTTTGCCTCTTCCGTTTTCACCATCATTACCTTTAATAATTTTATTAAATTTAAGAGTGAATAAAGTGTTTAATCCTGTGTCTCCCACAAAATAAATAGAGCCTCCATGGCCTCCGTCTCCGCCATCAGGACCACCTTTATCTACTCTAAATTCCCTTCTAAAAGAAATAACACCATCTCCACCTTTACCAGCTTTAACTTGTAATTTTACTTGATCTAAAAATTTCATATAATAATTATAAGTTAAAGGTAATAAAATAATTTCATTATTCTCACTCAGCCATAATATTTTTTTTAAATTTTGAATAAAGTTTTACAGCAAATCTAACAATAAAACCCATTCCTTTACCTCTTGAAATTCTAAGAGCTTTAAAAAGAATTGTTTTAGTTATTTTTCGATAATGAGTTGGTTGAAGCATTTTTAATTCATCTAAGAAATTCATTAAATATTTTGCCTTTTTTGGTATTTTTTCATCAAAAGCTATAAGCATTATTTGTCATTGCGCCATTTGTCTCATTACAGATTTCATATATTTTCTAATTTGTGGAGAATTGATATATTTAAAATTGATTTGTTTTCATATTACTTCCAAAACTTTTAATTGATGAATTCTATTTTTAACCATAACTTTTAGGTTTATTGACTGCTCATCTCTTCCGATGTAGTATCTATATAATGGAATATTCATATAATATGCAGTATTAACATATTTAAGAGGAACTAATGAATATTGAGAATCGGAATAATATATTCCCTCAATCTGTTTGTACTCAATGTCTTTTAGTAAATCAAGTCTATATATAATTGAATGCATTGTTATCAATACTTTAGGCATATCAACTTCTTTGATATTCATCAATTTATATGGTGTAAAAGTCTTTTCAAGCGATTGAACATCTCTTTTATTAACAGCTACCTTTTCATAAACATGGTCGGTTAAAATTAAATCAACCTTATGCTTAAAACCATTAATTATTTTTATAAATTCGATTAAAGAAGTTGTATTAAAAGTGTCGTCAACATCCAATACTTTAAAATAAATTCCCTTTGCCTCTTTTATTCCCCTATTAATTACAGAGCCATATTGTCCATTTTCTTTATCTATAACTCTTATAAAATCTTTTCTTGTTATTTTATTTCATTTTTTAGCAAGATTTTTTGCTTTTACAACAGTATTATCGGTTGAACCATCATTTATAATGATGATTTCATAAAAAATGTGAATATTGTTTTCCAATATTCTATCGTTGATTAGAGAATGAACAGAATCATCAATAAAAGGAGATCCGTTATATGCAGGTATTACAAAGGAAACAAGATTTTTTTGCATATTATTTCTCCACCATATTTTTAAATAAATCAAGAGCATTTTTGATTACTTGATCCATATTAAGATATTTATATGTAGCTAATCTTCCTAATGGATATAAATTTTTATAATTATCCGCAAGGTTTTTATATTTTTTATATTGCTCTCTTGAATTATCTGTTGGCATTGGATAATAAGGAACATTAAAATCTTTACTTTTCTTATCAAATGCTCCCGGATATTCTTTAGAAATTATTGTCCCACTATGATTTTCCAATGTCATATTTTTA
This sequence comes from Mycoplasmatales bacterium, assembly GCA_013215685.1. Lineage (GTDB taxonomy): Bacteria > Bacillota_I > Bacilli_A > Mycoplasmatales > Metamycoplasmataceae > DT-68. Next base: position 568 of record JABSQU010000028.1, on the reverse strand, counting down.
TATTCGGTAATTCTTGTCATAATTGGATGAGCTGGATAATTAACAACTGCCGTGTTTTGGAATTTATCTTCATTCAAATTCAAAAATTCAAATTTTAATGATCTATATGATAACTGTCCATATTTGTATTTAAATAGTTCATCTAAAGGGCCTGTGTAAATAATAGGGCATTTAACTTCTTTGTCTTCAAAAAATATTTTATTATTTTCATGCCTGAGGAATTGGCAAAAATCTGAACCCCTATATAAAACAAGACAGCTAATCATCACCCATGAATTGAGAATATTTTATTGAGATAAAGCCAGGGTTAATTATTCATGGCAAACATATTACCATTGGTCTCTGACTATATAGTATATATACATGTACATTGCATGCATTTTGCAAGCATGTATGCATATATGGATGCAGACATGCAGGCATGTATGCATACATGCATTCAATATTGCATACGTGCATGCATGTGTGCGTGTGTATGTATACATGCATGCGTGTGTGTGCGTATTCACATACGACTGTTAGCCGGTGCGTGGATTATGAGTATACAACGCGTGGTAATACGTCGTAC
>JABSQU010000027.1 GCA_013215685.1 Mycoplasmatales bacterium | reverse complement strand
TTCTTACCAGTCAGTTGATCAATAAAGTCATTCGCCTTTTTAGTTTTCACCGAAGCCAGGAAGCCTCCTCTATCACGACAGCGCTTTTCCGCCTGAGGCCAAGTCCCCTTGATTTCAAAAATTTTAAAATAAATATATTAGTTAAATTTATAAAAAAACCAGGAAAATAGAATAATTTCTATTTTTTTATTTTTTAATTATATATTTATATTTGATTTAGTATAATATTGATATTATTAGGAGAGCAAAATGTCAAAATTATTTTCATATTTTAATTTGAAAAAAGAAAAAAGAACAAATGTTGAAGAGCCAAAAAATTTATCAATTTGATTAATTCACGGCGCTTCAGAATTTTTAGGAACAATATTAATTACTCTAGGGCTTGCTGGACTATCGACTGTTGCAAACAGTTCCGGAGATGTTGTTGAGCATTATTTAGGTCATTCTGTTTTGGTTGGTTTTTATGCTGGTTTTGTTGTTGTAGGAATTTTATTATTTATATTTCTAAGATATTCATGCGACTTAAATCCTGCGGTAACTTTATATAGATGATTGAGCGGGCAAAATACTTCAAGATATGCCATTTATAAAATAACTATTCAAATGATAGCTTGTGTTTTAGCAGGATTGATGATATATGGAATGGGAAACATTCATCAAGCTAACGGAGTTGCTAATCATGCCATCACTCTTCATGGAGTTTCAAAGAATATGAGTTCATTTAAGGGTATTCATAATAATATTTCATCTGGAATTATCATCTTTGTTGCAGAAATTGTTATGACAATGATTTTATTATTTTCAATTTTTTCAAAATCAATTAATAATAAATACAGAGATTTAATGATAATGTTTATTATTTCAATGGATGTTTGAATGGGTGTTTTAACTGGAACAGCAGCAATTAATCCAGCTCGTGGGCTAGGACAGCAGATTCCAGGATTGTTTTTTGGACACACAGCAGGAAATGCAAAAGATTTTGCTGATATAGGATATGCGACTCTTGCAATGTTATTAGGTACGTTTTTAGCCCCTGCTGGATACTTGCTGGTTCAAGGCCTTACAGAGCACTATTTAAACCCATTTGTTATAAAAGTTATTTCCTATAAAAATAAGCGAACTGATAATATGAACAAAGATCCTCAAAATAAATAGTTTAAAACTATTTTTTTATTTTTAGTAGTATAATTTTTATAGCAAAATAAGGAGAAAATATGAAAATAGCAATTTTTGATGCGAAGAAATTTGACAAAAAAACATTTAATGAAAATAACAAAACAGGACACGAATTAGTTTTTTTTCAAGATAGAATAACAAAAGAATCAATTATGAAAGCAAAAGGCTTTGATGCTGTATGTGGATTCGTAAATTGTGATGGATCAGATGAAATTTTAAAAAAAATATCTGAATATGGAATAAAAATTTGACTAGAAAGATCGGCTGGATATAACAATATAAATTTAAAGTCAGCAAATAAATATGGAATTAAAATTTGAAGAGTTCCTGCCTACTCCCCAGAAGCAGTATCGGAATTTGCTTTAACATTACTTATGGCAATTAATAGAAATATTCACCTTTCATATTCAAGAACAAAAGATAAGAATTTTTCACTTGAAGGGCTCGAAGGAGATACAATTTATGGGCAAACAATCGGAATTATTGGTGCCGGAAGAATTGGACAAGGTCTTATTAGAGCAGCGATAGGACTTGGTGCAAAAGTAATAGTATTTGATGAATATGCTGAAAAAAACTTCCCTGATACGGCAAAAAAATTAGGATTTAATTATGTTACTAAAGATGAAGTTTTTTCTCAATCGGATTATTTATCATTGCACGCTCCGCTATTACCTTCAACTAAACATATAGTAAATAAAGAAACATTAAAATTAATGAAGAAAAACGCAATTATCATTAATACAGCACGTGGTGCATTAATTAATACAGAAGATTTAATTGATGCTTTAGATATCGGACAAATTAGAGGAGCCGGACTTGATGTATATGAAAGAGAAGAAGGTATATTCTTTTATGATAAGTCAAATGAATTGGTTCCTGACATAACATTGACTAGATTAAGAGCTCATAGAAATGTTATTTTATCATCACATCAAGCTTATTTCACAAATTTAGCTTTAAAGCAAATTGCCGAAAGAACTCTTCTTAATGCAGATGAAGCTGAAGCAGGAGATTTTTCAAATTCTTTAAGTTTACAAGACGATGGAACAGTAATAAACGGATAAAAAAATAATGCCAACTGCATTATTTTTTAATATCAAAGAAGAAACTATTTATTCTTGTAATTTTTTCTTCTTTCCCTTTTAAATGTTTTTTTTCTAATTGGATTCCTTTTTCTATTTGAGTCATTTTTTGATTTATTTTTGTAACTATATCTTTTTTCATTTGATTCTTTTAATAATTGATCAATTTTAAATGTTTTAACTTTTTTCTTAAGAAGAACAGAGATTATTTTAGCCATTTCATCAGGTGAGTAATTTTCTAAAATCATTTCCTCATGTTGGTGTTTATTTTTTCTACTTAAATATTCATTTAAAATTTCTGTTCTTTGTGAATCAAAAATTTTGTCAAGTTCAGATTGTTCAGGTAAGTTAATTTCTTTAGCTTTTTTAGAATTTGTTTCTCTCAGGATTTTTTTCATGTATCCTGCCTGCGAAGGTTTTACAAATGCTAAAGCTATCCCTTCTCTTCCGGCTCTTCCAACTCTACCAATTCTGTGAGTATAACTTTCTATTTCCTCTGGTAAGTCATAATTATAAACATAATCAGCATGACCAACATCTATACCTCTTGCTAATACATCGGTTCCGGCTACTATATTGAAAGCTCCATTTCTAAAGGCAGCAATTACTTTTGATCTGACTCTTTGTTCCATATCACCTTGGATTCCATCAATTTTAAATCCATCTTTTTTTAAGTCTATTACTAAGTTTTCAACACCTCTTCTTGTTCTACAAAAAATAATTGCACCTTTTGGTTTGTGTATTTGTAAAAATAATTTAAGAATTTCATATTTTTTATTTTCTTTTACAACAATATATTCTTGTTTAACTGTATCAACTGATGAAAGTCCTGAAGAAATTTTAATATCTTGAGGATTATCAAGCATGTTTTTTGACAATCTCTTGACTTTTTCCCCAAAAGTTGCTGAGAAAAAAAACATTTGCTTATTTTTAGGAAGTTTACTATTAATATATTCTATATCTTTTTGAAATCCAATTGAAAGTAATTGATCAACTTCATCAAGTGTAAAACTTTTTAAATTATGAATTTTTAGATTTCCGTTTTCTAAGTAATCTTTTATTCTTCCTGGTGTTCCTACGATTATATGAGGTTTAGTTCTAAGTCTTTCTCTTTGTCTTTCATATGATATTCCACCGATTATTTGAATAACATTAATCTTTTTTGTTATTCCCAATGTTTTAAATTCATTCATAATTTGTGTTGCTAATTCTCTAGTAGGCGCTAAAATCAAATGTTGAATATCTTTGTTACTAATATCTGTATTTTCTATAATAGGTATTGCAAAAGCCGCTGTTTTACCGGTTCCTGTTTGAGCTTGACCTAAAATGTCCTTTCCTTCGATAGCTAATGGAATTGCCTTTTCTTGTATTTCTGTAGCATTTTCATATCCTGCCAATTCGAGTGCTTTTTGCATTTCCTCTGATAATTTCATGTTCTTATATTTCATTTATTCCGCCTTATTTAGTGATTATTCATACGTTAATAATATCACAACATATCGATAAAAAAATATTTTAACAAATTTAATTGTAAATTTATATATTATCGTTTTACTTAGATTATAATCTTTGTAACAAAATAACGGAAAAAAGGCGATAATTGTAAATTTTAATTTTCAAAATATTTATATATATGACTTGACATGAATATTTGTGTATAATTTGAAAATGGAAAAAGGAAAAATAGCTGTTGAATTTAAGGATGTAAATATTTCTTATGGAGAAAGTCTAATAATAAAAGAAATGAATTTAAAAATTAAAAAAAGTAAATTCACTACTTTTGTAGGATTATCTGGTTCTGGTAAAACAACTTTAATTAAATCAATTAATGGTTTAATAGAAATTGATAGTGGAGAAATAGAGATTTATGGTAAAAATATTTCAGAAATTTCAAAATTTAAAAAAGTTACCAATGCTGGTTATATCATTCAAAGAGGAGGATTATTTTCACATATGTCTATAATTGATAATCTTCTTTTAGCAAGAAAACCACATTTAAAAAGACAAATAAAAAATATAAAAGAAAAATACAAGAAAAGTGTTAAATCTTTGATGAATAATTCTGATAATACAGATAACAATTCTGATATCAAATCTGAAAAAAAGAAACTTTTAATTAAATACAAAGAAATGATTAATTTTGAAAGAAAAAATGGTAAATTCTCAAAAAAAGTTTTTTTAGAAAAAATTGATAAGTTATTCAATGATCTCTCATTAGATAAAAATATTCTTAAAAAAATCCCATCTCAGTTATCAGGAGGTCAAGTTCAACGTATTGGAATTATAAGAGCATTTATTTTAGATACAGACATAATTTTATTAGATGAGCCCTTTTCTGCTCTTGACCCAATTGTTAAAAGATCACTTCAAAATTTAACATATAAATTAATGAAGCAATACAATAAAACAGTTATCATGGTTTCTCATGATCCAGATGAAATAATGAGACTTTCAGACGAAATAGTTATTTTAAAAAATGGGAAACTTTTCAAAAACAAAAAATGAAATTTAGAAAGTGTAAAAAAATCCAAAGACAAATGAATTAGAAAATTCTTTCTATTTGATACAGTCGAAAATTTAAAATTATTGGAGGAGGAATAGTGGAAATTCATTGAAAAGAAATATGAGAACAACTTTTAGTCCATATTGAATACTCATTTTTAGCTACTTTAGTTTCAATAATAATTGGGATTCTTTTAGGAATATTAATTCATAAAACTAAATTTGCAAAATTACTTGTTACTTCTTCATTTTCAATTCTTCAAGTAATTCCATCAATTGCTATTTTTGGTCTATTAATACCATTTATAGATGATATTCTTATAATAGTTCTTATTACTTTAATTGCTTATGGTATTTTTCCTATATTGTCAAATACAATTGTTGCATTAAATAATACGAAACAAGAATCAATTGATACAGCAATTTCACTTGGTCTTAATAGGTTCCAAATACTTTTTAGAATCAAGATAATGTCTCACATTGGCACAATAATTAATGGAATAAGAATTACATCAACTCTTTTAATTGGAGGAGCTTCAATTGCCTTTACAATATCAGGTGGTGGACTTGGTCAAATTATTAATGAAGGAATTCAAACAAGAAATTCTGGATTAGTTTTACAAGGCATGGTTCCAGTTGTTTTATTAGCTTTCTTATCGATTGGAATTCTTACTCTCTTTAAATATTCCTTTACAGAAAGAGGGGTAAAGTAATGAAGGGATTAAAAATTGTTTCTGGTTCATTATTATTAGGAACTTTTATAGTTCTTCCTATAACAGTTCTTGCCGTAAAGGAATCAGAAAAAGAAAAATCACAAAATGGTATTGTTATTGGAGCAAAGGCATTTCCAGAAGGACTAATTTTAGGTAACATAGAAAATAAAATGATTGAGCATTGAACAGACATTTACACAGAATTTAAACCTGGAATCGATGGAAATTTGGCGCCAAATTTATTTAACAATGGAAATATTGATTCTATTGCTGAATATTCTGGGTCAATTTACGATAATTATTGAAAAAAACCACCTAAAGGATTGGAAAAAACTGATGTTGATAAATTTACTCTTGATGATTACAATAATCATTTAAAGGAATTCGAATCTACCAAAAATTTAAAAATTATAATGGGCAATGAATTAAAAAAAGGAATCGGATTTACAAATTCTTATGTATTAGTATCTAAAAAAAATGATTTCCCGAATGTTAATTCATTAAACGAATTATTTGCTCAGTCCGGAAAAATCGGTTTATCCTCAAACGTATTTACAGGATCGGGTATTTTAAATAAATTGCTAGATATTTCTGAAGGAAAACCATATGATGGAAATACTGATCATTTTGAATCAAAAAATAGACTTGAATCAAAAGGATGAACACTTCGTCAAATTGATCAAGAAAGCAATAAATATAATCTGCTTTCAAAAACAGGTGATTCTGGAATTGATATTGCTCTTGGATATGGAACAGATGCAACTTTGTCTCCAAAGAACACAACTGCTCAATTTAAAGCTTTGAATTTAAGTGATATGAATGATAATTTTGTTTCCTACGAAGCTGCATTTTTAGTAAGAGATAATAAATTAGAACAATATAATGATATAAAACTTAAAAATAACAAACAATCGAGTTTATTGAAAGTTATTGAAGCTATAAAAATTTCTCAAGATGAAATGATTCAAATGAATTTTGATTTAAGTTTTGGATATGATGATCCATCAACTCCTGAAGTTGAATCTACTAAAAAAACAGCTTCTCAAATTGCAGATATATTCCTAAAATCACATAATTACTTTGAAGATAATTTATAAAAAAGCACTAGTGTGCTTTTGTTGTTTGTTCAATTATGTTGTATTTTTTAGCTCTAATTCTTTTTAATTTAGAAATAAATTTTTTATCTTTATCAGCCAAAAATTTATTTATAAATTCAGCCACTCCACCATCTTTATTACTTTTTTCTGTAGTATATGTTGTTTTTTCCTTTATATCGTCTGAAGAATTTTTCATTGAAACAGAAATTTCAGCTGTTTCAAACATCGGTACATCATTATATCCGTCACCAATTGCTACAGTTCTTTTTAAAGGAACTGAATAATACCTTGCCATTAGTGATAATGCTTTGGCTTTTGTAACTCCTACATTTGTCATGTCAAATACTGGAGTACAACCTTCTCCTTTTGATCAAGATGAAAATTCAACTAAATCTCCGTATTTTCGTTGTAAATAATCACGTAATTTTGGTATATTAACACCTTTTTTAGTATCAAAAATAATTCCTGTTGGCTTCAATGGAAGTTTATGAAAATTTATACCAACTTTCAGCTTTGCTGCATTTTGAAAACCAAAAACTCTTTCTAATTCTTTATTTCTTTTTTCCAGCATAACTCATCCTGGTCCTTCAATTGCGAGATTTGACATTGCTGCTTTAATTTTTTTATCCCCTAAAATATACATAACATCATTAAGATTCATATAAGATGTCATCGGTATAAAACTATAATCTGACGGATTGTGTATTTGTGCACCATTATAATTTCCAACAATCGTTTTTAGACCAAGGGCATTATAAGTTTTTTCAGTTGATCTTCATGGTCTTCCTGTTACTATTGTAACAATGTGACCAGCTTCAATTAATTTATGTATTGCCTTCTTATCCTTTGGATTTATTTCTCCTGTTGATGAATTTTTTAGCAGAGTGCCATCAAGATCAACAGTAAATAATCATTTGTTTTTCATTTATTACCTCGTCCTTAATTTTATTAATTTTTATACTTTAATCACATAAATTATATACAAAAGAATTTCAATGTATAATTATTGTATATTGAAAAGAGGATAAATGACACCACACATTACGGCAAAAAAGGGCGAAATTGCAAAAACAGTTTTGATGCCTGGAGATCCATTGAGAGCAAAATTTATTGCAGAAAAATTTTTAACTGATGTTAAAAAAGTTAACCAAGTAAGAAATATGTTTTTTTTCACAGGAAAATATAAAGGAAAAGAAATTACAATCGCTGGTTCTGGAATGGGACAACCATCTATAGGAATTTACTCATATGAACTTTTTAAATTCTATGACGTTGAAAATATTGTTAGAATAGGTTCTGCAGGTTCTTATATAAAAGAATTAGATTTATATGACATTGTTGTTGCTAAAGAAGCATATTCAGATTCATCAGCTTTTTCAAAATTAGTTCTTGGTGAAGAAAATAATTTAATTAAACCTTCCCAGGAATTAAATGAAAAAATATTGAAAAAAGCAAAAGAGAAAGATATTCATGTTACTTTAGGAAGAGTTCATTCATCAGACGTTTTTTATTCAATTAGAAAATTGGAAGACACTATCAAAGATACTGGTGCAATTTGTGTTGAAATGGAATCTGCAGCATTATTTGCCAATGCAAAAGCTACTGGAAAAAATGCAGCTTGCATATTAACAATTTCTGATAATCTTGTTACTAAAGAAGAAACATCTGCTGAAGAAAGACAAAATTCTTTTACAAAAATGATGGAATTAGCATTAGAACTAGCAATTTAGAATTAATAAACATATTTAAGTAAGAGGACTTCTTCTTATTTTTTTATATTTGAATATTTTACTAATGGATTTAAATAAAATTTTGTATTTTCTTTTATAATGATTAATATGAAAAAAAATGACGGATGACTTAATGCTTTATTTTCACTAGTTTTTATAGCAACACCAGCTCTTATAATATTTTACTTTTTCCTTCCTAGTTGATCAGGCTTTGAAAGAGTTTCATATGGAACAATTTGAGGAATAGCAATTGGTTTTATATTTTATGTGATATTGCTAAGTGTAATATTAATTCGTTTTGAAATTTTATCAATTGAATCATTGAATTTTAATATACCTATATCAATTGTTTTAGTAATTATTTTAGTTTCATATCCACTTGCTCTTTGAGCGACTGCAATATTTGTTATAATTGGAATATTATTAGCATTTCCAGTTAATATGCTAGTTAATAAGTATAAAGAAAGCAAAATTAAACAGAAAAAATAAAATAAAATTAGCACTTTTATTATTAGAGTGCTAATTTTTTGCTATAATATATCTATATTATTGAAAGTAATTAGGAGGCAATCATGAAATATCCAGTAATAGCAACAAGAGGAGTAATAGTTTTTCCAAAGCACAGCTCTATTTTGGAAATTGGGAGAAAAAACTCTTTAAATGCAATAAATTTTTCTTCTGTGTCATATAATAACCAATTGGTTATAGTTTCACAAAAAAATGTTATGGAAGATGTAATTGAAGATAAAACACAACTTTTCCAAATAGGTACCTTAGTTAAATATGAATTAAATAAAGAATATCCAAATGGAACTAAATCTATTAAAGTAACAGGAATCGAAAGAGTTGTAATATCAAAGATTAATTTTAACAATGGTCAATTAATTGAAGCTGAAGCTAAAATTCTTAAAAATAAATCAGCTGAAGATGCGGTTGAACAAGCTTTTGTTAACAGAGTTTCAACTCAACTAGACGAAATTCTTTCAGGAATGGTTCAAATTCCTAAAAATGTTTTAGGTACTTTGGCTTCTGGAATTTCTGCTAACGAACTTACTGATGTCATTTCTCATTATCTTCCTTTAACTCTTTCAAAGAAACAATCTCTTCTAGAAGAATTGAATGTTAATAAAAGACTTGAATTGATAAATAAATATATTAGTGAAGAAGCGCAAGTTAATGAAATAGAAAAGAATATTGAAAATTCTGTTAAAAACACTTTGGATAATCAACAAAAAGAATTTCTTCTTAGAGAAAGAATGAAAGCTATTAAGGAAGAACTTGGTGATATTTCTTCAAAAGATTCTGATGTTGATTCATGAAGGGAAAAAATAAAAGACAAGAAATATCCTAAATTTGTTGTGGAAACAATCGAAGACGAAATAAGAAAATTCGAAGCAATGCCACCAATATCTGCAGAATCTCATGTTATTAAAGGATATATTGAATGAGTTCTTAAATTACCTTGAAAAACTTATTCAAAAGATAATGAAAATATTGCTGAAGCAAAAAATATTCTTAATAAATATCATTTTGGACTTAAAAAAGTTAAAGAGAGAATAATTGAACACTTGGCAGTAAAAATGAAAACTAAAAATGCTTCTGCTCCAATACTTACTTTGGTTGGTCCTCCTGGTGTTGGTAAAACATCGCTTGGAAAGGCTATTGCTGAAGCTGCTGGTAGAGAATTTGTAAAAGTTTCTCTTGGTGGGGTAAAAGATGAATCAGAAATAAGAGGACATAGAAGAACATATGTTGGTGCTATGCCAGGTAAGATAATTCAATCTTTTAATAAAGCAAAAACCTCTAACCCGTTAATATTGCTTGATGAAATTGATAAAATGTCATCAGATTTTAGAGGCGATCCAACATCTGCGATGCTTGAAGTATTAGACCCAGAACAAAATCAACATTTTCAAGACCATTATTTAGAATTAGAATATGATCTTTCAAAAGTTATGTTTATCGGTACCGCTAATTATTCTCAACAAATACCAGGACCATTATTAGATAGGGTAGAATTGATATTTTTAGATCAATATACATCAGAAGAAAAATTAAATATTGCTAAAAATTATATTATTCCTAAAGTAATTAAAGAACATGCAATTAAAAAAGGTCAATTCAAAATTTCTGATGCTACAATCAAATACATTATTCAAAAATGAACAATGGAAGCTGGAGTTCGTGGTCTTCAAAGAGTTATGTCTAAAATGGCAAGAAAAATTGTCTTAAGAATCATTGAAGGAAAGATAAAGAATTCATTTACTATTAATAAAGAAATTGCTAAAGAACTATTAGGAAAAGAACAAGTTTATAAAGAAGAATTAAGTGGAAAATCTGAAATAGGATTAGTAAATGGAATGTACTATTCTGAAGTTGGTGGAGGAGTATTGCCAATAGAAGTAACTACATATCCTTCTAAAAGTGGTGGTGTAAAATTAACTGGATCAATAAGAGAAGTAATGCAAGAATCATTACAAATCGCTACTGCTTATATAAGAGCTAATGCTAAAAGATTTGGTATTGATTTTGATTTTGAAAAAAATGTCATTCAAGTTCATGTACCAGCAGGTGCAACTCCAAAAGATGGGCCTTCAGCGGGTATTGCATTTACAACAGCAGTAATTTCAGCACTTAAAGGTCAAAAAGTTCCTAGAGATATTTCATTAACAGGAGAAATTACATTAAGAGGTAAAATCCTTCCTATTGGAGGACTTAAAGAAAAATCCATTGGAGCTGTTGAACTTGGAATAAAAAGAATTTTTATACCAAAAAGTAACTTGAAAGATATGGATGATTTATCAAAGAAAGTAAAAGAATCTGCACAAATAATAGCTTTTGACGATTACAACAATGTATTCAAAACAATTTTTAAAAAATAAGCATGCTTATTTTTTATTTACACAAAAAAATTAATTTAGTAATTTGTAAAGTAAAAATGCTTGACAAAATAAAAATAGTGTTATAATTTTATAGAAATATAAAGGAGGCTTTAATGGTAAAGCTAAGATTAAAAAGAATGGGTTCAAAGTTTAATGCTTTCTACAGAATTGTTGCTGCAGATGCAAGAGCTCCAAGAGATGGAAAGTTTATTGAAGAAATTGGTACTTATAATCCACATACAAAAGAAGTAAGAATAAAAGAAGAGTTGAAAAATAAATGATTGAATGAAGGCGCAGTTCCTTCAAACACTGTAAAAAATTTATTCACTAAAATTGAAGCTGCAAAAAAAGCAGGAAATGTAAATGAAAATGTAATTACTCTAATTAAAAAAGCTAAAAAATCTAAAAAACAAGAAGCAGTTATTACAGAAGAAACAAATGAAAAAAATGCAGAAGTAAAAGCCGAAAACAAAGAAACAGAATAAAGTGAAAATTAATTTTATAACTTTATTCCCTAATTATTACAAACCATTTGTATCTGAATCAATAACAAAAAGAGCAATTGAGAAAAATAAATTAGAAGTAAAAATTATTGATTTTAGAAAATTTGCTGATAATAAGCATAATAAAGTTGATGATATAGTTTATGGTGGTGGACAAGGTATGCTACTTATGGTTGAACCTATTGATAAAGCTATGGAAACAACAAAAGGGAAGAGAATTTTACTTTCACCGCAAGGAAAACCATTCACTCAAGCAAAAGCAAAAGAATTGGCAAAAGAAAAAGAATTAACATTCATTGCTGGACATTATGAAGGTTTTGATGAAAGAATTAGGAAATTAATTGATGAAGAAATTTCAATTGGAGATTATGTACTTACTGGTGGAGAATTACCTTCAATGGTATTAGCAGATGCAATCGTAAGACTTATTCCTGGTGTTATTAAAGAAGAATCTCATGCAAATGATTCATTTCAAAATGCATTGTTAGATCATCCTCAATACACAAGACCAAGAGAATATAAAAACATGAAAGTACCAGAAGTATTATTAAACGGAAATCATGCAAAAATCGAAGAATGAAGAAAACAAAAACAATTAGAGAAGACAAAAAAAGTCAGACCTGATATTATAGAAAGAGGAGATGATGAGAAATAAAATTATAGAAAATATTGAAGCAAAACAAATTAATCCTTCAGTACCTGATTTTAAAGTAGGTGAAAATATTAAAGTTCACGTTAGAATTAAAGAAGGTAACAAGGAGCGTATCCAAATTTTTGAAGGTTTAGTTATAGCCATTAAAAATACAGGATTAACAAAAACTTTTACTGTCAGAAAAATGTCATATGGAATTGGCGTTGAAAGAACTTTTTTAATTAATTCTCCATTGATTTCAGAAATTGAAATAGTGAGAACTAATAGAGTTAGAAGATCTAAACTTTATTACATGAGACAAAGAAAAGGTAAATCAGCTAGACTTAAAGAAGTTTATAAAACAAAAAAATAATTTAACTAGGATTAATAATGAGGAAAACAAAAATAAATTTAACATCAATAATAATAATGATTGTGTTTTCTTCACTATATTTAATTATGTCAATATTTCTTGTAAGTGAATATAATGAAGCAAGAACAAAAACAATAATAATACTAAATATATTTTCTTTATT
>JABSQU010000026.1 GCA_013215685.1 Mycoplasmatales bacterium | reverse complement strand
CAATTTCAAATATTTATCTTTGTGCATTATAATTATATTAATTAGAATATTAAAAATTTTTAAAATAAACAGGGGAAAAATATGAAGAATATATTAGTTATAAGTAGTGTAGTGTTTTTTTTACCTACATTAGTGATGATTTCTTGTTCTAATCAAGAAATAAAAAATAAAGATGTTAATAAAAAAGATCGGTATAAATCCGTGCATAAAATTTCTGAATATCCTAAAAAGAAGCCTTACAATCTTTTGAAAAAATATGCAAAAAAATTTATTGAAAAAATGGGTGATGAATATTTTGTGAATAACCCAAATCTTATGGGAAAAAATGGATTTCTTGCACATTTCACATTAGACGGTTCTTATATAGGTTACATATTCAATGGCAAGACTTATACTCTTGATTTTTATGAATTGTATGATTTTGCAAATAAAGAATTTATCAAAAAAAATGTGCCATGATATGATAGTTTGAGTGAATTAAAAAAAGAAAAAGTAGATAAATTAAACCCCTTTCATTACATAAAAGGAGGTGAAAAATTAAAAAATATAGAATTTTAAGATATATAAATATATCAGTACTTATTGCGGGCATGATTACAATGATTATTCTATCTTCATTGAATTTATCAGGAATTTATATTCCTAAGCAAGCCTTTTTTCAAGTATCAATGATTCCTGTTTATACAATAGGAGGATTAATTGGATCATTTAAATACAAAAATAAAAAGAAATCAGATAATTCATAGCATTTAAATAATAAATTTCAATTAATATGTATAATTTATTTGAATAATTTATTAAATTATTAAAAGGGGAATAATGAAAAATTACAAATTTAACTATGAATTCAATGGAACAATAAGTAATTCTGTTATTAATGATAATAAAATCATATTATCATTAGATGAAATGCCTAATCAATGATCAAAATTAGAGATTAATTGAAATGTTAACTTCAAAACTTGGAAAGATCATAAATTTAGTGGAAATGAAACGCTAGACAAAGATAACGTTTCAAAAAGAATAATTTCTGAAAAAACTATTATTGATACTAATGGGTTGGCTCAACAAAAATTCTTAATTAATCATGTTGATATAATGGTTAAATCTTTCTTTGCGATTGAACTTTATTTTTCTCAAGCTTCTCATTTATCTTCAAATTCAGAATTTGTTGAAATAGACATAAAATATAAGTTTTCTTAAATTATATTAATTGCTATAATATCAATATGAAAAAAGCAAACTCGTCCAAAATTTTATTAAAATATTTAAAAAATCATAAGGGTTATGTTTTTTTATTAATTTTTTTTAGTATTATTCTTGGAGGGTTATTCTTATCTACTCCATTTTTAACTAAATATTTCACAGAATCTGCAAAAAACAAAGATACAACAACTTTAATAATTATTGCATCAATTATTTCCATTTTCTTAATTGGAAGAATTGCTAATAGATTTTTTACCATTTATATTGGAAGAATAATGGGACTTAAAATAGAATTAGAAATGAGAGCAGATGCTATTAAAAAATTACACTCATTAAAACAAAATCATTTTGATGAAAATGATTCAGGATCATTCATTTCTAATATTGTTAGAGATCCCGAAACAATTCAATACGTATCTTTTTCGATTATTAATGAAAGTATTTTAGCTTTTATGGGAGTTATCGGAGGCGTTGTTTTTGCATTTTTGAATTCTTGAGTAGTAGGAGTTACAATCATTTTAATTTACATTTTATCAATTATTTTCTCTTGATATAATATAAAAAGATTATTTAAAGTTCAATTAATTTCAAAAAATATATATTCAAGTTTAAACACTAACATTGTCAATCAAGTAGAGTCTATTTCAGAAATTAAATCATTTAATTCTTATAATTATGAAATTGAAAAAACCAATATAATTAATGATAAATTTATCCACTTTAAAAAGCTTTTAGCAAAATTATCATCATCATTTAATTCAATTTTTTTGGCATCAATTCTTTTTATACAAACGGGAATTCTTCTTGCAGCTGGATTTCAATTATATTATGGCAACATAACAATAACAACATTTGCAGGATTTATTGCATTGGGAGGAACAATGACCATGCCAATTAATCGTATAAATGGATTATTTCAAACATTTTCTGATGGAATTTCTTCACTTAGAAGATTTGTATTATTTATGAATTTACCAGAGGAAGTTAAAAATAAAGAAACTTTCAAAAAAGGACTTGGAACAATAGAATTCAAAAATGTTAATTTTTCTTATACTGTAAAAAATAAAAAAATAGATGTTCTTAAGAATTTCTCTCTAAAAATAGAAGCGGGCCAAAAAATTGCTTTTGTTGGAAAATCAGGAATTGGAAAATCAACAATTTTAAAATTAATATTAGGCTTTTATAATATTCAATCTGGACAAATACTTGTTGATGGACAAGATATTAATTCGATTAACATTGACTCAGTTAGAGAAAAAATTAGTTATATTCAACAACAAGGGATTATATTCAATGGCACAATGAAGGAAAATATTAAATACAATAATGCCAGTATTAATGATGAAGAAATTCAAATTATTGCAAAAAATGCGAGATTAGATGAAGTGATAAACAAAAATGAATTAGGTTGAGATATGATTTTGGGAGTATCTGGTGCTCAACTATCTGGTGGACAAAAACAAAGAGTTTCAATTGCAAGAGCAATGATTGCTGATAATAATATAATTCTTTTAGATGAAGCAACATCCTCACTTGATAATAAAACAGAGAAAGAAATCCAAGAATCAATTTCATTTTTATTTAAAAGAAAAACTTCCGTTACTGTTGCACATAGAATTTCAACTATAAAAAATAGTGATGTGATTTATTATATGGAGCAAGGCGGGAAAATACCTGAATATGGAACATATAATGAATTAATGAAAAAGAAAGGGCTTTTTTATAAATTATCAATGAGTAATGAAATAAAAAGTTAGTTATTTTTTAAAAAAAATATATAATTATTTTGCAACACTAGGTTGCAGTTTCCTGACAGGGTTAAATCCCTACCGGATGTAAAAGCCATCGTACTCAATGAGCATGATCAGGTGGAATTCCTGAGCCGACAGTTATAGTCTGAATATAGTTATTGCACAAAAGTGTATTACTTAAAAAATAAATAAGGAAACTCTAAGGAGTTTTAATCGTGAAAAAAATAAACCACAAAGGTTTATGATTTGATTCAATGACTGGAATGACTTTGGGTTTTATAGCAACATTAATTGTTGGAACCATAATTGGTATTTTCGGTCTTTATTCAAATAACAATATTTTCATTACTGTTAAAAAAGTAATGACTTTTATAACGCCATTTGGTATTGGTATTGGTATTGGAATTAAACATAAACTTAAGCCGTTAGAAATTTTATCAGTTGGAATAGTAGCCTTCATTGTAGGAAGATCATTAATTTCTCCAAAGTGAGAAAATAATACAATAAATTTTGAAAATATAGATGTTAATATTAATCTTTCATTTTATACTCCTGGCGATGTATTCGCATCATGATTGGCAGGAGTTGGAATGTTATATTTCTTCAAATTTTATAAAAAAGAAACGGCACTAGATATATTTATCATTCCTCTAATTTCAGTTTTTTTAGGAATATTTGGAGCATTATGATTAACATATATAACATCTTTTTTTACCGTATCATTTGAATGAATTATTCATAATACCATTAATGAAAAACTTTGACTTGGATTACTTCTTGCTCCAATATTTGGAATGATAATGGGACTCGCCCTCTCGCTTCCAACTTCTTCGGCAGCAATGGCAGTAGCACTTGGTCTTAACGGTGATTCTGCAGTAGTAGCAATTGCAGCAACTTCCTCACAAATGATTGCATTTGGGGTAATGACGTATGTTCACACTAAAAGTATTTCAAAATCATTGGCAGTGGGATTTGGTACTTCAATGCTTCAAATAAGTAATTTTACAAAGAAACCAAAATTGCTAATAATCCCTGTATTAACATCAATGATAGTTGGAACAATATCATTAGCCACTTTTGATGGTTTATTACCTTTTTCTGATGTTAATTCAGCAACATCTGGAATGGGAACCAGCGCTTTATACGGGCAAATATTTACCCTTAAAGAAAATGGTTGATTAAATGAATATGCATGACTAAATATAATTTTTATTCAAATTGCTCTTCCTGCTTTATTAAGTTTTATAATGAGCATATTTACAAATAAAAAAGGAATTATTGTCAGAAAGGACTTATTATTCTAATGAAAAAATACACAGCAAAATATTTCGATAAAACATCTCGAATAATTGAAAAGCATTTGCCTAATTCAATTGTTACTCTTCAATTTTTTCAAAGACAAAATGACTCCATATTATGTGGAATAAACGAGGTTTTAAAATTTTTGGAAAAAAACACTCAAACCAGTAAATATGAAATTTTATACTTAAAAGAAGGTTCAAAAATTAATTCAGGAGATATTGTTTTGCAATTAAAAGGTAATTATGTTCAATTTGGAATATATGAAGGTGTAATTGACGGAATTCTTTCGAGAGCAACATCATTAGCTACAAATGCATATCATGCTTTAAAAGAATCTAATGGTAAAGAAGTAATATATATGGGAGACAGACAAGACCATTATATTAATCAAACTCTTGATGGATATGCAATTTCGCTAGGTGGCATTAAAAAACAAGTTACTGATGCTCATGTTGAACTTCATGATGGCATCTCAGTTGGGACAATGCCGCATGCCTTAATTCAAATGTTTGAAGGAGATTTAATTAAATCATTGCATGCTTATAAAGATACGTTTAAAAATGAAAAATTAACTGCACTTGTTGATTTTAATAATGACGTAATTGCAGACTCCTTGAAAGCTCTTAAAGAATTTGGAAAAAATTTATCTGCTGTTAGAGTTGATACTTCTGCAAATCTTTCTGATAAAATGTTTCCAAATAATGAAGAATATGGCGTAACACCAAACATGATTTCAAGATTAAGAAATGAATTAAATAAAGCTAATGGTAATCATGTAAAAATAATTGTTTCATCTGGGTTTGATGCTCAAAAAATTAAAAATTTTGAAAATAAAAAATCTCCAGTTGATGTTTATGGAGTTGGAAGCTCGCTTCTTAAAATAAAAAATTCATTTACTGCAGACGCAGTCGAAATAAATGGTAAAAAAATATCAAAAGTAGGAAGAGGCATTAAACCCGTTTCAAATTTGGTTAAGTACTAAATAGATACATTATAACAATTTTATGATATAATGAAAAAGAATGAAAATATTTGAATGACATAAAAATGTAATTAATGTCAATCAAAAAAGAAAAAAGCAACTATTGAGGAGCTATAAGCATAATTAGGTAATTAAGTAGACATACAGTGATTTTACCAAAAGGGTATTATAGCCGAATTTAATTAGGAGGTATTCTAATTAGGTGGTGGGGACGCATAAAAGCTTCACACTCTTGCAAATGCTTGGCGCAATAGTTTATGTTACTACTTTATAATATGTAAAAGAAGTCAATATAAACTATCTCAAATAGTTTATTTTTTAATTTTTATTTAAAATTTTCACAAAGAAAATATGAAAAGGGGTAAAATGAAGAAATCAGTTAAAATAGGTATAGCTTCTGGGGCAGCTGTAGCTATAACTTTAGGAGTTGCAATTCCTTTAGGAATTTCACTTTCTGGTAGCACAGAATCAGGAATATTAGATCAAGGGAGGAAAACAATCGTTCAATATGCGGATTATTCAAGATTTTCAACAAATAATGATTTTCGTGTTTTTGATCAAAGCGTTCAAGGTCTTACTTCAACAAATAGAGATTATGTTTCAGTAAGCACACCATCAATTTTTAGACAAAGAGTAATTACTAATAGTTCAGTGAAAAGTAATAAAGATGGAACTTCAGAATTAGTTAATAATAAGGAAGAAAAAATGGAATTTGATTCAATTTCTTCTGTATCATTAGACGGAGGAACTACAGATTTAAAATCTTTTGATGAGTTTAAAACAAAATTAGATAGCCAACCTTCATCATCATTTACTTTCAAAGTTAATCCAGGAACACATTACGTTAATAGTAATGGTGAAAAATCAAAATATGAATTTAAAGCAATTGACTTATTCTATGGATTCATGAGATTGGTTTATACAAGTGAAGAATTTCGTACTAAAGGAACAATAAATAATACTGGAGAAGCGCAAGGTCCAGTCATGGAAAAAGAATATATAGATAGAATTAAAAATGATGAAGAATTTTATGAAAAAGGTAGCAATAAACCAAGAAGACACTATAATAATGGAAATGTTTATCTACTTGCTTTATATGGTATTGACTTGCAAAAAACAATAGATGCAAATACAAATAGTGATGCTTCAGAAAATTACGATCCTGATAAATTTACTATGGTGTTTAAAAATCCACAATCAAGTAATATAATTTATAATTTATTTACTGGTGGTATATTATTTTTCCCAATTCCTTCACAAAAAATCTTAGAGCTTAACGGAAACTACAAGAAATTTGATTTACCTGGAAAATTTTTACAAATGTTAGAATATGGAAAATCTCCTAAGAAAGATGGTAAAGCAGATCTATCAGGAATGCTAACAGTTGCGAGATTTTATTGAAATAATAATGATATTAATCCAAATTCTGATGGATTTATTCTTAAAAAGAATGAATTTTCTTACGATGATAGATGAAATAAAAGAAAAGATTCGATTGAAAAATTACAATATCTATTTTATGATAATGTAGATATTGATACATATAAACAAGCTAGACAAAAATCTTTCTTAAAAAATAATTCAGAGTCAATTTTATTTGGGGAAGCAGCTTCTGACGCAAACCTTTTAAAAGATGTTAGTGAAGCAGGTGATTATTCTGATAGATTTAATTCGATGAGTGGACCAATGAGATCTCTTTATTTGAATCCATATTACATGGTTGAGACAACAAATGAAGCTCAAAAACTTGATGATAAAACATCTCAATTATTATTTGATGAAAATACTGCTAATGTTCAAAATAGTTCGAAATCAATGAAAGAGTATTTTTTAGGAAGAGGAAAACAATTTAGAGCATTACTAAATTCATCTGTAAACTTATACACATTAGGTGCTGATTCTGAGTCATCAAGTAAAAATCAGACAAAATCAGGGAGAAACTTCTACCCGAATGAATTAGTTTGAAGTGGTAATTCAATGCAAGATCAATGAGATAATCATTCTGATGAAAGAGTTGGTCTTTCTCATGGAATTGATAGCGATTCTAATATGATTGATAATTACAAGAAAAATTCCGATAATTGAGAAGAATCATATAAATCAACAAAATATGATGTAGTAAAAAGTGCTTGAAAGAAATTCATTGATGATTCAATTGCTGAAAATAGCAATTTGTCAGCCACAGATAAATTTGTTTTCCCTTTATATGATTACAAAGCATCTGATCTTCAAAGTACAATTCCAAATAAAAGAAAAAATGCAGAAGACAGATTATTAACATCATTAAATAATTTAACAAAAGACGCAGGTGTTAATTTAGAATTTAAGAAATTTGTACCTCAAAATGATAAAGAACTAAATGCAATTGATAAAATTTCAAGTGCACCAGCAATTTATCTTGGTGTAGGTGGTGATTATAAATCAGCATTATCTATAAGTCAGCAATACTTTTCTGCTTACTATGGACCATCACCATTTTTAACTATCCTAAGTGAAGCAATGGATAATTCTTCATCAAATTATGAAGTTGAGAATTTTGATTATACAAACCAAAATAGTTTTGATTTAGTAGCTGGGAAAAGTAATTATAAAGACTTTTTTGATTATTTAAAAACTGTTCCAGCAGATAAGAAAGACAAGATAACTAAAGAAATTTTAAATAAAGGAACAATGATAGATTGATTACAACACAGAAGACATACTGTTGATTTATTAGATGGAGCACATAAAGATGTTGTTGATGCATATTCTCAAATTGATGCTATTTCACAGCAATTCTTCTATGATTTATATAAAGCTGATAATCATCAAAGAATTAAAGATTACATTAGATATTTTGATGATTTATCTCTTAGAAATAAATTAGCAATTCAATATCCAGGATATAGAGATCTTGCTCCTCTTCCAAAAACTGATGAAAGCGTTTCAAAGAAAACGATATATTCTTCAAAATGATTGAAAATAGCTGATCTAGCAACATTTTCAAATGGAAATTCACATAACTTTATTGATACAGTTGTCGTTGATAGCGAATAAAAGGGAAAAATAAATGTTTAAATATATTATAAAAAGGCTTTTATTAGCACTTTTAACAATTGTTGTAGGTCTTACAATTGTTTTCTTTTTGTTAAGAGCAATTGGAAAAGAGCCTACTGCGATTACTGAAAAAATTTCAGCAGCAAGTCTTGGTGAAAAAAATCTATCTCCAGAACAAATTGCCCAAAGCGTATATAATGAATATAATTACAACCCGAATATAAGTTCTTTTTCAGCATTTGGCGAGTATATTAAAAATATTTTCAAAGGAGATTTTGGATATAATTTTACCAATCCTACTAAAACAATTCCACAGCAATTTTCTGAACCATTAAAATATACTTTTCTTGTTTCTGGTACAGGTTTTGTTTTTGGAACTATTTTGGGAGTCACATTTGGAATTTTTGCAGGATATAAAAGAGGTAAATTACCGGATATTGCTTTAAATGTACTATCAATTATATTTGTAGCTGTTCCGTCATTTGTTTTAGCATCGCTATTGATTATAATAGCTAATAAAACTAATTGACCAACTGAATTTATGAGTAAAGAATTTGCCGGTGGCTTATGGCCAATGTTAAAAACTTTAATTATTCCAATATCAATAATAACAATATTCTCTTTTGCAACAATTATTTACTACGTAAGAAATGAAGTAGTTGAAGTTTTAAAGAGTGATTATGTAGCAACAGCTAGATCAAAAGGTCTTTCAGAATATAAAATTTTTATGAAACATGTAATGAGAAACATTTCTATACCAGCGGTGACAATCATTTTGCCGAGATTTGTTTTCATAATAACAGGTTCATTTGTTATTGAACAATTCTTCCAAGTTCCCGGAACTGCAAGTATGTTTAGTACAGCTGTAACTAGATATGAATATAATGTAATTATGTTTTCAGTTATATTCTTTTCATCATTATCATTATTAGTTGCAATATTAATGGATTTACTTTATACAATTTTAGATCCAAGAATAAGATTTGCAGAAAATAGTAATTTCTCCTTATTTAAAAAAGCCCAAAAACATTCATTGAGAAGAAAAAATGCAAAAATGATAAAAGGAGGAGAACAAAATGAATAAAGTTCAGACTTTTGACGGATCATATGAAATGCCATCATTTAATACTAAATGATTTAAACCTATATCAAATGAAGAATATGCTTCAAAAAATAAAAATAATACAATTTCTGGTAAAACAAGTAACATATGAAAAGATATTGTTAAAAGATTTTTTAAAAATTATTGAAATATTGTTTTTCTTACTATCCTTCTTTTTGTTGTTGGATTTTTGATTTTTGGAGGACTATTTGTTCAATATTCAGATTCTTCAAACGTTTCTTCAAGTTTAAATATAGATTTAATGAGACCTTCTTGAGCAAGGGCTCCTATTAGAGCGTCAGGAACAGTTAAGGAATTGCAATTAATAATTAGTAATAACTTAATTTATGATGCAGCCAAAGACACTATTTTAATTCCGGGATCAAGCGATATTATACAATCTGCAAAGTGAGACCCCGCAAATACAATTTGAAATGTAACATATTTCAAACCTAATTATGTTCCAACAATTTTAGGTACTGATTCCTCAGGGATTTCAGTTTATTCTAGATTAGTTACATCTAGTAGATTTTCAATTGGCCTTGCAGTATTAGTTGCAACGACTGAATCTGCGATTGGAACAATTGCTGGACTATACTTAGGTTTCAATGCCGGAAAACGACTAGATACATATTTTATGAGAGTAATTGAAATATTTTCAATAATTCCAGCATTATTGTGAATAACAATATTAATATTAATTTTTGGTAATGGTTTTTCAGGAATGTTTATTTCTCTAATTATGATCGGGTGAGTTACTCCCGTCTATGTTGCGAGAATGTTTACCATTAAAATTAAGGATGCTGAATTTATTAAAGCTTCACAATCAATAGGAGCTTCTCAAAATAAAATAATTTTCAAACATGTTTTACCAAATATTTTAGGTAGAGTATTGGTTTCATTTGTTTATCGTATTCCATCTGTAATTTTTATAGAATCTACATTAATTTTTCTTGGAATTCAGCTTGGTGGAGAAATGAATAATACTTTAGGTTCGCTGCTATATGAAGGTCGTAAAATTGGGCCGTTGCAAAATAATCCATATTTATTAGCAAGTGCTACATCTGTATTGTTACTTTTCACACTTTCTATTCAAATATTGGCAAACGGTTTAAGAGACGCCTTTGATGCAAAGGTGAGTTCATAATGACAAAAAAAGAATATTTAGAATTTTCAAAGAAACATAATTTTAAAATTTCAGGAAAAAACCTCAAAAGTGATGTCGAGTATTTAATAGTTATAAACGCAAAGAAAAATTTTAATTTAAAAACTAGTATTGATGATATTAAATTTGTTTTGAATATTTTAAAAATAAATTATGCAAAAGATAAAGAAAAATCTGTTTTACTAAAATTATTAAATGAATACAAAGTTGACAATGAGATAAATATAGATGCTCTTAAAGATGTAAAAAATCTGAAAAAACAAAAAAATGAAGAATTGGAAAAAATTATAAGTGTAAGAGACTTAAGAGTTTCTTTTAGAGATTTGAAATCTAAAAAAAGAATTATTGAAGTTATTAGAGGGGTTTCATTTGACATATATAGAGGTAAAATAACCGGTTTCATTGGAGAATCTGGTTCTGGTAAATCAGTTACAGCTAAAAGTCTTTTTGGAATGAATGTTAATGCTATCACTGAAGCTAAAACATTAAATATTAGTGGAATAGATATGGTTAATAAAAATGAAAATAATTTTAAAATTGCTTCAAAAAATAAAAATTGAAGAGAAATTAGAGGAAAGAAGATTGCTTATATACCTCAAAACCCAATGACATCATTAAATCCAACAATGAGAGTAGTTGAACAAATACTTGAAGTTATGAATGTATCTTCTTTATACGAAAATTATTCAAGAAGCAAAAAAATAGATGAAATTGTCGAATTATTAGAAAATTTTGGACTTGAGAATTCTAGGGTAAAAATAAAATCATTTCCACATGAATTTTCTGGTGGTATGAGACAGAGAATTGTTGTAGCAATGGCTGTTATCTCGAGGCCTGATGTAATTATTGCAGATGAGCCAACAACTGCTCTTGACCCAACGATTCAAGCATCAGTTTTAAGTTTATTTAAAAGTATTGCAACCGAATATAACATCGGTATAATATTTGTTTCTCATGATATTTCAGTTATTTCGACTCTTTGTGATTTCGTTAATGTTTTTTATGCTGGAAGAATTGTTGAAAAGGCGCCTAAATATGAACTTTTTACAAATTCAAAACACCCTTATACATGAGCGTTATTATCTTCAATGCCTGAATCTAATGATGGAAAAATGGAA
This sequence comes from Mycoplasmatales bacterium, assembly GCA_013215685.1. Lineage (GTDB taxonomy): Bacteria > Bacillota_I > Bacilli_A > Mycoplasmatales > Metamycoplasmataceae > DT-68. Next base: position 1,215 of record JABSQU010000026.1, on the reverse strand, counting down.
TTATATACTTTAGATGGAAGTCCTCCTAATTTCTCGAATTTACCACCAGGAGACCCATTTTCAGTACGTAATAAATATGCAATGGAAATTGATTTTAAAGAAGAACCTCCTCTTTTTAAAGTTTTAGATTCCGATAATCATTATGCAGCGACTTGATTGCTTCATTCTGAATCTCCAAAAGTCCAAAGACCAATACAAGTTGAAAAAATAGCAGAAAGTGTAAGAAAGGATTTTAATGATGCAGGAAAATAAAAACAAAAATGTATTAAAGGTAAAAAATCTTAATAAAATATTTTCTTCAAAAGGGCTTTTAACTGTGGCGATCGATGATGTAAGTTTTGAATTAGATCAAGGTGAAACAATTGGTTTAATTGGAGAATCTGGTTCAGGTAAAACCACTATTGGAAGGTCTATAATTAGATTATATAAAGCTACTTCTGGTCAAGTTTTAATTAACAATACAGATGTAGCTTCAAAAAAAATAAATAAAAATGAGAAAATGCTTTTAAGAAAAAGCATTCAAATGATATTTCAAGATCCTTATTCATCTTTAAATGAGCAGAAAAATATTATGAATATTGTTTCTGAACCAATTAAAATTCTTAAATTAGATAAAAAATACATTGAGGATCTTTATAAAGACAGCGAAAAAATATTCAAATTTTTTGGTACATCTTTATCAAACGAATATTATGAAAGAAGATATGCTTTCAGAAAATTTGCAAATAAAACTGCGATAAAAGCTTATCATAACATCATTAAATATTTAGAAGAAAGTAGTTTGAAATATAAAACAAAAAAACAAATGATTGATAAATTGATAGCAAATTTTTATGGACTTAAAGAAGAAGCTAATAAAAAAATAATAAACGATTTATTTTCAATTAATAGTGAAATTTTTGATTTTTGAAATAAAGCCCAGAAAAAAATAGAAAATAATCAATTGGATTCTCCTATTGAAAAAGAAACTCTTAAATTATTGAAAAAAATGGAAAATGCTGAAAAAAATATGAAGCATACTAAAAAATATCTTGAAATAAAAGATGAATTTGACAAATTTAATGGTAATTTAAATGAGTATAATGAATTTCATAAAAATAAAATTGTAGCGCTTACTTGTTCCCAATGCCGTATTCACACATTCCTTATTATTAATTATTTACTTTATTATAGCTAATTTATTTTTTCTGCGTTTTTTTAATCCCATTGTCTCAT
>JABSQU010000025.1 GCA_013215685.1 Mycoplasmatales bacterium | reverse complement strand
ATTCAAAAAACAATAAATCTTCAACACCAAAAAATACTTCAACAACCAAGAAATCTTCAACAACCAATAATGCTGCAACATCCAAAAAAGCTTCAACAACTAAAAAAGCTTCAACAACTAAAAAAGCTTCAACAACCAAAAAAGCTTCAACAGCCAAAAAAACCGTTAAAAAAGTTTCACCTAAGAAAGATTCAAAATAAATTAACTTTAAAATCTAAAATAACTACCGAATTAGCAGGTAATTAGATGTATATAAGTAATTAAATCTACAATATAATTAAAAAATTCAGTTCCTGGCTGAATATTTTTTATAATATATTACTTTTTCAACTTGCAATTGATGTAAAATTTATTAAAAGGAGAGATACAATGAAACGAAAACTTACAGAGTTAGAAATAATTAGAAGAAATAAGTTAAAAGCTATGATTAAAGAAGGTATTAATCCTTATTCGAGAAATATAGATTATTCTGATAACTCTTCATCATTAAAAGAAAAATATGATAAATTTTCAAAAGATGAATTACATGAAAAACAATTTAGGGCTTCCACTGTTGGTAGAGTGCTTACAACAAGAGGGCCTTTTATAATCGGTAAAGACTCATCTGGACCAATTCAAGCTTATATTGCTAAAAAAGAGTACCCAGAGGTTCAAAAAATAATCAACTTTCTTGATATAGGAGATATTGTTCGCTTTGAAGGTGTAGTAATGAAAACAAATACTGGAACTATTACTATAAGAGCTGAAAAATTTGAGATTCTGTCCAAATCTCTAAAACCTTTACCAGAAAAATTCCATGGATTAAAAGATGTTGAAGAAAGATATAGAAGAAGATATTTAGATTTAATAATGAATGAAAATGTTGTTAAAACATTTAAAGAAAGAACAAAAATAATTAAATCAATTAGAGAATATTTTGACAATTTAGACTATATGGAAGTGGATACTCCTGTTTTACAAGATACCCTTGGAGGGGCTTCCGCAGCACCATTTGAAACTTTTCATAATGCTCTTGACATGCCATTTTATTTAAGAATTGCCACTGAACTCCCTCTTAAAAAATTGATTGTTGGAGGAATTGACAGAGTTTATGAAATTGGAAGAATTTTTAGAAATGAAGGAATTGATACAACTCACAATCCCGAATTTACATCAGTTGAATTTTATGAAGCTTACTCAAACATGGAAGGAATGATAAAAAGAACAGAAAATGTTTTTGTTGCTGTAGCAAACGCTTTAAATAAAAATGAAGTTGAATATGCTGGACAAAAAATATCTTTTAAAACACCTTTTGCAAGAATAGATATGGTAGATGAAGTATCTAAAAAATCAGGGAAAGATTTTAGAAATATATCATTTGAAGAAGCAAAAGAGGTTGCAAAAAAATACGATATTAAAATTGAATCTTACTTCACAACAGGGCACATTATTAATGAATTATTTGAAGAATTAGTAGAAGATTCAATTGTTCAACCTACATTTGTTACTGGTCATCCAATTGAAATTTCTCCTTTAGCTTCAAAAAATTTAAAGGATCCTAGATTTACAGAAAGATCAGAACTCTTTATCTTAGGTAAGGAATATGCTAATTTATTTACTGAATTACATGATCCTATTGATCAATTATCTAGATTTACAAAGCAATTAGAAGAAAGAAAAAGTGGAAACGAAGAAGCAACAGAAATTGATATGGATTTCGTTGAATCGCTAGAATATGGAATGCCACCTACCGGTGGTTGTGGTATAGGAGTAGACAGACTTGTTATGTTATTTACAGGACAAACTTCTATAAGAGAAGTTCTACTTTTTCCACACTTAAAACACAAAAAAGAAAAAGGGGTTGAAAATGAATAAAAAAGTATTTGCATTTGATATTGATGGCACGTTGCTTGATTCTCAAGAAAAGGTTAACAAAGCTCATTCTGAAATTTTTCTAAAAGCTAAAGAAAAGGGCCATGAATTAGTTCTTTGTTCAGGGAGGCCGTTCTCTGATATGATTGGTGTTCTCAAACAAATGCCAGATGGTTTATTTGAATATGCGGTATGTAATAATGGAGCATACATTTATCACATTCCATCAAACAAAATTTTGGAGTATTCAACTATTCCCAAAGAAGTTTTTGAAAAATTTATTGAAATTGGCAAAAAGATTAAAGCTCTTTATGCAATTCACACTGACAATGGAACAAGAAGAGGATGATTATTTAATGAAAATGAAAAACCTGAATGGTTTGAGACTGTATTTAACCAAGAATGAAAGCATTTTGAATGTACATTGTTGAGTGATGCAATTGAATGAGCAAAGGATAAAAAATTTTTCCAACTTTCATTAAGGGCAACAAAAGAACTTATTTCTTATATTAGGAAAGAGTTTGATATTATAACTAATATGGTAGATGTTCACATTGCTAATGAATATTATTTAGATATAAATCCCAAAAATGTTTCTAAATTTGTCGGATTAAGCAAACTATCAAAAATAATCAATAAGGATATTTCTGATTTTATAGCTTTTGGAGATTCAGGCAATGACTTAGACATGTTGAAAAATGTTGGCTTAGGTATTGCCATGGGTAACTCCACAAATGAGGCAAAAGAAGCTGCGGACATAGTGATTGGCCATCATGATACAACTGCTCTTGCAGATAAAATGATGGAATTAATCTAGGAGGTAAAAATGATTGAAGTAAGTAATTTGGGAATGAGGTTCCCAGATAAAAAATTGTTTAGTAATGTTTCAATTCGTTTTAATGTTGGAAATACATATGGCGTAATAGGGGCTAATGGTGCTGGTAAATCAACACTATTAAAGATTTTATCAGGCCAGTTGGAGCAAACAGATGGGCATATTAAAGTTAATCCTCAAAATAGAATTTCTGTTTTAGAACAAAATCATGCTTTGTATGATGATTTTACTGTCACTAATTCAGTAATTATGGGTAATAAAGAATTGTATTCATTGCAAGTTAAAAAAGATGAAATTTATATGAATCCAGATTCAACACCTGAGGATTATGAAAAAGCAGCAGAAATGGAAGAGGAATTTGGAGCAAAGGGAGGCTGAAATGCCGAAAATGATGCTCAAATTCTATTAGCGGGACTTGGAATCGACCAAAAAAAATGAAACGTATCTATGAAAGATTTAAAGGCAGGTGAAAAAGTTAAAGTACTTCTTGCACAGGCTCTTTTTGGATCTCCTGATATTTTAATTATGGATGAACCTACAAACCATTTAGATTTAAAGGCAATTAAATGATTAGAAAACTTCCTTGTAGATTATGATAACTTAGTTATTGTAGTTTCTCATGACTCAGATTTTTTAGATCAAATTTGTACTCACATTGTTGATATTGATTTTGGAGGAGCAAAATTATTTCCAGGAAATTATTCATTTTGAAAACAATCTTCTGCTCTTGCATTGGAACTTCAGCAAAAATCAAATCAAAAATTAGAAGAGAAGAAGAAAAAACTTGAAGAATTCGTCGCTAGATTTTCTGCAAATGCCTCCAAATCATCACAGGCAACATCTAGGAAGAAAGCTTTGGAAAAAATATCTATTGATGATATTAAACCATCAAACAGAAAATACCCTTACATTAGATTTAATTTAAATAGAGAACCAGGGAAAGATATTTTGAAAGTTGAAGATTTATCTTATACAACTCCTGATGGAGAAATATTATTTCAAAATTTAACATTTTCAATTCATAGAAATGAAAAAATAGCCTTAATTGGTCCTGACGATATTGCAAAAACAAAATTAATGGAAATATTGATTGGTAAAACAAAGCCGACTTCAGGTAATGTAACATGAGGTACGACTATCACTCCTGATTATTTCCCTAATAATAATGACGAATTTTTTGATAATGAAGAAGACATTATGGAATGAATTTCTAAATGGCCATTAGATAATAAAATTGAAGAAAATAAAGATAATGCCGATTCAAGAATGAGATCCTTTTTGGGGAGAATGCTATTTTCAGGAGATTCAGTTTTCAAAAAAGCTAAAGCTACTTCAGGTGGTGAAAAAGCTAGATTAATGTTTTCTAGATTGATGCTAAGAGAATCAAACTTTATTCTGTTTGATCAGCCATTAGATCACTTAGATACAGAATCAATTGACTCTGTAATTGAGGGCATTAAAGAATATAAATCTTCAACAATCTTTACAACATATAATAGAGCACTTATAAAAGAAGTGGCAAATGTTATTTTAGAAATTAAACCTAATTCATCCTTTATTTTTAGAGGTGATCTTGAAGAATACGAAAGGAAAATGAACTACTAAAATGTTATCAGCAAAAATTGGCAATATATATGAAAAAGCCAATAAAAATGTTAAAAAGAATAATTCTTATTACGTTTCTTTATTAAATGGAAAGAAAAAGGCGACTTTTGATACTTTTGATGAAGCCAATAAATTTATAGAAATGCATGCACATAATATGATAAAAACAGAAGAACTTCATGCCGTTTCAATAAAATTTACTAGAATAAACAAAAGATCAACTTATTTGATATATGAAAACGTATATGATGAAAATGATAAATTAACAATTGTAGAATATGAAGAAAGTGAGTATGATTACATGATTACTCATTCTGAATTCTTCGATTTAAGTGCGACAAGAAGAGTTGTAAACGATAGTTACTATTCTTTTCATGATATTTTAAGAGTAAAAATATTAAATTCACAAAAAATAACTTCTTTAAAATTATTTTTTAATATTTTTGCAATTCTAATTTCACTATCATTTTTACTTTTAAGTCTTAATTTATTTCATTCAAACTCTAAATCTCAAAATATATCTTATATTGACCTTATATTTCTCGATATATTTTCTATAATTTTATCAATGTCAATGATAACTATATCTTCGCTTTTAATTGTAATGTATGCACTTCCGGTCTATAAATTAAAAAGCAAAAAATGGGAATATCATGAAGTGAATTGACGTTCACTCAATAAAATAACAAATAATTTAAAAATTTCTATGAATTTCTTTTGATCAATTGTATTTGTATCAATTTGATGGTTTTTATATAAGTATATAGATTACAATTTATGAAACAGCAATGGCGAAAAAGGAGTATATTTCTTATTTTTAATAATAATTTCAATTATATTTGTAATAAATGGAATTGATATTATTTTACTTAATTTAAAAAATTTTATTTTGAAAAATAAAAAGCTTAAAAACTTTTATAATGAAAGTGAAATTGAAAAATTTAAAAAATGAGTTAAATTTGAGAGCTCAGATGTTATTTACAAAAGTAACGAAAAACTTTTTGTATTTCCATTTGAATACAATAATGAATTAGTTTCAGTAAAAATAAAATCGGCAAATAAATTTAATGAAACAGCGACAAATCAAGAAATTATTGAAATTCGAAAGAAAATTCAAGATCATTACAAAAAGGCTTTAAAGTCATATATGAATTCAGATAAGTGAGGTAAATAATGGATATTTTTTGTAAAATAATAAAAAAAGAACTTTCATCAGAGGTGATATTTGAGAATGATAATTTCATTGCCTTTAATGATGTAAATCCTGCAACTAAGGGGCATTTTCTAGTTGTACCAAAATTACATTCAGAAAATTTAATTGATATTGATGAAAAAACTTATGAAGAACTAATGAAATTAGCTAAGAAATTAGCACTTTCAAGAATAAAAGAATTAAATGTTTCTGGCTTTAGGGTTCATGTTAATAATGGTAAATATGCTAAGCAGGAAGTTTTTCATACGCATGTTCACATTATCCCTTCAGTGAAATAAGTTTTTTTCTTTATAATATATATGCCATTAGAATGGAAACCTTGTAATCCGGTCAGGACGGGAACGTAGCAGCCGCATCGAGAAGTGCCGTGTCTAGTGGTCTTTTTTTTATAAAAAAAACTCAATAGAGTTAGTAGTTATTTTTAATTCTTTCGTAATTAATTTGGTTCTTTTTAATGTAATATTCTTCGATTTCTTGGTTACTTAAACCAATTTTTTCACCAATTCCTAAATAAATTGCAAAAGCTTTATCAAGATTGTTTTCATTAATGTTATTTTTGAGAATGGCAGTATTTTGAAATAATTCAATAAACATATCATTTAAATCATTTCCAATAACTGGCTTTACATCTTTATTTATTTTTAATTGCACATAGAATGAAGCAAAAAAATGCATGCAATCAGCATATTCAAATAATATGTTTTCTTTATTAGTATTCTTGTTTTTCTTTCAATATTTAAAAGAAGATAATTCGTTTGCAAATTCTCCTATTTCAACTAAAAGCGCCAAGATTTTTTTATTAGAAACCTCTTCTTGAGAAATATTATGCACTTTTGCCATTGCGTTATCTAATTTCTCTTGAAGTTTAAATATTTTAGTCAACATGTTTCCTCTTTCATTTTAAATGGGCTTGTTTAAAGTTTTCAATTGCTATAAACATTTTTTCTTTAGAATCTTGCTGAACAATTAATTGTTTTTCAGGTTTAGCTCCCTTAAAAGAATCTAATCAATGTGTAGCTATACCTCTTAATTGGAGTAAAGCGTTCTTCTCTCCTTTTAGTTTTTTTAACTCTTCATAATATTCATTCAAAAGAGTTATCACTTCATCAATTGATGGATCAGGATCATATTTTCCTGTTTTTAAATATTGATTAATTTGTTTAAATATTCATGGCTTACTTCTTGCTGCTCTTGCAATCATAACTGCATCTACTCCAGTTTCATCAAGCATTTTTTTAGCATCTTCAGGAGTATTTACATCTCCGTTTCCAATAACTGGAATTGATACAGCATCTTTAATTTCTTTTATTGCTTGTCAATTAGCCTTTCCAGTATACATTTGCTTTCTAGTTCTGCCATGAACTGATATGGCAGCTGCTCCTGCTTTTTCTGCAATTTTAGCAACTTCCAGATATGTTAAATCATTTTCGTCTCACCCAATTCTTATTTTTATCGTTAGAGGTTTTTTAATAACAGCAACTATTCCTTTAATTATTTTTTCAATTTTTTCAGGAGTTTTTACTAATGCTGAACCTGCTTCTGATTTAATTGCTACTTTATTAACGGGACAACCCATGTTAATATCAATAAAATCTGCATTTGAATTTTCATCAAAGAATTTTGCTGCATTTATATAATCTTCAACTTCACCGCCAAAAATTTGTAATGCAGTAGGAACTCCTGTTTTATCTATATCTGCATATTCCATTGTTTTTTCTGAATTGTACTTTAATCCAACATTTGAAGTCATTTCAGTTCATGTTACTGCTGCTCCAAATTTTTCTGAAAATTTCCTAAAAATTTTATTACTAACTCCTGCCATTGGAGCTTGAATTGCTTTACCATATACTTTTACATTTCCGATTTTAAACATATACATATTATATATAAGTAACAAATAAATTAATTCATGAAATTTAAAACTCATATTGGTATAATAAATATATGTCATACAAAGCCTTATATAGAACATACAGACCGAGAAATTTTGATGAAGTAATTGGACAGAATCATATTGTCTCTACGCTGAGAAATATTATCAAAAATAACAAGATAGGACATGCCTATTTATTCGCAGGACCAAGGGGTACAGGTAAAACATCTGTTGCGCATGTTTTTGCTAGAGCAGTTAATGTAAATGCTGCTAATGAAGAAGTTTATGGAGATATGGATATCATCGAAATTGATGCAGCATCAAATAACGGTGTTTCGGAAGTTAGAACATTAATTGATAATGTCAATTATGCACCAAATATTGCTAAGTATAAAGTATATATAATTGATGAAGTTCATATGCTTACAAAAGGAGCCTTCAATGCACTTCTGAAAACTTTAGAAGAGCCACCAGCACATGTCATTTTTATTCTAGCAACTACTGAACCGCATAAAATTCCTATTACAATACTCTCACGTACTCAAAGATTCAACTTCAAAAGAATTGAAGATAAGTTAATTGCAAAGCAATTAATGGAAGTTTTAACTAAAGAAAATATTAAATATGATGATGACTCAATAAAATTCATTTCTAAATTAGCTCAAGGAGGAATGCGTGATGCCTTATCAATAGCTGACCAGTCATCAGCATTTGGTAACGGAATTATTAATTTTGAATCCATCTCACAAGTATTTGGAATAATTTCTACCCAACATCAAATCGAACTTTTAAATAAAGCCTACAACGGAGAGGCTAGGGAATTGATGAAAATCACAAATAAATTTTTAGACAACGGAGTTGATATTGAAAGAGTTTCATCATCTCTTTTAGAAATAATTAAAGATTTCATCATTTTTAAAAAGACTAGTGATATTAATTTATTATCATTTTTAACATTAGAAGAAGTAGAATCATTAGAGCTTGATGTTAATTTTGCATATGAAGCAGTAGATGTTTTAATGAAGTTAATTACTGATCTTCGTTTCACATCTGTTCCAAGACAATCTTTTGAATTATCAATGCTAAAAGTTATTAATAAAAATGCAAAACCAAAAAATAATCAAATGGAAATGGAAAATGATTTAAAACTTAATAATAAAGTTGTAAAAAAAGAAATTGATTTAGAAGAAATATCAAAAGAAGAAGAAGAGAATATTAGAAAAACTCCAATAGAAAAAATTGAAGAAATACCTCCTTTAAAGGAAAAAGTGGTAGTAGAAGAAACTAATCAGGAAGAAAAAATAGATAGTCTATTTAATGATCAAGAATTTACTCCGGAACAAGTTCCTCCTAATGAAGAAAAATTGGAAAATGAAGCACCAAAAAATAATCCACTAGAAAAAGATATTTTAGTTGAGAAGAAAATTTTAGATCAATATAGTAACAATAGCGAACAACAATTAGAAGCAGCAGATGAAATAAATGTTGATATTGTTCAACAAGAAGCACAATATATGTCAGAAATGGATGATATAGATAACGATGTTTTAACAACTCAAGAAATTCCCGTTGGTGAATTACAAGATAAAACAAAAACTTCAGAAATTGATGTTATGAAATTATTTGATTCAAGTAAAAATGAAACAAATTTTGAAGAAGAAAGTACATCTCAGTTTACAGTCAATGAAATTATAAATCTTTTAGTCCAAGCAAAAAGAGACATATTATCTAGTGCAAAAACAAGATGGAGTGACCCATTATCTGTTCCCGGATTTGAACCAAAAAGACATTATTTAGAAATGATTAGTCATGTAAAAATAATTTCTGCTGGAGAAAAATTTGTCCTTGTAGCTTCAATGGAGAACGACGCAATTGAAAGAGTTAATGCCGAAAGATTACATCCTGAATTTTTGGTTTTCTTAGAAAATTTATTAGGCAGAAGAGTCTTATTATTTGGAATTACTAAAGACGAGTTTGAAGAAATTAAAAAGCAATGATCACATTTATCTTCAACAGACTCATTGCCAATTCCTAGGGAAATAGAAATTCCTAAATTACAAGAAAAAGAAAAAACTGAACAAGAAAATTATGGAGAATCGTTATTTGGTGAATTATTTTCATCATAAAAAAAGGAGAAAAATATGAATGTAAATGCTATGATGGCTCAAGCTAAAAAAATGCAAGCTGAAATGGAAGAAGCAAAAGCAAAATTAGCTGTTAAAGAATTTAAAGTTGAAAAGCAAGGTGTAACAGTCGTTGTTTTGGGTAACAAGAAAATAAAATCTATTGACGCAAATGAAGTTTTACTAGATCCAGAAGATAAAGATATATTAGAAGACTTGATTGTTATTGCAATTAACGAAGCTATGGATGAAATTGAGGCAGAATCTGCAGCAATGACTCCGTCAATGCCAGGGGGAATGCCCTTTTAATGAAACCTGATTCATTAGAAAATTTGATTAAAAGATTTAATAGTTTACCTGGAATCGGAAAAAAACAAGCCGAAAGAATTGCTTACCATATCATAAGAAATGTTGATTCAATAAGTGAATCATTAGAAAGTGATTTGAAAACTATTAGAGAAAATATTACAAATTGTAATGAATGTGGAAATATTACAGAAGAAGAAATTTGTGACATTTGCACAAGCGAAAACAGAGAAAGAAGATTAATAGTTGTTGAAACACCTATGGACATATTTAAATTTGAAGAATCTGATGCGATAAGACCTTATTATCATGTTCTCCATGGATTAGCAAATATTTCAAAAAATATTAATCCTGAAGATTTAAATATTAGAAATTTAAAAGAAAGAGCTTTAAAATATAAAGAAGTTATTATTGCTTTATCTCCTAATTTAGAAGGAATAGTAACTGCAAACTATATTTCTCATCTTTTAAAAAGTGAAGGCATAAAAGTTACTCAACTTGCACAAGGAATTCCCTTAGGTGCTGCTTTAGAATATGTTGATGAAATTACTTTAAAGAGTGCGATTAATAATAGAAAGGAAGTAGAATAATGTTTATAACATTTGAAGGGCCTGATGGCTCAGGAAAATCAACCGCAATAAAATCATTATCAGATTTCCTTTCTAAAGAAGGGATTGATTTTCTTTTAACAAGAGAGCCAGGCAATCCCCATAATCAAGCATCTAAAAAAATAAGAGAAATTATTCTAAATAATAATCATAAAATTCCTGATATGACAGAAGCTTTTTTATATGCAGCAGATAGAAAAATGCATTTAGACACAGTTATTCTTCCAGCACTTAGTGAAGGTAAAGTTGTTCTATGTGATCGTTTTGTTGATTCTTCAATGGCGTATCAAGGCGAAGGAAGAAAACTTGGTATTGATACTGTAAGAAAAATAAATGAAATTGTTATTGAAGGAAAATATCCTGATTTAACTATATTTTTTGATATTTCTCCCGAGCAATCTAAAATTAGAGTTGATGATAGAGCTCCAAAAGATAGATTAGAATTAGCAGGAGAAGATTTTCATCAAAGAGTTTACCAGGGCTACTTGAAACTTATTAAAATGTTTCCAAAAAGATTCAAAGTTGTTGATGCAACAAAAAGTCGAAAAGAAGTTTTTGAAGATGTTAAAAATCTTGTTGTTGATAAAATTGAATCACTAAAAGAAAAATAAAGAGAAAGTTTTATTTTATAATAAGAATATGAAATATTCTGACATTGTTAAAGAAACTAATCCAATAGCCTTTAAAATCATTGATAATTCTTTTAAAGAAAAAAAATTACCTCATGCTTATCTTTTTGCAGCACATCATGGGCAAAAAATAAATGAGGAAATTTTATTTGTTGCTCAAAGATTAATTGATAGAGATGAAAAGAGAGATCCATTAAAATATCCTGATATAAATATATTAGATGGATCTACCTCTTTAATAAAAAAAGAAGATGTTTTAGAAGCAACAACAAGACTCCAACAAACAGCCCTTGATGCTACCGGAGTCAAAATTCTTGTTATTAAAAACATTGAAAACTCGAATAAACAATCATTAAACTCTTTACTTAAATTTTTAGAAGAGCCAACACCAGACACTTATATACTTATTTCTACAAATAATTTGTCGTCTGTTTTACCAACTATTAAATCTCGCTCTCAAATTATTTCTCTTAAGCCTATGAATATTAATGCAACACAAAAAAAATTAGAAGAATCAGGGATTAATAAAAAATATTCAAGACTATTGGCAAATATTTATGATAATGAAGACACTATGAAACTAAAATATGATGATAATTTTAAGGAAACTTATAAAGAACTTATTTCAATTTTAAAAAAAGCTCTCTCTCGTCCTGATTCGATCATCACTGAACTTCCTAATTTAATTAAGAAAGATGACTTTAGAACGCCTATTTTAATGCTTTCTCAATTTATAAACGACATTTGAAGAGAGAATCAATTGATGGCACTATCATTTCCAAAAGAAAAAGAACTGATTCAAAAATATGAATTAGCTAATTTTAATATAGATTCAGCTTTAATGGCAATTAATGAATTTATGGTTATGAGAAACTATCATGTTAACTTTGATTTATACAGGAATCAACTTTTAATTAAACTAGGCGAGTGTTATGGATAAAATTTTTATTGTTGGAACACCAATTGGAAATATGAAAGATATTACTTTAAGAGCATTAGAAACTTTACAAGAAGTAGACGTAATTGCTTGTGAAGATACAAGAGTCACAAGAAAATTATTAAGTTATCATAGCATTAATAATAAAAAATTGATTGCATACCATGATAAAAATGAGAAAAATTCTTCAAAAGGTATCATACAAATGATTCAAACAGGTGTTAAAGTGGCGGTAGTATCAGATGCCGGAATGCCGGTAATTAATGATCCTGGTTTTGAAGTAATTAGAGAATGTCTAAATTCCGGAATTGAAATAGTTGTCATACCAGGCGTTTCTGCCACAACTATGACAGCAATTTTATCTAATTTAGATACTCATTTTAAATTTTTGGGTTTTTTAAAACCTAAGACAATTCAAAGGCAAAACCAACTTAAAAAATTACAACCTGGTTCTTATGTAGCCTTTGTTTCTCCTCATAAAATGATTGCTACACTTGAAGACATTAAAATTACTTTAGGTAATGAAACAAAAATTTTTGTTGGTAGAGAACTAACTAAAAAATTTGAAACCCATTATAGAGGGACTATTGAAGAAGTAATTGATTCAATAAAAAATGATATAAAAGGAGAATTTACCATAGCTTTTGAAATAATCAAAAAGAAGGTAAATAAATATGCTAAATAATGATCAATATAGATTACATTCAATTGTAAAATTAAAAAAGCCCCATCCATCTGGAACGACACAATGAGAAGTTATTAGATTAGGTGCTGATATAAAGATTAAATCAACCATTAAAAAAGACTTGTTTATTATGATGTCAAGAAAAGACTTTAATCGAAAAGCAATTGAAATAATTAAATTTTAATATAATTAACAACTTCAGATTAATGAAGAACAAAAAAGACCTAGTTGTCTTTTTTATTAAAAATTTTGAAATACTTTTAATTTTAGAGAAATTTGGTTTGCTATTATTTAGATACATTAAATAACTATATTTTTATTTATAGATAATAAAATTATTTTTGAATTTCAATTGTAATTCATTAAAATAAGGTGAATTTTTTAAAAATAAACTAAGAAAATGATTGTAAAACTAACATCTTATAATGAGAATAATAAATTCTATCTGAATATTGATATATTTATTATTTTTTAAG
>JABSQU010000024.1 GCA_013215685.1 Mycoplasmatales bacterium | reverse complement strand
ATAGTATACTTTTTTCCAAAAGTTGTGTATAATGAAATTAGTAAATAAATGGAGTGTTATCTTATTAAGATAAAATAAATATTAGACATTTTGAAATTTAAAAAAGTAGAGAAATTTTTTTCATTTTAAGGGATAGCAAAATAAAACTCACTAAAAAAAAGAGTTTATTGAAAACTGAATAGAATTTAGAAAAATAATTTAATTCTTCGTTATAATGATGTTTCAATCTGAATTATAATGATATAATTAAATAAAACCGTTCTCAGTCGAGAATGGCAAATATGGCAATTCTAATAGTGATAATTTAAAATTTTATTTAAAACTTATTATAAAATTAAAACCTTCTAGCGATTTAGCGAATATTTGTAAGTAATTATGTATGATTTTAAACAAATAAGGTATTGCCATAAAATAGTAAAAAAATATATTTCTGAAGCATATGAATAATAAAAGATTTCAAATCAATTGACACTTTCCTATATATATCAAAGATTGATTTTGCTCATCATTATAATCAATTGAATAATCGAAAATCTTTTCTGAATCATTATTTCATACAAATATTTTATAAATTATCACTGGAATATTTTTAGCTTCTGAATATAAATAAAAGCTATTTAGCAGGGCAGCATCAAACCCTGTTTTTTTTATCGATAATTTTGAGAATAAAAGTTGTTAAGTGCTCTATAATTATACTTTACTTTATGTAATAATCCATCAATATAGTTAAAATATTTAACCGAATATATTTATATTCTTAAATATAACAATAATATATAATATAAACATGATAAGTTTAAAAAGAAGATTTTCTAATTTAAAAGAAGCTAATTTACCAAATTCAAAAGAGACAGCAAAAAAATATGGTCACAAAGAAATAATTAAACTTTTTTATAATGAAAATAAATATTTGCCATCTCCAAAAGTTAGAGAATCAATAAAAATTAATTCACCAAATATATACCCAGAATATAAAGAGCCTATGTTGATAGAAAAACTTTCAGATGTATTCCAAATTGACTCAAGTTATTTTTATTTTTCAAATGGTTCAGATGCAATTTTAGATTGTATACCAACTCTTTTTGCTTCAAAAACCAATAAAAATAATATTGTTCTTCCTGAACTTACTTTTGGAAGAATAGAAACCACAGCCCTAGTCAATGATATTGAAGTAAAAAAAGTTCAATTAGATGATGGACTTATAAATTTAGATAAAATGCTTGAAGCAATAGATAGCAAAACGTCAATCATATATGTAGTTAACCCAAATATGCCCACTGGAAAACTAAATTCTCATGAAAATATCATTAATTTTTTAGAAAATGTTCCAAACAACATTTTGGTTGTAATAGATGAAGCTTATGGAGAATATGCTTTTGGAATAAAAGAAAACTATGAAAATAATAAAGAAATCATTGACAAATTTGATAATGTTATTATTACTCACACATTTTCAAAGTTATATGCATTAGCTTCATTTAGAGTTGGATATATGATCTCTAGACCATATATTGTAAATTTATTTAGAAAAGCATATCAATATTTACCAATAAACAAGTATTCACTGCAAGCTGCTCTTGCAGCATTTTCTGATAAAAATTATTATGACCAAATTGTTAAAAAGAATAATGAGGAGAAGGAAAAGTATTATGCAACTTTTGAAGAATTGAAAATAAAATATTACAAATCATTTGGTAATTTTGTTTATCTATTTGTTGATGATAATAAATCATTCGAAGAATTCTTAGTTTCAAAATATGGAGTTCTTATTCGTTCAATAAGAAATAATGCTATTAGAATAACAATTGGCACTCCTGAAGAAAATGACATTGTCATAAAAGCATTGAAAGAATATTATGTATAAAGTAAAAAACGCTATTATTCTTGCAGCTGGAAGAGGAACTAGGCTCAAACATCTTACTAATGATACGCCAAAGCCGCTTTTATCTCCCAAAGGAAAAACATTTATAGAGGACATTATTGATAAACTTCATGAAAAAAATATTAAAGACATTTATGTGGTTACAGGATACAAAGGGGAACAATTTGAATTCTTAAAAGATAGAGTAAAATTAATAAAAAATGAGAATTGAGACAAAGGAAACAACATAACTTCATTAAAAGCTGCTATAAATTATTTAAGCAATTCATTGATTATTAATGGTGATGTGATAATGCAAAAAAACGTTATAAAAAATGAATATGAATTTTCTTTAACTTATGCTGAAAAAAATAAAAATATTGATGAATGAATTGTTGAAATGAATAATAATGGTCAAGTAACTTATTTTAATAAAAATGGCCTAGGCAAAGAAGGATTTTATCAGAGAGAAATTATTTTTGTTACAGAAGAACTTGTTAACGAAATTAAGAAAGATATTGATTCTTTCGATATCAACGAATATCAAGAATATTTATGAATACATTCAGCTCAAAAATGTAAAATACCATTTAAAATTTTTGAAGTCAATCAGAAAGAAATTTTTGATTTAGACACAGTAGAAGAATACAATAATTACAAAAATAGTTAATTTCATTTTTAAATATTTATGTAAAAATGTAAAATAATTATATGAAGAAAAATAATGTTTTATCGAAATACTGATTTTCGTTAATAGGGGTTCCAATATTTTTATTCATAGCTCCATTTATATGGTGAAATGAAATGGATAGATATGTTTTTGAATGATTTGCAATTCTGACAATCTCATTATTAGTACAAATCTATCTTTTTAGGGGATCAAAATATGGTGACAAGGTTGTTCACATACTATTTATAGTTTTTTCAATTTTGATTTCAATGTTTATTTCGCATTTTTTACATAGATATGCAAATTTTAATTTGAAATGAGAGTGATTAGAATTTTTATTTAGTTCCCTTGTTCAAGCATCAATATTATTTATAATAAAAACTATACTTTGATTTATTCTGGTGGGTCACTTGAAACACATTAGAAAATTAAAAAATAATTTTGATACTTTAAAAGATGAAAATGAACTTCTTACTAAAAAATTAAATCAACAAATGGAAATAAATGAAAATTTGGAAATGATCATATCAGATTATAGAAAAGAAGAAATTGAAGAAATTGAGGAGATTGAGGAAAATAAAAAATAGGGAAACCTATTTTTATTGTTTTATGACAGACCTAATTTAAATGATTGAACAATAAGAGGCGACCCATTGACAATTTCCAAAGTGTAATCTCCCTTTAATTGTTTTTGCATTAGTATAACGATTCTCCTAAACACAAATGGGGACACTTGAAGAATGCCATCAAAATCTAATTGAAATTTCATATCAATAGGATTTTTTAAAGATTCGGCCTTCATTGCAATAAAAATATCATTACCTTTAGATTCTTTCATTATTTTATTTTTATTTATTATGTTACTTATTTTTATTACCATTTTATAATTATATACAAAATGATATTAGCTCAAATAAATAATAAAATTAATTTCAATTACAAATTTTTCACAAAATGAATAATTAATATTATTTCCTCAAATAATTAAATTTTTCTATTTCGGGCTTAATTAAATTTTTCTTACATTTTTTTATTTTAATAAGATAATTTATTTTTACAAAATTAATTATCACTACTAATTACCCATACTTAAAGGATATTAAAATGTAATTTATAGAATCTTGTAAGTACAATTAGTTATTTTTTGAATTTTAAATATTTTAATCGAATTATATAATTCAAAGATGATAGATTTTTTTTATATAATTATTTTATGAATAGGTGATTGACCCTTAACACTCAAGATAAAATTTTGATGGAAGAAATCGAAAATTTCGATGGAGATTTTTCTTTATTTGAAGGAAAAATGACTTTTGGAACTGCCGGTATAAGAGGCGTAATGGGATTGGGGAGTTTGAAAATAAATACCCTTACCATAGCGGCTGCAGCAGATTCATATGCCAGATACTTAGTTGAGAAATTTGGAAAAAAATCAATAGTTATTATTGCTAACGATAATAGAACAAATGGACCGCATTATAAGCAAATAGTTATTAATGCTATGAATAAATATGATTTAGTGCCTTATGTTCTTGGTCAAGAAACTATGATGGCAACACCATTATTATCTTATTTAATAAGAGAAATGGGTGCTGTTGGAGGAGTGAATTTAACTGCCTCACACAACACCAAAGAATATAATGGTTTTAAAGTTTATGATGATTTGGGTGGTCAATTAATGCCTGCTGAAACTAAAAACATATCTAAAAAAATGGATGAAATCAATTTTGATACATTTGAATTGCCAAAAAAAACACACCCAAAATATATAAAAAGAAAACTAATTGATAAATATATTGGTGAATTATCAAAAATTTCAAATGAAAACAATTCTGATTTAAATGTAGTTTACTCCCCAATGCACGGAACAGGCATTGAACTTGCAGAAAAAATTTTTAAATCAATTGGAGTTGTTAAGGCCAATTTTGTAGAAAGCCAAATGAAAAGAGATGAGAATTTCTCTTCAGTAAATTCTCCTAACCCAGAAGATTCTAATGCTTATAAACTAGGACTAAAACTTGCTAGAAAAAATAAATCAGACATAGTTTTATTAACTGATCCAGATGGCGATAGAGTCGGCGTTGTTGTTAAGCATAAAAAGAGATATAAATATTTAACGGGAGACCAAATTGCTTCTGTATATCTTGATTACAGGCTTTCTAAAATGAAAAAAATCCCTAAAGGTGCATATATAGTTAAAACAAATGTTTCTACGGATTTGGCAACATTAATAGCAGAAAAATATGGAGTAAAAGTAATTGAAGTAGATGTTGGATTTAAAAATATTGCCGATGTAATCAATAAACAAAAAGGAGAATTTCTTTTTGCTTTTGAAGAATCATATGGCTTTTTAATTGATTCAAATATTTCCAGAGACAAGGACGCCTTTCAGGGAGTTGTTGCGATATCTGATTTAGCATCTTTTTTGAAAAAACAAAGCTCAAATATATATGTAAGATTAAAAGAAATTTGAAATGAGCATAAAATCTTTAGAAACATCCAAATTTCAAAAAAAATTGATGACAAAGCTAAAAAAAGAATAATGAACTCTGCGACAAAAAATAAAATAATAGGAAGTAGAAAAGTAATAAAAGTTGAGGATCATAGAAAAAATAAGAAAAACCCTCAAGATTTAGTAAAAATTTATTTTGAAGGAGGTTCATGAATGGTTGTGAGACCTTCAGGGACTGAACCCAAAATAAAAATTTATCTTCAAACAGTTTCAAAAGGCGACCAGAAACTTATTGATATAATAATTTATGAAAAAGAAATTTCGAATTTTATAGAAGATTCTATTGAGGAATTTCCAAATAAGGGATTTTCTATAAAAGTTGTGATTAAATATTTCCTTTTAATTGCTTTAATTGCCGCTATTTTAGTAATAGTATTTTTTAAAGTTTATGATGCTGGTGATTCTAATTTATTTGGTAATGTAAAAACAATTCGAAACATGACAAGTGGATATATGTGATTAATAATGGTTTTTTCTACTTTGGTTCTTGGTACTATGTCTGCTTGAATGAGAAAGAGATTAATATCATTTTTAGGACAAAAAGTAAAAATGAGGCACATTTTGATTTCTTCTTATATGGGAATTTTCATATCTTATGTAACTCCTTTATCAATAGGTGGTGATGCTATTGGTTATTGATATTTGAGAAGGAAAGGGTTTAAAAGAGGTCCTCTTTTAGCTTCGTTCATGACATCTACAGTTCTATTTCAAATTTCAACCATTTTACAGTCAGCTATTTTTATACCAATAGGATGACCCATTTATCAGAAAATTTTTAACAATGGATCTGCAGAGTCAAAAGCAGCTTTTGTTCTATTTGTTATAAATATGGGTTGAGATATTTTTGCAACAATAATGATTTTATCTTTAACTTTTGGAAGAATTTTTCAAGAATGAATTGTTATTACTGCAATTAAATTATTAGAATGATTACCATTTGTGAAAATTGAAGATCCAGGGGCTAAGGCCTCATCATATCAATATGAATTTCGAGAGATGCGGAACGGAATGAAAAAACTCTGGAGCAGCAAATGGATAATGCTAGAAGTTCTCATGTACGAAATGTTTCCTAGAATCATTAATATACCTGCGCTATTCATATCAACTCTAGGTATAGTCAAAGAAGATTTAGAAAGAGGGAAGTACTGATCACAAGTCATTGCCATTGACTTTGCTCAAACTGCAAACTCCATATCTTTAACACCAGGTGGTTCGGGAACGGCAGAGTGATTAAACATAACAATTAATAAATTGATTTTTAAACCATTGAATTCTGGAGCTTCCTCAAGAGAAACAGCAGCCGCATGAGATCTTTATACAAAATTAATTTTATCTTGACCACAATTACTTTCTTCTGTAATGCTTATAATTACAATAATATATGGAGAAAAACGAAATAACATTTACAGAAAACAAGAAAAAAACAGTCGGTTAAACAAAATATCAATTTCTAAAACTTCGACATCATTTTATAAATGAGTTTCAATCCCATGAGTAATGTGATTTTTAACATGAGCAATATTTTTAGCTCTATTTTAAAAAAGACAACTTAAATGTCTTTTTTTTCTTGTGTTCTTCTTATGATTCAATTTAATATACCAAGTTTAACAATATAAAATTGTATTTTTGTAGAAATTCTAATTTTTGATCTGAATTTTATTTTTTTAACTCTTGGTAACAAATCAGGAAATCAAAGTTTAGACATCATATAAAGATGCTCATAGTGGTGTCCCACAATATTTTCTTCCAAATTATTTTTTCTTAATTTTTCATTTTCAAAAATTGACAATGCATGTTCTAATCTTGATCGATACACTTTGTTAGATTTAGATAATGATTGATCGTTGTATCTATAAAAATAAAAAGATTTTTTATTTCTTAAATCTAGTGGTTTTATTTCTTTTATTTTATGTACATAGAAATCTCAATCTTCGATAGCATATTTATATTTACTAGGAAATTTATAATTATCAAATAAATTTCTTTGTATGATTCTCCCGGCAACTGAATCATCCATTTTATTCTGCTGAATTTTATTATCAATTTTCTCAGCTTTATAATCTTTTAATTCTTTCATTACAATAAAGTTTTTTGAATCATCATTTTTATATTTTTCTGCGATCTCTAAAAAATCCAAAGAAATATAGTCGTCGGCATCTACAAATACTATTCATTCTCCTTTTGACAATTGAATCGCTTTATTTCTTGCTGCAGATAGTCCTTGATTTTCCTGATTAAAAATTTTGACATCATCAAATTTTTCAGCAATTTTTCTTGTGTTATCATTCGATCCATCATTGATAAGGATTATTTCATATTCTTTTTTATTAATAGATTGACTAACAAGAGAATTAAGACATTCTTTAATAAATTTTTCTGCATTATATGCACATACTAAAATTGAATATTTCATAAACAAATTATATTATTTATTCAAAAATATATTAATACTTTTTAATTTAGATACTTTTTTGTATGTTTTTTATTTACATCATTTTGATCTTATATATACATTAATAATAAATAATGTATAATAAAAATATGTCATTCAAAATAGACAATTTATCAAAAACATTTGGTAATGGAACAAAAGCTTTAAAAAACGTTACAATGAACTTTCAAAAGAACAAAATAACAGGTTTAATAGGCTTTAACGGTTCCGGAAAAACAACAACATTTAACATACTTGCCAATTTTATTGAAAAACATGAGGGGAAATTTACAGTAGATGGCAAGCCTGCAGATAAAAATTTTAGAAAAAAATTATCTTATTTAGCAGCGGGGGCAGAACCAAAAAATCCGATTAAAGTAATAAAACATTTTTACATGATTGGAGAATTATATGGTTTATCAAAAGATATGGTTGATGAAAAAGTCAAACCATTAGCAAAAAAAATGGACTTCACTGAAATGCTAAATAGTCCAATAAAATCACTTTCAAAAGGTAATCAACAAAAAATAAAAGTAATATCATCACTTTTAAATCCAAACATGGAATATTTATTTCTTGATGAACCATTTGATGGATTAGATCCAATCATGGTTGAAAAGATTAAAAAAATATTTATGGATCTTAAAAATGTGACTATTATTTTAACGTCTCACAGAATGGAAGTCGTTCAAAGTATGTGTGAAGAATTTTTTGTTCTTAAAGAAGGATTTCTAGTTGATTCTAGAAAAACTGATGACAACAGAATCTTTATTAGAGTAAATGCAGAAGTAAATATTGATAAAATTCTAAAAATGGAATTTGTTCAAAGTGTAAAAAAAGAAAAAGATTACACAACAATTATTGCCGACGATATTAAATATTTTAAAGATGTAAATAAAGAACTTATTAAATCAAAGGACTATATATATTCATCACTTAGAGATAAAAATATCGCAGAATCTGTATTTAAAGGGGAGGATTTATAGTGGAAGCAACAAAAGTTAAAAATAGGCCATTTTTATTAAAAATGTGAACTATAACAAAATCAGAGATTAAAACTCAATTTAATGTTTCTGCATTTGTAATGATGTTTGCTGCCTTATTAATATCAATGCTACCTATTCTTATTGAAGGAAAACTTGAAGATGGTCCAGGATTAGATATTCAACAGCAAACATGAGGTCAAATAGCAAGAGCATATTCAACAGTTGTCATGTGAGCAATTGGTCTTAGATTATTTTCAATTCTTAGAGATAAGTCTACATTAGATAAAAATAGAGTTGCTTATCTTACAAATCATAAATCTGCTGTTCTTTTTGGTAAAGTAGTTGCAGATGCGCTTATATTCTTAGTAACAATACTTCTTGTTGTTATATCTGCGCCAATATTACTTGTTTATTACAACAAGGGAGAATTAATTGATGGTGCCACAAGCAAAATAATAATTTATGTAATAGGATTTTTAGCATTTTACATGGTAATTGCAATGGGGATGAGACTTATTGATTCCAAAATTAGAGGAAAAGTTAAAAAGGGAATTACAATGGCTATTTGATTACTATTTACAGCTGTTGCATATATTATTGCTTCAATAGTAGTTGGAATCAAATTTGAAGAATACCAATCATGATTTAGAGAATTCGAGACAATTATTGCCTTTATACCGATTTTAAACATAACAACACCATTCTTGGTTCTTTATGATTTAACACCATTATGGTCAATACTTCCTTTAGTTGGATATGCAGTCATAGGAATTTCTATTTTCTGAGTTCCGCTATCCACTTCATTAAAAGAATACTTGGCAGCATAAAAACCCACTGGGTTTTTATTTTATTAATAAAATAAAAGATATTGATAAAATCATTTATAATTAGCATAGCGTATATCGCTAAAAAAAGGAGAAAAATGGCAAATTTAGTTGACCCATCAAATAAGGAAAATAAAAGCTTTAATCCAAATGTTGATAATACAAAAAGAAATGCTGAGGCCTCAATTTTTGGAAAAACAATTTGATATTTATTATTTTTATTAATAATACCAATAATCATCCATGTAGTAAAGAGAAATTCATTGTTGAAATCTCAAATGAAAATAAATGAAACTGCATCAGGAATTGATGTTCAGTTGAAAAAGAGAAGAGATACTCTAGTTAAACTTGTTGATGCTACAAAGTCATATATTAAATATGAAAGATCAACATTAACAGATCTAACAAAATTAAGAAAAGCAACATTTGAAGGT
The DNA here is from genome assembly GCA_013215685.1 of Mycoplasmatales bacterium. Lineage (GTDB taxonomy): Bacteria > Bacillota_I > Bacilli_A > Mycoplasmatales > Metamycoplasmataceae > DT-68. The sequence goes on along the minus strand of JABSQU010000024.1, from coordinate 4,446 downwards.
GGAAAGGATTCTGGAAAATTAGAAGCATTATCTGCAAAAATTCTTGCAGTTGCAGAAAATTATCCAAACCTTAAAGCGGATTCTCTTGCTAAAGAAACAATGGAAGAAGCAGCATACCTTGAAAGAGAAATTGGAGCTGCAAGAAGACTTTATAATTCTGAAGTTACAATGTTTAATTCAAATCTTTTTATTTGACCTACCAATGTTGTCGCTTCAAGTATGAGGTTATCAACATTACCATTATTTAGAGCAAACGAAAAAGATAAAGAAGATGTTAAACTTGAATTTTAAAAATTAATTATGCACTAGCATAATTTTTTAATACTCTTTTTATTCAATTAAAATTCATTTTTTATTTTTTTCAAATAATGAAGAATTTCTTCTAAAATGAAAAGTGTTTCAGAATAAGTGTGCGCAGAGGCTTGTGTATATTTTATGTTTTTATCACTTGAAGTAACAAAACAGAGTCTTTTATCATCTCCCGTAATTGGTTGATAAGTAAAGAAGATAGAATTTACCCTTTTTTTTCACAATCATTTAGTTCATTGATGAGACATTGAAAAAGAGACACAAATAATGAGGTCATTTTCTTTTGCTCGATTCATTAATTTAATCTGATCAGGTTCTCCATCTAGAAAAAATGCATTTCACCCTTGCAAAACCAATCTTGTATAAAACATTTTTCCCATTACTCCCGAATTGCCGGCCCCAACAATAATTATTTTCCGGGCATTTTTTATTTTATTTATGGCATCTATTATGTCATTATTTTCACTTACTTTATTTTCATCTGAATTATAAATATGATAATTAGAATTTATTTCAAAAATATATTTTATGATAGGGAATGATCTCATTTTATATTTTTTTAAAAATTTTGATATGCTTGGCGGCCCGATATTTAATATCTCTCCTAATTTTGTTATATCAGGTAAAGGCTCTCTTTTTTTTCAAAAAGAGAGTAGAGAATTGGCTATATTTCTATCAGTTGAATTGGCTTTATTATCAAGTAAAAGAAGCTTTTCCAAAATATGTATTTCTTTATTTATTTCACTATTAAAGTTATTCATATAAAAATTATAATATAAATTTTTCTAATGATGGAAACTATTTTCCAAATAAGAAATTATTACTCGATTAATTCTAATATAATTTAGATATATAGGAAAGTATTGATTTATATAAATGATAGCATATATAGAAATTTCACAAGGGGGAAAATGAATTTATCTATTAATAGAAAAAGTGCTAAAGTTTTAATACAAAAAATCGGTACGTCCCTTTCGGGTATGATTATGCCAATTATTGGAGTAATGATAGCCTGAGGATTAGCTACTGCTTTCTTTATACCAACCGGATGAACTCCTGTTAGTTCAATCGATAAGTATATAGTTGGTCCAGTAATAAAATATCTTATACCTATTCTTATAGGTTTTTTAGGAGGAAAACAAATATATGGTGATAGAGGAGGGTACATGGGTGCTCTTGCTTCGGCCGGAATTATTGGTGGTGCAGATTTATTTGCATCAGGATTTTGATCTGTTTCAGAAAATCTTGGACCACAATTTTTAGGGGCAATGATTTCGGGTCCTTTATTTGCATTTATTTTTAAAAAGATAGAAATGAATTGAGAAGGAAAAGTAAAACCAGGATTTGAAATGCTTGTTAATAACTTTTCATTTGGAATATTTGGTTTAGGGGCATTAGTATTTTCATTATTCATAACACCATTTGCAGTTTATGGTTTAACATGAACTTTAGGATCAATAGTTGATCCGCTAGCAAATTACAACGCCTTGCCGGTGACCTCGATATTTGTAGAGCCAGCAAAGACATTATTTTTAAATAACGCTATAAATCATGGAGTATTCACTCCATTAGGAATTCTTCAAGTTCAGGAAACAGGAAAATCTATATTATTCTATATAGAATCTAATCCTGGGCCTGGATTCGGACTACTTCTAGCATATATGCTGATGGACAAAAAACAAAGAGGATCTGCTGGATCTGCTTCTGTAATTCATTTCTTCGGAGGAATTCATGAAGTATACTTCCCATTTATAATAATGAGACCAATTTTGATTCTAGCAACAATCGCAGGTGGAGCAACAGGTGTTGCAATTCTACAAATTTTTGACGCAGGAGCAGTTGCTCCCGCCTCTCCGGGATCAGTTATCGCTCTTTTTGCAGAATCAGCAAAAGGAGCTAAAGATTATATTGGATTAGCCTTGTCCATTGGATTAGCCACAGTAGTGTCATTTGTAGTTGCTGTATTTTTACTAAAATATACAACTAAGAAAAATATTTCGAAAAATGAAGCTATTGCAATAATGAATGCTAAAAAAGGTAAAAAATCTAAATATGTTAGTGAAGAAAGCACTCTTAATACTTCAAAAATAAAATCAATAATATTTGCATGTGATGCTGGAATGGGATCATCAGTAATGGGTGCAGGTATTTTAAGAAATCTTATTAAAAAAGAGGGATTAGATGTTAAAGTTAAAAATGTTGCAATCAGAGATTTATCAAAAGAAAATCCTGATTTAGTTGTTGTTCAATCATCTTTAGCAGAAAGAGCTAAAACTGAAAACGCTACTTCACAATTTTTAGTAAATAACTTTTTAGATAGTGTCCAATATGAATCATTAATTAAGCAATTAAAATCAACTAATGATAAAAAGCTTGAAATAGAAGAAGAAAATGAAACAAAGATAGGGTCATTAATTGACATGGTAAATGAAAACAATGTTCAATTTAACTCAAGGGTAAGAACAATAAAAGGGGCAATTGAAGCTTCTGGAAAATTATTGTTAAATAACAATTTTATTGAAAAAGAATATATTGAATCAATGCATAAAAGAAATGAGGATGTTTCAGTTTATATTGGTAACGGAGTAGCAATTCCTCATGGACAGTCTGGATCTTCTAAATGAATTAAAAATCAAGGAATTGCAATTATTGCTCATCCAAAGGGGTTGGATTGAAACGGGGAAACAGTTCACCTTATTATTTCAATTGCAGTAAATGATGGAAATCACATTGATTTATTAACTGAACTTGCAATCAAACTAGAAAATAAAAATCTAGTTAAAGAAATGTCTAAATTAAATTCATTAGAAGAATTAAAGGAATATTTAGCTTAATGAAAAAAGCCGTTCAAATTGGAGCAGGAAATATTGGAAGAGGACTAAATGGTTATGTATTATCAAAAAATAATTATGATATAACTTTTTTAGATGTTTCAACGGATTTGATAGAAAAAATTAATAAAATAAAAAAATACAAAGTAATTCAAAAAGGAAAGAATTCAAAAATTGATGAAGTTTTAGGATATAAAGGAATTAATATAATTTCTGAAAATTCATTAGCTTCTCAAGCGATAGCTGAGTCTGAACTAGTGTTTATTTCTATTGGTATTTCAAATCTTCATAATTTAAAAAGACTATTCTTAGATGCCATTGAAAAAAGAATGAATTTAGGAATTGAAAAACCTTTGAATATAGTTGCGATTGAAAATGGAATTAATGCTTCAAATGTTTTAAAAAATGAGATAAAGCCATTACTTAATGATTACCAAAATAATTATTGCAACAAATATATTGCATTTGTTAATTGTGCTGTAGATAGGATTGTTCCAAATCAAAGAAAAGAAAATTTAGATGTAGATGTAGAAGTCTTTTTTGAATTAGTATTCGATGCTAACAAATGAATAGGCGAAAAAATAAAATTAGTGAAATATTCTGATTCTTTGGAAAAATTCATTGAAAGAAAATTATTTATGTTAAATGCAACACATTCTTTGATCGCGTGATATGGAATTAAAAATAAATTTAACTATATTAATGAATTTACAAAGCATATGGAGCTTGTTGAAAGAATTAAAAAACTATTGGGTAATTTTGTAAATTTAATTGCTCATAAATCTGATTTTTCAATAGAAGAATTAAATGAATATTCAATAAAAATATTAGAAAGAATTTCAAATAAAGATATTAATGACGATGTTACAAGAGTAGGTAGAGGAGTCAAAAGAAAAGTTGGCTATAATGATAGATTTATGAGACCAATATTATACGGATATAAAAACAAGATTGATGTAACTGAAATCGTAAAAGCATTAGCATATGCGTTTTCAGGTTTAGACTTTGACGATTTTGAAGTAAAAGAAATAAATGAATATATTAAAAAGCATTCTTTAGAAAAAGCAATTAAAAAATATACAGGAGCTAATGATGAAATTACTGAGGAAATTATCCGAGCTGTTAATAAAATATAAAAAAGCAGTCATTTCTATTTTTATCTATATTCTTATTTCTATAGGATTATCACTTTTATATGTATTTAAAGATGATAAATTACTTCTAATTATAGATTCAATAATTTTGATAACTTTATTTTCAATAGTTTTATTTTGATCAATAAAAAATAAAATGACCAAAAGTAAAG
>JABSQU010000023.1:6351-15626 GCA_013215685.1 Mycoplasmatales bacterium | reverse complement strand
CAAATTTCACAGCAAATTTTATAAAGATAAAAAATGCCATTATTATATATAAGGTTAAATGAGAATGAAAAAATTTTTCAGGACAAATAAACGGGCTATAAATATTTAATTTAAAATCGCATTGTTAATAAAACTTTTATCTATAAAAATACTAAAAACAAGGGGTGAAAAAAATCGTTTTTTGATAATGTAATTTCGAAGTATTATCAAAAAATATATTAATTTTAAAAAATTCATTTAACAAAACGTAAACGGTCTATTTTTGATACAGCATTTTTAATAATATTTTTAAATAACACTCAAAATATATCTAAAAACATTTATATATTATAATATTCTTAATTGAGAAATCAATTTTTATTTGAATGAGCAAACAACAAATATTGATATTTTAAGAATATAAAGGAAGGTTTTTATAGCGAGTACAAAAAAGAAAATTACATTGTTATCTGCAATAATTATTGTTATCGGTTCTGTTATAGGAGCTGGAATTTTCTTTAAAAACAAATCTCTTTTTTCATTATCACAAGGAAATTTTGCTTTTTTAATTGGTGCATGAATTACAAGTGGATTTGGAGTTATATGTTTAGGTATTGCATTGATTGAAATCTCTTCAACATCTAAGACCAATACAGGAATATTAGAGTGATCTAAAAAATTCATGCCTTCATTTATATCAGAATCATCAAAAAATTTCTTAGTAGTATTTTTTCTTCCGATAACAATAACAACTATGCCATTTTTTGCAATTGACGCTTGGCAAAGTGTTGGCTTAGAATTAAATCACACTGAAATCTTATTTTTAGCTTTAGGACTTGGATCATATCTTTTAATTGTCAATCTTATTTCTTTAAGATTTTCTGAAATATCTCAGTGATTTTTTACAGCTATTCAAATGATTCCTTTATTGATAATTCCGATAATTGCACTTTCAATGCCATTAAGTCCTGATGAAATAATGCATAAAAAAGTAGGTGATGGAGCACTTGAAGTTGAAACTGCAAAAGGTTTAGAAGGTTTATTTCCATCAATGGTTCTATTAACTGGTATACCTGCAATAATGTTTGCTTTTGATGGTTTTTATGAAGCTTCTTCAATTAGAAAAAACATGAAGAATCCTAACAAAAATACTAAAGCAATTCTTTCAGCTCTTTTTATAATTTTAGCGATTTATATTTTTGTAAGTATTTCATTTGGTATTGGTTCAAAAGAAGGCTCAATTGAAGGTATTTTTGATCGAACACCTTCATGAGTAAAAAAACTCTTTAATATTTTAATATCTATTGGTGTTATTTCAACAATTAATGGATATATATTAGCTTCAATGTCTCAATTTGAGGATCTTAATAATCGAAATGAATCAATGATTTTGATAATGTTTAGATCTTTTATGCAAAAAATAGGCTTTAAAAGAAAAACAAATCGACTTTATGCTTTTGGATATTTATTTACTATTTATGTTTCTTTAACTATTTTATTATGAGCAATTGGAACATTTGTGTGAAGAGAAGGAAAACCATCACACGGTAAGTTTTATGTTTATAGTTTTATTAACATCATAACGAACTACAACTCCTTAATTATTTATTTAGCAATTTCTGGATCAGTTGTAGGTGGATTAATTAATAGAAAAACACAGAGAATTAAAGTTGAAAAAAGTAAACTCTTTCTTCCTTCAGCAATTATTTCTTGTATATTCGTTTCTATTGGGTTTACATATACAATCATCGAAGGAATTGTCGATTCAACTGGATTTAATGATGCTAATAAACTAGATGCATTAATAAAATTAATCTTTTTCTTATCATTTATTTTAATATCTTTATTTTTAGGTTTATATGAGAAAAAATGACTGAAGGGCTATCATTTGAAAATAGGCCATCAGCCAGAAGAATGAGAAATTGATTTAATGAATCAAAATAATCACTACAAAAATAAAATAAAAAAATAAATCTTTTAATAAGGTTTATTTTTAATTATTAATATTCTTTTCCAGCAATAAAAGTTTTAATTATTTTATATGATTGATCCATTAAAACAAAATCTGCGTCCATGCCTTCTTGGATAAAACCTTTATTTTCTAAGTTTAATGATTTTGCAGAATTATATGAAGACATTTTTACCACATCTTCAAGTGGTATTTCAAGGTCAATTAAATTTTTAACACATTCATACATAGTAGCACCTGATCCAGCGATTGTATCTGTTCCTTTTAAAACAATTTTAGGACCTGTTTTTTCAATAATAATTCCGCCTGATTCTGATTCTCCATCTGGAAGACCGGCTGGTCTGATTGAATCGGTTACTAAAATTATATGTTCAGGTTTTTTAGTTTTTAAGGTAAATAAAACTGTTTCTTTATCAACGTGAACAAAATCGGTGATTAATTCTGCAAAAACTCTATCATCATAAATAACTGCTTCTGCCATTCCTGGATTACGATTTTGTACTCCTGACATTGCATTTCATAAATGTGTTGAGTGAAGTGAACCCATTTCAATGGCTTCAATTGTTCTTTTAAATGATGCATTTGAATGTCCTATTGATGGCATTATTTTTAATTCAATCATTCTTTTAATAAAATCATCATCACAAGTTTCGGGAGAAAAAGTAATTTTTTTAAGCATTCCTTGTGAAGCATTAAATTGTTCTATAAGAATTCTTTCATTACCTTTGATAATTAAATCAGGATTATGTGCACCTTTTTTTTCTAAAGAAATAAAGGGTCCTTCTGCATGAATTCCTAAAATGTTTGCTCCTCTAGATTTTGCTTCGGAAATTTCTTTAAGTGAATTAAGCATAACTTCTTTTTCTCTTGTCATTATTGTTGCATATATAGATGTAACACCAAATTTTGGAAAGATGCTAGTAATTGTTTCAGTTGCTTCTTTTCCATCCATAAAATCATGTCCCCCAATACCGTGTGTATGCGTATCAATAAAACCTGGCATAAGAATTTTTGATCCTTCTCCCTCTTTAGGTATTATCGATAGAATCTTTCCATCTTTTAAAGTAATATCAGCATTATTTATTGTGTTATTATGATTAATAATTTTTACATTTTCAATTTTCATTAATTATTCCTTTCTATTATTTCAATTTTCATTTTCATTTCTTGATTATTTATTATTGAATTATCTTCTTTAAAGACTGCTGGTAAATTAGATCATGGTTCGATGCATAAATATTTGTCACCATTTGTTCATATTCCAATGTATGGAAGATTTGTTGTTATTTTTAAATTATATTCTTTATTTTCTAATACTAGTTCTTGATTATTTATGATGAATGTATCGACATTTTGTCAGTCAAGTTCACTTATATGATTAATATCTAAATTAACTTGATCTGTTGTAAGATCGTGTTTAATTGTATATGCTTTTGTTTTAAGTTTAAAATTTCCCAAATCATAATTAAAAGCTGGATGATATCCAAATTGAAAGGGTACTTCTTTTCCTGATAATTTTGTTGAGACTTCAATTCAATTTTTGTCTATTGTTATTGATTGGAATATATTTATTTTAAAAGGATATTCAGATTCATTTGATACTCCCTTTAATTCAATTCTATTTTCATGAAGTGATTTATTTAATTCAAGCTTCTTTCAAAATCCATGTTTTCTTATCGGATATTTACTTTCATTAACTTCAAAAGCTTTTCAAAGTCCTATTGCTGGGAATAAAATAGGAAATTTCTTTTGTCATCTCTGAGTTGTATTTAATATTTCATTATCTTTATATTTAATTGAATCAATTTCATTTTTTGCTAATTTTAATTTAATAAGATTATTTTTTATTTCCATAATTAATTTTACCTCTATGTATTCTTGATTAATAGAATTATATAATATGTATTCATTTAATTTAACCATCATTTACAATTAATTTTATCTAGTTTGTAAATATTTTCAATTTTTGAATAAAAAAGATGATTTATATGATAATTCACATGTATTCAAAAAGCTTTGAACTTTTGTTCACGACTTTTGAATGCTATTCAAGTGTTACATTTTAAAAATTTGAAAGGAAAAGCTTATGACATTTTTAAAAACATGAAAAGCAGCTTTTACTCCAAAGAAAAAATCAGCAAAAGATAACGCTAATAACGGGGGAGCAAAAAGATTTTTATCCAGAATATCGGGAGCATTTATGCTACCTATTTCCGTTATGGCAATTGCCGGTTTATTTTTGGGAGTGGGAGCAGCTATACAGTCGCAAACATCCGCTGGAACATTTGGTCAATTTATTAAGAACCTTGGTGATCCAGTGTTTGGAGCAATGCCGGCTTTATTTATGGTTGCCATTGTTATATCATTCACGGATGATATTGGTACGGCTGTTTTTGCCGGCTTAATTGGATTTTTAGTTTTCAATGCAATTCAGACACCATTTATTCAAATGGCTAGTGATCCATCACCAAAAGGTTGAACTGGTGGCTCATATAATCAAACCGGTTCTGCAGAAATATTTTTTGTAGGATCAAATTCAGATTTAAACCCAAGTGATTGGGTATCAAGTATTGATGAAACTTTAGGAAGAAGGCTCTTTAAGTTAGTTGGTTCTAATTTAGGTATTACTTCTATGAATACATCTGTATTTGGTGGTATCATCGTCGGATTTGTTGTTGCCTTTGCATACAACAAATTTCACGAAATAGAATTACCTTCAATAATTTCATTTTTTGGAGGTAAAAGATTTGTGCCCTTTGTAGTCATATTATTTATGATTCCATTATCATTATTATTTCTAATAGTATGGCCATGAGTGGGTATTGGTTTAGCCTATTTTGGAGAATATTCCGGAAAAGTAGCTGGCCTAGATTCATTTGTATTTGGATATGTGGAAAGAGCCTTAATTCCATTTGGACTTCACCACGTATTTTACGCACCACTATGATGAACTTCAGCGGGTGGAGATGTTACTAGTTCTCTTACTAGTTGACAAGCAGATGGTAATGCCTTAACTGGTGTTTCTCAGAATCTAATTAGTGATCTTAATGGTCAATTACAAGGAGATTCATTTATTTGACTAGGAGTTAATGGCCTTTCATATGACAACATTACATGAAGTCATACAACAGCAGGTGGTGTAACTACACAACATTCTGCTAAAGCCTTTATCTTCTTTAAAGATGAACTTGGAATAAATTTAGGAAGATTTATGCAAGGGAAATTCCCGTTCATGCAATTTGGACTCCCTGCTGCCGGAGTTGCAATGGTAATGGCAGCCCCTAAAGAAAACCGCAAGACTGCAGCAGCAATTATTTTCCCTGCTGCACTAACATCATTTGTTACAGGAGTTACTGAACCAATTGAATTTACATTTGTTTTCTTAGCACCTGCATTATTCTGAGGATTCCATGCTACAATGGCAGCCTTCTCATTCTTATTAATGAACCTTTTAGGTGCTCATGTAGGTATGACATTTTCAGGAGGATTCATAGATACAATTATCTATGGAATGATTCCAGTAGCAAAAGGAACAAATTTCTGATGAATGTACGTAATAGGAGCAGGTTTAATTCCAATTTACTACTTCGTCTTTTATTGATGAATTAAACACTTTAATTTATCAACACCAGGACGTGGAGGAAATACTAAACTATTTACAAAAGCGGACTATAAAGCTTCAAAAGGAGGATCATCTGAAATAGACCCTCAAGCAATTGCTATTATTGAAGCTTATGGTGGAAGAGAAAATATAGTTAAAACTGCTAACTGTGCAACAAGATTAAGATTTGATGTAAAAGATTCTTCAAAAGTTTCAGAAGAAAAATTAAAAGCAGCAGGAGCTATGGGTGTAATGAAAGTTTCTAAAACTCATGTTCAAGGTATTTTTGGACCTAAAGCAGAAGTCTTACATGGCAAAATTAAAAAAGCTCTTGAAGCAAATTTTGAAGAAAAAACTAAAGTTGATTCAAAAACTGCAAAAGCAACAAAAAAATAAAATTAATTTAAATAAAAACACATTCAACTAATGTGTTTTTTAATATGTTTTACTTTTAATCATTTTTATTTTTTTACTTTTATAATCATCTTTATCTCAGTTTAATCTGTAGAAAATTATTTCCATTAATATTAATTTAATAAAATCTGATAGGAAAAAGATACTATAAGACATTCAGAAATTTCTTTGTAAATAACCTGAATTAGGTACTAAATAAAGCATTACAAATGCAGCTCATGTTAGTTGAATAGGACCTGTTGTAAATCAATCAATAAAGGCGAATCATTTCCCTTTTCCAGCCGAAGCTGCAATTCTGTATGATGATGAAAATCAAATTCAAAATGGATAAAAGAAGGCAATAACATATGAGGTGTTACGCACACTTATTAATTGTGCATTGCTATCAAATATAAGATTTCTCGGGATTGATGAATCATATTGATTTTTGGAAAAGAATTCTAAATACGGTACTATAGATGCAAATATTACTAAAGATAAAGACATAAATATTGACATTATTGTTAAAAATCCCTTTAATTCATAAGCATTCGTTCTAGCTTGTTTTAAGTTATTTTTGGCAACATCAGAACCAACAACATTTATAGAAATTGAGGCTAAGCAAGAAAAAGTTGTCATAAAAACATTCACTATTGCTCCTGTAAGAGCAAGAACTGACATTGCTCCAACTCCTTTTCCAATGGTATCGGAAGAAACGGTGTAACCAGCATCATAAAAATAATTTCTTAAAATGATAAATATAGTTGTACTTGAATATGAAACAAACATAAATCAATTCTTCATAAAGTCAGTCACAGCTTGTTTTTTGAAAATATATATCTCTCAAAAGTTAAATCTAATTTTAATTTGTTTTTTTATCATATATGTTGTACATCATATTATGGCAACAATTCTTGCTGCAACAGTTCCTCATGCAGCACCACTTACTCCAAATTGGAATCCATACATAAGAATGGCATTTAAAGCTATATTGGTTGTTAATGTTCCTAATCCATAGTAAATTGTAACTTTTCCATGACCAATTTCTCTAAGAGGTGTTCCTAAGTTAAATGATACTGCGATTAATACTCATTGAAGGGTCATTATTTTCGAATATTTCTTTGCATTTTCAAATGCTATTGAATAATTTTCTTGACTCAAAGAACTTTTATTATCGCTTTCTTTCAAGAAAACTTTTATCATTGCTTCGTTGGCTGAAAGCATTGCAATTGAAAAAATAATTGCTGCAATTACCGAAATTTGTATTCTTAATCTAAAAACATCTTTAGCTTTTTCGTAATCATTTGAAAAATAATATTTACCCATTGTTATTGATCCAGAGGCTGCAATTCCAACAAATACTCCGATGATAATTCCAGTTCATGAATTTACTGCTGATAAAGCTGTTACTCCTTGGGAGATGTGACCGACCATAAAATTATCAACAAAACCATTTAGAGCAAACAAAGTTGCTCCAAATATCATTGGGTAAAATAATTTAAAATATATTTTTCATTTACTCTTATTTGCTGGTAAATGTCGTCTGATTGTTCTTTTCATCGAAATCATTATAGTAAATAATATTTAAAAATATATCCTTGAATAAATTTATTAAAAAATATCAAAATATGAACTATTTTTTTATGTTATATTTTTTAGTTTAAGACAATTTAAGTTTTAATACCAATTATTTTTAATTATATTTTCACAATTAAAAGAGTATTAAAGGCGATATTTCACATAGATTGACCTTTTCAATTTTAAGAAGATTATATATAATATAATCATAATAATTCTTAAAAAGGAGAATAATGAATAAATTAACGGGACCAGCAGAATCAACATCCTTTCAAAGTATGGGAGGGGTAGATTATATTATTGGAACTTTATTTATTTTGATAGGCCTAGTGATTTATGTGCTTTTTCAAAAGAAGGCCAAAATTAGAGCTGAGAAATATAAACAAGAACAACTTGTTGAATACAATAAAAATAGAGGTACTAACGTATCTGATTATAAGAAAACAAGACTATATTTACCTTTCTGAGAGAAAGTTAAATTTGTTACTCCAATTATGCTTACAATAACATTTATTCTAATTGGATCTTTATGAATAATTTGAGCTGCAACAGGAGTTCCTTTAACTACACTTTAATTTAAATTTACAACTTTTAAAATTTAAAGCTATAAAAACGCCATATAATGTAACGACATCTACAATAACTATTCTAGTTATTTTTAATTATATATCGAAGGAAATTGTGAACATAAATTTAAAACAAGCACAAAAAAATGGCGGAAGTTGCAGTTCAAACTTCAAAAGAAAATAATCTTTTAATGAATGTTGCAATTGTAGATTCACGGGCAAATTTAGTTGCCTTTGAAAGAATGGAAATGCTTGATTAAGAAGTAAAGATATTTCAATCAAGAAAGCAAAACAACAGCATTTTTCAAAATGAATACAAGAGAAATTGGTAAATTATCTCAATCCGGAGGCTCATTATTTAACATTGAACATTCTAACGAAGGGTTAATTACTTTTCCTGGCGGTATTCCTGTTAGAGACAAAAATAGTAACTTAGTTAGAGTAATTGGTATTTCAGGAAGTGTTGTTGAAAATAATCACATGATTGCTAAGGCGGTATTAGAAGCTTTTGTCAAATAAAAATATTATTAAAAAATATCAAAATAATTAGGTATTTTTTTTATTTTAAATAATTAAATAATTATTGTTACAATAAATCTTTCATCTTGTATAATGTATATGCTCAAAAAATTATATAGCGGGATGGAGCAGTCCGGTAGCTCGTCGGGCTCATAACCCGAAGGTCGTCAGTTCGAATCTGGCTCCCGCAACCAATGAGAAATCACCTAATGCCCTAAAATGGGCATTTTTTTATATTTCTTGATTTTTTTAAATGTTATAATTATTAATATTTCAATTAATTAAAAGGGGGATTTTTAATGTTTAATTTAGAAAAAAAACAAAGATGCTTATGAGTTAATTTAGAAAATATGTTGTACATACAGTATCACGATAAGGAATGAGGTGTTCCTGTTTTTGAAGACAGACTCCTTTTTGAAATGTTAATTTTAGAAGGAGCACAAGCTGGACTTTCTTGAGAAACAATTTTAAAAAAGAGACAAGAATATAAAAAAGCTTATGACAATTTTGACCCTCTAAAAGTATCAAAATATAATCTAGACAAGATAGAAAATTTACTTAAAAATAAAGGTATTGTTAGAAACAAATTAAAAATCAATTCTTCAATTAAAAATGCAGAGTTATTTTTAAAAATTCAAGAAAAATATGGAAGTTTTTCAGCTTATTTATG
>JABSQU010000023.1:0-6341 GCA_013215685.1 Mycoplasmatales bacterium | reverse complement strand
TGTCAATCAAAATCCGCTTCATAATAATTCAGATAATTCATTAAGTAAATTAACAAAAAACTCTTTATCAGATTCTATTTCAGATGATTTAAAGAAAATGGGCATGAAATTTGTCGGCTCAACTATCATTTATGCCTATCTTCAAGCAATAGGGATTATAAATGGTCATGATGTTTCTTGTTTTAGATATAGAGAAATTAGGGATTTTAAAATAACTAATTAAGATAATCTGAATATTTTTTGATATAATATTTTAGCAATAAAAATGGTCCAGTAGTGAAGTGGTTAACACGCCTCCCTGTCACGGAGGAGATCGCGGGTTCAAGTCCCGTCTGGACCGCCATGGCCCTGTAGCTCAGTCGGTAGAGCAACGGATTGAAGCTCCGTGTGTCACCGGTTCGATTCCGGTTGGGGCCACCATTTCACAGTAGTGACTATGAAGGTGGCCGAAATTACATATAGTAATGGCTTCTGAAGACAATCCCTCGGGATTTTTTTATTTTCCTATTTTTTTCATATCATTTCTTTTCACACATATGTAATTGGAGGAGATAAATGAATAAATGACAAATTGAAAACATTCCATATAAGGAAAGAAAAGATTTTGTTCTAAAGATTTGTTTAATGTATGCAAAAATGATTAAGCAAAAAGAATATATGAAAAGATTTGATTTAAAAATTAAATGAGGTGATATTGGTGGAATTTCTTTATTTGAAAATATTTTAGAATTGCTTACAAGAGATGAATGCATGATTATTAAAAAGGATTTTATAAAAAATGATGAATATTCAAATTGATATCTTGATTATTGAAGCAAAACCACTTATTATAAATACAAAAATGAAGCTATGAATAAATTGATATATTTATTATTTTATTAATGATATTAGCACAAAACATTAATCAATCAAAAGAAGTGGTTTCTTGAGAAATTAAGGCTCATCAAAGACTAACAAGCATCGCAAATTCTAATACAAATAAAGAATTCAATATAAAAATAGTCAGACATTTAAACGATGATACTTTTGATGTCATTGTCGATAAAGGTCACACAGGAAAAATGGTTTTTGGCGGCTCTATTTTAGTAAATATAAATAATGAATTTGAAATTGAAACTAATGAAGAAAATCCAATTATTCATTTAGATAAAAATAATCAATATAAATTTACTCATGGACATTTAAAAAATTACAAGTTTCATGAAATAAGAGAGATTCATATAGCTTATCTTTCTGGGCCGATAATTTTAAGAAAAATATCCCTTAAGCCTCATTTTGAAACAATGAATAAAGAATTAATAGTTCCAGTCAATAATCTTGGAGAAATAGATTTAGTTAAAGAATTTTATGTCGAAATGAAAGGCGTAAAGCATAGTAATCATCTTGGATTAGATTTACCAATCAAAGAAGTTGAGAGTGAGAGTAAAACAAAATATACAAAAATAATCTATAAGCCGACTCAGAGAAATAGATATGTTCCAACTTATGAATTAGGAGAAATTTATCTTTCTAAAAATGCTGATGACCAGTTAAATAAATTAGAAATAATACCTAAAAAAGTTATTACAACTTCTAATTCAAAAGGTTATAAAGAAATAATCGATAAATCAATTTCAAAAAAAGAAATATCAATTGGAAATGAAGAAGAAAAATATTCAAAATATGGAAATCTTTATTTAAATGAGCCCACAAAATATGATTATGATAAAGGAAAAACCAGTGTTGGTTATCAAGAGAATCAAAAAAAGGGAGAAATAATTCCTTATAAATATCGAGGAGTTTATTCCTGAAATCAACAAATGGCAATAAAATCTTTCAAAACAAATTTTAATTTTATAACAACAGAATTTTATAAATATCCAATTTTAAATAGCTATGATGGTAAAGTTCTTTTAAAAAAATCTACTTCTAATTTATTTTTAGATTCAGAAGGACATTTTCTTAGTCAAGATTCAATTAAAGAAATTAGAAAAGCTGAGAATATTTCTTTAGAAGGATTAAAAAGGCTTTCAATTGAAAAGGAAATATAGAATTATTTTCACTGCTCTTCCAATTTTTATTTCAATAGCAACAATTGGAACTTATTTTGGAATACAATTTCTCAATCAAAAAGAAGAATCTTCTCATCTTGATTTAGAAATAAATGATAGCGGCAATAAAACCGACAACGAAAATTCTAATTTTTCTAAATTTAAAATTTTTCCTGAATTAAATGAAAATCAATTTTATAAATATATCGTTATTGAATCAGGCGAGCCTGTGTTGAATGATAATTTTATTTCTTCTGTAATTAATTACGTAATAAAAAAAATCCAAATATCCGATGGACATGTTGAATGAGCTTATAAATATGCCGATGACAAAAAACAATCCGTCTCAATATCGTTTAAATGAGTTGCTAAAATGCAAAAAAAGAATTACTCAAGGACTTACATTTTTAAAATTTTAAAAAGTGTATAATATTACTATGAATATAGAAAAACTAATATTAGATAAATTAAATAAGATAGCAACTAAGAAAGTTGAAATGCAATCTGATATCTATAATATAGGTATAGATTCATTAGATATTGTTGAATTAGTTACAGAGGCAGAAGAAACACTTGATGTAACAATTTCCGACGAAGAATTGGAATCAATAAAATCCGTTAAAGATGTTATTGATGTTTTTAAAAAAGCTACAAAATAGTTTTTTTTACTTATAATATTATATGCATGCTTTAGGGGTATAGTTCAGTTGGTAGAACATCGGTCTTCAAAACCGAGTGTCACGGGTTCGAGTCCTGTTACCCCTGCCATTTTTTTTATTTCTTTTTTTATTTATTAGTAATAGATTTTCTAGTAATTAGAGCAATTACCCCTGGACCAATATGTGAAAGAATAACTGGAGGAAATGGTATTATTTCTAATTTTTTTCCAATAACTTTTTCAATGTCTTTTTTATGTTCTTCTATATCTGGATTTCCGCCGTTATATAAAACATATTCCACGTTATCCCCAACTTCTTCTTTAAGTAATTTTGTCATTTTAATAATAGCTTTTTTGAATACTCTGCCTTTTCCAAATTTTTCTAAAGATCCATCTTTTAATGAGATGATTGGAACAATTTTTAATAAGTTAGCCATTCCAGCTACTGCGGGACTAACTCTTCCACCTTTAACTAATCACTTCATTGTTTTAGGAGCTGCAACTCCATAGTGAGAATCTGTTAATTTTTGAAATTTTTTCTTAACTTCTTCTCAAGAAATGCTGCTTTTTTCAAGATATTTTTCCATTTCTTCAATATCTTTAATAATTGTTCTTCCAACTGCTTTTGAAGTAACGACATGAACATTATCAAAATTTTGAGCAACCATTTTTAAATTACTACATTGTGATGATAATTTTTCTGAAAGTGGATAAACAATAACATAATCATATTTCTCTGAGAATTCATGAATGATTTTTTCAGAAAGGCCCGGTGGCGAAGCTGATGTTCTAATATCACTATCAATATTTACTTTCTTAAAAAATTCCTCATTGTTTATATCTACTCCATCTCTGTATTCTTGTCCATCTATATTCAAAAACAAAGGAAGAAATCCATATCCCCTTTTTTCTGATTCCTTTTTACTCATCCCCGATGATGAGTCAACTATAATTCCTAATTTCATATCCACATTATAGCAAGTATAATAAATATATGTCATTAATTATAATAAACAAAAAATCATTAGGCTCAACTGCACTAATATCCTTATCTCATAAAAATGGAAATAAAACCACTAAGACTATCGGAGATTTAACCATTATCAGTGTAAATGAAGTAGTCACATCACTCAATTTAGCGAATTATGAAAAATATTTTGAAGCTAAAAACGGAGTGCATACAATAAATAAAAATCAAATTGAAACTATATCTAAACTTGGTTATACTATTAAAGATTCAAAAAGTAAATTTGAAATAGGAGAAATAATTTCTAAAAAAAATCACCCTAAATCTGATAAATTATTTTTGCTAGAAGTAATCACAAACAGAAAATTAAATATAGTAACAAATGATAATAAAGTTGAAATTGGAAATAAAGTTGTTGTCGCAAACATAGGAGCGGTGCTTCCAAATGGAGAGGCAATTTTACATTCCAAGGTAATGGGAATAGAATCTGAAGGGATGTTATGTGGAGGAGAAACATTAGGCTTAGAGAAAACTGATGGTGTTTTAAAAACTGAAGGAAAGAATGGAGACGAATTTATACTTTAATAGTATAATTCTTTAATAAGGAGCATTATGGCAGGAATTACAAAGGCTTTAATTATAATATCAATAATAGCTATTTGTCTATCTATTGTGGCAATTTTTTATATTGCAGCGGCTTCAAGGAGAAAAGTTATTTTTTACAAAAAAGCAGATTACTTGATAGAGGATCTTACATATAAATCAGAAATGCTTAATCCAACAGTTGATACAATAGCAAAGATTTCCAATTACGTTGATATTTTTGAAGTTATTGCTAGAAAAAATGTTAAATCAGCAGCCAAAGTTATTTCTAGAAATAAAGATGATATTTACAAAATTTTAGATAGAATAAAAGATCTTGCTATGGGACCTGAAGAAAATTCTAAAACAAAAAAAGGTGGTAAAAAATAATGATAAAGAAAATATTATTAATTGCAGGAGCTGCAATTGGAGGAATATATTTGACATCTGAAGAAGGGAAAGATGCTAGGAAAAATATTCTTAAAAAGAAATCATTTTATGAGCCTATTATTAGAGAATTATTAGATCAAGCAAATGAAATTTTGGAAGGCAAAAAATATATTAATTCTAAAGAGGTGAAGGCTAATATTGATTTACTTGTTTATGATGCTAAAAAAACTTTGATAGATCTTGATTTGGATAAAACTGTTGATACTATTAAAGAAGCTATTAGAGTTGCCTCTAAAAAAATTAGAATTGCAATGAATGAAACTGATACTAAACCTAAAAATTCAAAAAAACCATCAACATCAAAAAAGACATCAATATCAAAAAAATCCACAAATAAAAAATCTTTATCTGCAGGAAAACCAAAAAGCAAAAGTGTGACAAAAAAACAATAAAAAAAATTTAATAAGAAATTATATCCACTAATACATCCATTTTTTAAATAGTAGTGTGCATATATTTTTTTTAAAATATTATAATTTTAATATGTTCGCATTAAAAGACTTTGGATTAATAATATTTTTTACAATTTTATTTATATCTTCATACCTTTTGTATGAAAGATTTATTTTTCTGAATTTCTCAATTCTAATTAAAATCAAATCTTATATTCTAGACGCGATAAATGGTTTTTTTATTGGAACAATTGCGTGAATTATTCAATTAATTTTAATTGAAATAGATCCTGAATTTAATGTCCCCCTCTTCATTATTTTGCCTCTCATTTTTATCATAATAAAAAACACAACCACATCTCTTTTTTCATTAATAAATTTAACCTTATACTATTTAATATCAAATGAAATTAACCAGTTTGTATATTTTTTAATCATTTTTCTATTTTCGACATTAGCTATTTATTTAATAGTTGATTATTATTTCAGTAAAAAAACATCTTTATATACAATGTTTTCTTTGATAATATCGTTTTCTATAATTGGACTAATTTATGCATATTATTCTATTGATATGGAAATCGACAGATATCTAATGGAATCATCGCTATTAATATTCCCTTCATTTATAATTTTCTTTATTTTTTTAAAAGGAACAATAGGATTTCTAGTTTCTGCAAACGTTCTTTTTGAATCTGTGAATTTTGTTCATTCCAAATATTGAAGACATGCTCTTTCTAAAAATGCTATTAGTAAACTCATAATGAAATCAAAATGTAAAAAGGCAATTTTTGGATTATTTGAAATTGATGTATATGATGAAAAAAAAGAAAATATTGATGAAATTAGGAAAACTATTTTAGAGAAAATTGAAAATAAATTTTCAAATGATACAGTTTTATTTGCATATAGTGATTCAATTTTCGGCTTCTTCACCCCGGTTAAAAATAAGTTCAATATTTTAAATTCAGTAAAAGGAAATTTTTTAAAAGAAAGAAAAAATAACGATATTCTATATGAAATTAATAAATATATCACAAGTCTTAATATGAGGTACGTAACTTCTAATAATTCTATAGTCAAAACAAGAATAAATTCTGGAGTATCAATATATGGGATTCAAAGTAATTCTTTAAATACTTTAGAAGAAAATTCTCTATTTGCATTGAAAAATTCATTGTATAGTGAGGAAAATAAAATTTCCATATTTGATAAAAAAGAATGAAGAAACAAAATTCATAATAGTAATAAAATTAAAATAA
>JABSQU010000022.1 GCA_013215685.1 Mycoplasmatales bacterium | reverse complement strand
GTAAATTTGCGTTTTTGCTGTTTCAAAATTGGTCAAAATAAGTCTATTTTTTCAGAATTTTTTCAAATGCAGCACCGAAGTAGTCAAAACGTGCTTATTTTTTGACAATTTTTTCACTAAAAAAATATCTTTTTTATATTACAGATTTAGACATTTTCTTAACAAGTCCTTGAATAGAATAGAATTTATTGAATATATGAAAATTTTAGAATCAGATTTAGAAAAATTGATTGATTTAAATGAAACACTATTAACCAATGTAGATTTAGAATACTTAAATATAATAAAAACAATATATTATGGATTTGGCAAAAAAATGAGTAAGATAGATATGGACAAAAAACTTGACAAGCTTTGAAAAATAAGAATGACTTCTAAATTACTTTGATCAAATGGATCATTATCAACACACACATATACTTCGCACAACGAAAAGCATGGCGATATGCTTGTTTCTAGATTTATACAACTAAATAGAGCTGCTCCATTTTTTAGAAATATTATCAGCAAAGAAAAATATTCAATTTTTAGTTTAATTGGATCATTTTATACACATGATTTAGGAATGCTGTTGAATGGAAATGTCGAATCTACTTATAATGGCACACTTAAAGAAATATACAAAAAAATTTCTGATGAAAGTAGAACTTTTCATGGGAGAAATTCATCTTCAATATTATTAGAATGATTAGGAGGATTTTTAAATATAGATGCAATAGAAGTTTCCATTATGTCTTTTTCTGCAATAGCACATGAGACTGGAATTGATTCATTGCCCAAATGTTCGAATAAAGTAATTATAAATTCATTAATATTATCAATTGTAGATTTGTTAGATATTACACAAGAAAGATCAACCCTGTTATCGAGAAAACTAACTGGAAATATTGCATCAAATGACTCTATAATTCATTGAATTAAGCATTATTTTGTGAAAGAAATTACAGATATGTCAATGGTGAAAAACGAGAAAAAAATAAATTTTAAAATTACTTTAAAATACAATAAGTTTAATGATAAGTTTAATGATAAATTAAAAAAAATTGTTGAATGATCTGTCAAGAAATATATGAAAGAAAATTTAAAAAATCTTTTTAAATATGAATATTATAATAATGAATATTATGATATATGTATTTGTTTTATATTTAATGAAGAAAACGATAATAATAGAAAGCTTGATTTGAATTTTTACAAATGTTTGAATGATATTGACGAGAAAAAAATGATGGAATTATTAAATGACTTTATTAAAGATCAAAAAATTTAGTAAATATTCTCAAATATTAATAATTTTGAATTTAATATAATTTTACTATGTTAAAAAATTTTGTTGTTAACAAGAAAAATAAAACTTCTACCTCAATAGAAATATTTTTTGATTTTATTGTTATTGCAGCTGTTTCATTAATTTTTAATGGTTTTATCCTAAATTCACATTCACAACCAGCTCATATCAAATATTTTATGATTTTCAATGCTGGATTAATAACCACTTATTGATATTCATATTTGTTTTTTAGGCAAAGATTTGAAAAAGACAATCCTTTCTTTTTTGTTTTTACTTTGATAAAATTTTCGACATTAATGGTTATGGTAATTGGTTTAGATTTAATAGTTTTTAGACAAAATGGTCTTGGATTTTCTGCTAAAACCTTTGACACAAAAGACTCTGTTTATATGGAGTGAATTGGAATGGTTCTTTGGGCTATTGGATATTTATCATCACGATTTATTTCATTTATCGAATATTTATTTTGTATTTTAGCTAACGGAAAATCCCCTGGCATTATTAAGTTAATTAAAGGTAAAGCAACAAGTAGACTTTTAAATTCAATATTAGCTTCTATTCACTTAACTTTACTTATTCTTGATTACCCATTTCCAGCTCTAACATTTACTTTTATGCCTCTTTATTTAATTATTGAATTTTTAGGAAATGTAGCCTTTGTAACTGATAAAAATCTTAAAAATACACCTAAAATATCTATTTTATATGCATCACAAAGATATAAAAAATTAACAAATTTATATATTGGTTCAATGTTTATTTCTGGGTCTATTCAATTTGCCTATTATTTTAGAGAAGCTAGTGAACTTTATATGATATCAAGAATTTTAGCGGTGTATTTTATTGGATTTTTAGTTTGGTGGTTTTATTACAAATATTCGCATACACTCTTAATTAAGCAAAAAGCTAAAAATTTAATATCACTTGCACTTCTAAATATTTTTGTTACTGCATCTTTAGCAATTTTTGGTAGCGCACTCATAAATTCACACAATGATTTAAATTCATACTACATCATGATTGCAGCGCCACTAGCTTTAGCAGTTTTCTTGCTGTGTCAAAATATATATCTTAATTCTCTATATGACGAAGATCATATTACGATTCTAGATTTTAAAAAGGAATCATGAATTTGCTGCATAATTAACATTATTATTTTAGTAACTTTTGCAATTTTATCAAGTACTTTAAATCCACAAGATGTCAAAACTGCTTCACTCAAAATACCAATTTGAACAGTTTATATTGTTGTCTCATTTGTTCTAATTAATTCAATTGCAACTCCACATCTTTTGAAATTAAAAAAAATAAAAAATAGTAATGAAAATAAAACACCAAAGTTATAGGTGTTTTTAAATTGGAAATTTAACTTGACATTCAGGACAAGTATGAGTTCCCCGTCCATTTACTTTTGTCTTAACGATTGTTGATTTACATCTTGGACAAGGCTTTCCATCTTTTCTAAATATTTTTAAATATTGTGAAAAGCTTCCTTCGATATTATTTATTGATGAATATGTACTCACGGTTGAACCGCCAAGTGATGTTGATCAATCCATGATATATGTACCAAACTTTAAAATATCCTTGGCTTGTTTTTGACTAATTTGATTTCCAGGTGTTTCTGGATGAATTCTCAATTCTCATAATGTTTCATCAACATAAATATTACCAAAGCCTAAAACGATTGTCTGATCTAAAATTAAAGTTTTTATCGCTCTTCTAGATTTTTGCAATTTATCTCAAAAATGAATATAATTCATGTTTTGAGGTTCCTCTGCAAGTTTAGATAATGGCTTGACATCAAGATAATCTTTTTTATCTTTTAATTCTAAAGTTCCAAAGCCTCTATAATCCTCAAAATGAAGTTGAGAACCGTCTTTGAAATCAAAAACTACATGTGTGTGTTTTGTAGGTTTTTGTTTATCTTTATAATAATAATATTTTCCTGTCATTCTTAAATGAGAAAGAAGAACTTTATCATTATCAAGAAGATAAACGATTCATTTACCAATATTTGTCACTCTTTCAATTTTAGCATCCCCCACTGCTAGAATAAGTTTTTTAGGAGAAGTTCCAACAATGGTTTTTTCTCTAAAAACTTTTACATTACTAATAACTCTATCTTTTACTGCTTCATTAAGTGCCCTTGACACTGTTCTTACTTCTGGTAATTCTGGCATAACTTAATAATATATAATTTACATATGAATTACCAAAAAATATTTTTAACAACAACAGATACAATAGTCGGAATTGGGGCCCCGATGACAGAAGAAGGACTTGATTCTTTATATATTTTAAAAAAAAGGCCAAGATATAAAAGAATTATTATAATGGTGGGTTCTCTTGAACAAGCAAGATCTTTGGAAGATTGAAGTGAGAAGGCGGAAGTTTATGCAAAGAAATATTGGCCAGGTAATACAACTTTGGTTTTAAGCGATAAACAAGCCGTTAGATTGCCCGGGAACGAGAGATTAGCAAATCTTATAATAGAAAAAGGGCCAACTTATATGACTTCTGCAAATATTTCTGGAGGTGAAAATCTTTCGCTTCAAGAGGCTAGGGAAGTTTTCAAAGATATTAAAGAATATTATGATTTTGGCGAAGGCTCAGGAGAAGCATCTACTATAATAAGAGTAGAGGATGGAAAGGTGTTAAGATAATGAAAAAGAAAATAATATTAGCTTCAGATCATGCTGGATTTGAATTAAAAGATGAATTAAGAAAATATGCAGAAGAAAAAGGGTATGAAATTGAGGATCTTGGTCCAAAAAATGATGAAAAACCAGTTTCTTATGCAGAGCAAGGATTAAAACTTTCTAATAAAGTAGTTTCTGAGGGAGCAATTGGAATTGGAATTTGTGGCACAGGACTAGGAATTTCATATGCAGTTAATAGAGTTAAACACGCAAGAGGGGCAAGGGTTACATCTATAGAAGATGCACACTTGTCAAGACAGCATAATGATGCAAATGTGATTATTTTTGGAGGGAGACAAGTAAAGCCTTCTGATGCTAAAAAAATGTTAGATGAGTTCCTAAATACTGAATTTGAAGGTGGAAGACACCAATCAAGAATAGACGCCCTTGATAAATAATAATTTTTAATATATAATGTTTTCAAATGAAAAGTAAATTAAGCGTTTTAAAAAGATTTTGAGGAATAAAAACAAAGCCTAATGAAGGTAAACATTCCGCTTCATTATTAGATCTATTTTTTGATCTTGTTCTTGTGGCGTTTATTGGTGGAGCAACACATAAAATTGTTCATATTTTTGATCATGGACATAGTTTTAGTCCATTTGTTTTTTTAATTACAATTTTACAGTTATTTACAATTTTAATTATATGAAGAAGTTATGCCTTTTTCTCGTTTAAGTATGAATCTTTGTATAGCATTAGATATAGATTTTTTACCTTTATAATTATGCTTGGATTAGTATTTGCTACAGTAAATCAATTTTTAGATTTAGGTAGTAATTATGAAAATTTATATTTATCTACACTGATAAATTTAATTGGATTTTTAACAACTTTAGTAACACTATTTTATCTTTATGTTTCCGGATATTTTTTTATGAAAGATAAGTATGATAAAAAAGCCCTTCTTAAGAATATTTATGGACTTCTTTCTCTTTTTATATTATGAAGTCCTTCATTAGTTGTTGCTTTATTAGATAAATTAGACCCACATGATCCTAAATCATATTCTTTTGTTTTTGCTTTTTGAATTTTAGGTCTTATTTCATGATCAACTTTTGATTGACTATCTAGATCTACAAAAATAGCAATAAATAAAAGAGCAAGTAAAATTGAATATTTACAAGAAAGATTTGGAATTATTTTTATAGTTTTTATTGGTGAAGCGATCATTCAAATTATTTCGGGATCTTCAGATAATTTTGTAACTAATCCTATAAAGTCATCATTTATACTAGCTGCATCATTCCTGCTTTTATTTATTTGATGAGCTTTTTTCAATGACACAATTAACTATCCAGATCTTATTAAAAGGCCAAGATTAGTAAACTTATATTCATACACCTTACTTTTCTTACTACTATCATTGACATTATCATCGGTTGGACTTTCTTTAATAATTAAGCATCCAGAAAAAAATGAAGGAAAAATGTTTTTAGGTGCTGCAATGACAATTTGACAAATTGCTAATGCAATTATTTTTAGATGTATGAAAAACTTTAAAAGTAGCAATAAAGTTGTTATTAGTAAAATTCTAAGAATTACTGTTTATACATCTCCATTAATAAATTGATCATATCTTTGAACGGCCTTTACTCCTTTTGTTACATCAGAAGCTTTTTTACTTATTTCAGTAATCATTGGAATAGGATATACATTCGCATTGTGAACCTTTGCTTTTATCCATCATTATAAAAAGGAAAATAATAATCATAGTGAATATGAAAAAGAAGAAAAGAAATTTTGACAAGAAAGTGAAAAATGATCATTATATGTCTCTAAAAAATATGGAGACTATGAACATCATAAGAAAAATAATTTTGAGCTTAATAAATTATCAAAATTAATTGAAAAAAATAATCAGAAAAAATAAAAAATTCTTCCTATTTATTGTATTATTTAAGTATATACGAATCATTTTAATTTCTATTTATTTACATTTAAATTCATTAATTATTATTATCAAAATAAACACAATAAATCTTTTTTAAATAATAGTTTATAATTTAAAAATATAAATACATAAATTAATACAATTGATAATAATCACATGTAAGGAGTTATGAGATGGCTGATATAAATATTTTTGCCCTAGGTGGGCAAGATGAAAATGGCAAGAATTCACTTGTTATTGAAAATAATAACGACATCTATGTTGTTAATGCGGGACTAAAAGTGCCAATAAATAATTTAAATGGTATTGACGGGATTATTCCTGACTTTAGTTATTTAAAAAAACGTAAAGGGAGAGTTAAAGGTATTTTCATTACTCATGCTCATGATGAAGTTTTTGCTGCCATTCCATGGCTAGTTATGGACTTAGAAGGTGTAACAATATATGCTTCTAAATATACTGCAGAAGTTATTTCTGAAAGAATAAGTAAATATAAAATTGGGCACAACAACTACAAAATTGAAATCATTAAAGAAAATCAAAAAATTGGATCTTTAAATATAAAAACATTTAGTGTTGCTAACTCTATTCCTGGATCTCTATCATACAATTTTCAAACTGAAGATGGAGACATACTAGTAATGGGAAATAATGTGATTGAAGATCTTGGGCCATTTGGACATACGGATTTAGAGAAAATTAAATCAGAATCTAATGAAATTTTAGCTGTAATTCTAGACTCAAGAATTGCTAATTATAAAGGTCATTCATATGAAAAGAAATCAGTTATTCCTTCAATAAAAGATTTTTTTGATAAAGCTGGAAAAGATCAAAGAATTATTGTTGGAGCATATGATGAAGAAGTTTATTCTATTGATGAAGTAATTAAGTTAGCTCAAAAAGAGGGAAGGCCAATTGTTTCATATGGTAGAGCCTTTGACAACCTTTATTCAAAAATTAAAAAAGTTTATAAATTAAATCTTCCTGATTTTGAAGATTATAAAAAAGCTAATAAAATTGATAATGCAGTTATTTTAGTAACGGGAACATGATCAAGGCTTTACCAAAGATTTGTCAGAATTGCCCTTGGTAATGACGTCTTTATGAAATTTAAAGAAAATGACAATATTATTATGATTGCACCACCGATAAATGGTATGGAAGTTATTTATGCAGATTCATTAGATGAAGTTGCTAGAATAGCCCCTAATATTTTAGATGTCTCAGATAAAGATTTTTATAAATTAAGATCAGCTCAAGAAGATATTAGAACAATTTTAAAAACATTTAAGCCAAAATATTTTTTACCTACAGGAGGTCTTTATAGATATCTTGTAGTAGCAACAAAAATTGCAATTGAAACAGGAATAACTCAGGACAGAAATATTGTTCTGCAAAACGGTAAAATAGGACATTTCCAAAATGGAAAACTTGCATCTCAAAAAGCAAAAATTAAAGAATATGGAGATGTGATTATTGATGGGTTTGGTGTTGGAGATGTCTCTTACGAAGTTATTAGAGAAAGACAAACTTTAGCTACCGGAGGACTTGTTTCTATATCAATGCAATTAGACAGAAGAACCAAAAAGCCTTTAGGAGAAATGAATATTCAAATTCTAGGACTTATAACAAAATCTCAATTAAAAGTCACTCATGATGCTATTCATTCGATTGTTTTACAAAAAATTAATGAAGCGAACAATTTTGACTATAGAGAAATTCAAAATCAAATTAGAAAAAGAACTAGAAAAGTGATTCAAAAAATGTATGATAAAGAACCACTTGTAATAATTACTTTTTATGAAGTGTAAAATGGTTAAGCCATTTTTTTCTTTATAATTCATATATATGAAAATTAAAAAAGGGAAAGATAAAAAAATTAAGAACAGAAAAAAAATTAATGAATACTCTGTTTTAAATGATAAAAAAATGCTAGGAACTATCTTGTTGATAGTCATTTCTGCTTTACAAATTTTTGCTTTCTTAGAAATTCCGTTTCTATCGACTATCAATGGATATACAATTGGAATGTTGCTAGGATTTTATAATCCCTTTTTCTATTTATTTTTTGCCTATTATGCTCTATACATGATTTTTGGTGAAGCAGTAATGCTTCCAAAGTGATTGAAGTTATCAAAAAAACAATATTGATTTCTTGCTATCTCAATTATTTTTATAAGTTCATCAATGGGATATTACCAGTCAAAAGATGGTTTCACATTAATTGGAACTAAATCATGAGGTTCTTTTAAGACTTGATATAATCTTTTTACAAATAATGAAACTGCTTCTGGCTGATTTCCTGTAAATACAAACGGAGGCGTTATCGGAGTCTTTCTATATTCATTTATTTCAATGATATCTTCAGGAATTGGGGCCTTAATAATTTCAATAATTATGGTTATCTTATCTATATCATTTGTCATTACTGGTTCATCTATTGGTCTATATAAAGATATCGTGTCTAAAAAGAAATTAGGTATAAGAGATAAAAGAAAAAAACAAAAAAAAGACTCAGACTCCAACCAGTTTAATCTCGAAGAAGACAAAAAAAATAATTTTGAAAGTGGACTTCAAAATATCCCAAAAGAAGATGAAAATACAAAAAATGTTGATTCATTCCCATTTGATGACCCATTTTAATATATAATGTATATGCAATAAAGGAGGCCTTCATGCCAAATAGAAGAAAAAAGTCTTTTAGAGATCACAGAAAAAGACAAATAGCAGCTGGAAAAATAACAAGACTTGAACGTGGGGAAAAGCTTCCAAAAGCTAAAACTCCAAAAGAAGAACAATAATAAAATAATTACTAGTCTATATGACTAGTTTTTTATATAATTAATATAATGAAAAAAGTATTGAATAATAAAAGGAAATTTAAATTTAAAGACATTTTGCATTGATTAAAAATTATTTCAGTGCATTATTTATATTTTATTTTGTATTTACTACTATTCATGACAATTAAATACTACGTTGGTAATCAAACCTTTTTCCCTGACTTAACTGAAAAAGATATTTGAATGCTTTACGCCGCTATTTTTGCACCAATTTTTAATGCCATTTTGCATATTACTTATCAAATTATTGGCTCTCCATGAACAAGAATGGCAATGTGAATTAATTCTTTTATTTACATGGTTGCAATCCCAATAATCATATTTATCTTTTAATTTTTTTATTTAATTATAATTATTACATGAACAAAATAAACTTAGATAACGTTCCTAATAAGTCTGGCATTTATATTTGGAAGAATTCACATGATGAAATAATATATGTTGGTAAAGCAACGAGACTTAGACAAAGAATGAAACAATATTTTAAGGGGATGCTTAATTCATACAAAACCGCTACTCTAGTTGAGGAGATTGTTTCTTTTGATTACATCATAACTAATTCTGATAAAGAAGCCCTTGTTCTTGAAAGAAATTATATTGAGCAATATTTTCCTAAGTACAATATTTTGTTAACTGATAATAAAAGATATCCATATATAAAAATATCTTTAAAAGATAAACTTGATATACGTTTAGTTTATAGAGTTAAATCTGAAAGAGATAAAAATTCTGAATTTTTTGGCCCATATCCAAGAGGCTATGGCGCAAGAAAACTTGTTAATTTACTTTTAAATATTACTATGTATAAAAAGGGATTACCTTATTTAACAAATGATAGAAAATATTGAGAGGATCAGTATAAGATTGCAAGAAACATTTTAACTTCTGGAACAAGTAAGTTAATTACTGATTTATCTAAAAGAATGATAGAAGCATCAGAAAATTTACAATATGAATTAGCTCAAGATTTAAAAGAGACAATTGAATCTTTAGAATTTAATAAAGATAAACAGTTGGTTGAATTTGTCGATAATAGAAATGTTGATTTTGTTGCTTTTTACGAATTTGAAGGATATATTTCTATTGTTATGCTTTTTTATAGAAATGGAATTATGCTTTCTAATAAAGAATTCATTGTTGAGATAACTAATTCTCTTGAAGAATCAACAAGACAATTTTTATCTCAATATTATTCAACAAATGTAAAACCCGAAGAAATTATTTCAAACATTATGGTTGATTCATCTATACCTATTGTTGTTCCACAAATTGGTAACAATAAAAAAGTTCTTAATTTAGCGATTACAAATGCTTCTGATAATATTAAATTAAAATTAGAGAAATTCATGAGAATTGAAGAACAAACTATTGGTGCTGTTAATAAATTAAAAGAACTATTAAAATTAAAGAAAATTTATCACATTTTAATGATGGATAATTCAAATACAAATAATACACTTCCTGTTTCAGTAATTGTTTCTTATAGAAATGGAATTAAGCAAAAAAAGGAATATCGAAAATATAATCTTCAAAAAACTAATAGAGATGCTGATGTTGAGTATATGCGTCAAGGTATTGAAAGATATTTTTCTAAAGAAACAAATGCTATTCCTGATTTATTTATAGTTGATGGTGGAATCGCACAAGTTAATGAAGCTAAAAAAATTCTTGCTGATAAAAATATCAATCTTATTGGCCTTGTCAAAAATGATTTACATAAAACTGAGGCGATTATAGGTCTTGATGGAAAAAGAATTGAAATAACTGATGTTTTTTTACTAAATTTTCTTTCTGGAATGCAAGTTGAAGTAGATAGATTTGCTAAATTTCATCATGCTGGAAGAAGAATAAATAAAACTCTTGAAGGGTCATTAATTACTATAAAGGGAGTAGGGGCAAATACTGAAAAAAAATTACTGTCTCACTTTAAAACTTATTCAGGTATTTATAATGCTTCTCTTGATGAATTGGAAAAAGTTGTTTCACCTAAAGTTGCCTTAAAAATTTTCCAATTATTTGAGAAGACAAAGTAATAATATTGTGATAAAATATTTATGGTATGGTCCAGTAGCTCAGCTGGATAGAGCACGTCCCTTCTAAGGATGTGGTCAGAGGTTCGAATCCTCTCTGGATCACCATTTTTTTTATGTCTTTTTTCTTTATAATATATATTATGTCTAATAAAAATTATTACGAAGAAAAAATTGATGAAATTAAAGAATTATTGAGTGATTCCAATTTTAAAAAAATTTATCAACTTATTAATGAAGAATTAAAAATGCCTTATATTCCTGAAAAGTATGAGAAATATTTTTTAGATACTATTAATCAAATAAAGCACCACGTAGTTGGAGATGACAGCCATGTTTCTGTTTCTAGACATGTTGCTATGGAATATCTTCTTTCAGAAGATTTTAATCAAGAGAGTATTGCTCTTGAACTTTTAAGAGATCATAATCTAAGATATGAAAAAGAGCTATTAAAAAACCGCATTGAGACATGACCTGCTGAGAAAAATATTTTAAAAGCATTTTTATTTGAACTTTTAGTTGAACAGGAAATTTCAATTGATATTAATTTTAATGGTATTTTGATGAATCCTGCAAAAAATGGTTCAATTCTTGAGAATAAAGAAGTTAAAAAAACATTACAAGCGATGGAAAAATATTTTGAAAAAAATCCTTCAACATTAAATATGGCTTTAGATGAATTTCAAAGATTTTTACTAATAACATATCCTGCCGTTCCGGAAGATGGTGATGCATTTGCATTTGACATCAGTCAAATAATAAAATCAATGTTTGATGAAAAAATAGGTCTTACCGAGAGACAAAATAAAATAAAAGAAATCTTGAAACAATAAAAATCAATATTATTCAATATATAACATGATTTTTTTAGCTTTTTACTTTATAATTAAATTATTAAAAATCATAAGGAGATAAAAGTATGTCAAAATCAGAATTAAATAAAAAAACATCTGAGTTTTTAGTAACATTAACAGCAGATGAAAAAGTTTGAAAAGACGCGCAAGAGCAATCATTAAAAGAATTGACAAGCAAATTAGAATTAAAAGGATTCAGAAAAGGTAAAGTACCTGCAAATATTGCAAAAAAACACATTTCTGAAATGCAAAAAATGGAAAATGCAATTACTAGAGTACTAGATGAATTAGTAAAAGAAGCAGCAAAGGAAATCAAGGAAGACCTAATGATTCTTGATTCTCCTACATATAAAATTAATAAATTATCTAATACAGAATTGGAAGTTACATTTATTTATCCAATTTATCCAGAATTTGAAATGCCTGATTATAAAAAATTAGAAGTAAAATATGAAGAAAGTAAATTTGACCAAAAAAATGTTGATCAAGAAATGAAAAAAATTGTTGAATCTAAATCAACATTAGAGCCTAAAGAAGGGAAAATTGAAAAAGGAGATTCTGCAATTTTTGATTTTGAAGGATCAGTAGATGGAAAGTTATTTGATGGTGGTACATCTGAAAACTTTACTCTGGAAATTGGTTCAGGTCAATTTATACCAGGATTCGAAGATCAAATGATCGGACTTAAAAAGGGAGATGAAAAAGATATTAAAGTAACATTCCCTAAAGAGTATCATGCTGATGATCTTAAAGGAAAAGAAGCAGTTTTTAAAATTAAAGTAAATGAAGTTAAGGCTAAAAAAGATCCAGAAGTAAATCAAGAGTTTGTTGAATCACTTGGTGTGCCAGGAATAAAATCTGAAAAAGAATTAAGAGAATATATTGAAAAGATTTTACTTGAACAAAATAGACAAGCTTCAAGAGCAAAATTCCAAAGAGAAGCATTTGGGAAACTTTTAGAAAAAACAGAAATTGTTTTACCAGCTGCTTTAATTACAAAAGAAATGAAAAATCAAGAAAGCATTTTTATTGACCAGTTAAAACAACAAGGATTAACATTGGAAAAATATATTGAAATGACTGGAATGCAAATGGAAGTTTTAAAATCTCAATTTAAATCACAAGCTGAATCTAAATTGAAAGAATCACTTATTTTTGCAGAAATTGCAAAAGAAGAAAAAATTGTATTAAAAGAAGAAGATTACGAAAAAGAATACTCTAAACTTGCTAAAGTATATGGTCAAAGTGAAGAAACTATCAAAGGAGCAGTTACAAAAGAACAAATGCAAATACCTATGACTAATGATAGAGTCATTGATGCCTTGATAGGATTTAGTAAATAATAAGCCTATAAGGGCTTTTTTTCTTTATAATTGATTTATGAAATTATTTAAATCAGCAGAGCTTAGAAGAGCGTATAAAGAATTAAATATCATAAATAATTTTGAATCTAAATTTCAAAATATGAGTGATAATGAATTACAAGGAATGACAGAAATTTTCAAGAGAAGGCTTGAAAAAGGAGAAGAATTAGCAGATATTAGACCAGAGGCTTTTGCCTTAACAAGAGAAGTAACATCAAGACTACTAAATAAAAGACCATTTGATGTTCAAATGTTAGGAGGACTAATTTTAGATTATGGTTCTGTAGCAGAGATGAGAACTGGGGAAGGTAAAACAATTGCTTCAATTGCACCAGTTTATTTGAATGCTTTAGCAGGTAAAGGAGTAATTGTATCAACTGTTAATGAGTATCTAACAGAACGTGATGCAGAAGAAACATCAATTGTTCACAATTTTTTAGGATTATCAGTTGGTGTTAACAAAAGAGATATTTCAACTTCAATGAAAAGAGACGCATATCATTCTGATATTACATATTCAGTTCATTCTGAAATTGGATTTGATTATCTAAAAGATAATATGGTAAATACAATTGAACTAAAAGTTCAAAGAAAATTTAATTTTGCCCTTATCGATGAAGTTGATTCGATTTTGATCGATGAGGCAAGGACACCTCTTATTGTTACTGGTGGTAATTCAACTTCATCAGCTATTTATGAAGCATCAGATAATTTTGTTAAATCTCTTTCTAAAAAAGATTATGAAATTGATGGAGAATCTAAAAGTATTCAGTTAACTGAAGAAGGAATGAATAAAGCAGCTAAATTTTTCGGTGTAAAAAATATTTTTGAAATGCAAAATTCTGATATTGTTCATAGGATTCAAAACTCACTTAGAGCAAATTATGTAATGGCAAGAGATGCTGATTATATAGTTGTTGATGACAAAGTAAAAATTGTTGATGCTTTTACTGGACGTGTTATGGAAGGAAGGTCATTTTCTGATGGGCTTCATCAAGCAATTCAAGCTAAAGAACATGTTAAAATTGAGCCAGAAACTAAAACTTTAGCAACAATAACATATCAAAATTTATTTAGAATGTTCTCTAAACTTTCTGGAATGACAGGTACAGGAAAAACCGAAGAAGATGAATTTATGGACATTTATAACATGAGAGTTATTGAAATACCTACAAATTTACCAATAGCAAGAATTGATCATGGAAATGTTGTATATCCTTCACTTCAATCAAAATATAAAGCAATCATTAGCGATTTAAAAGATAGATATCAAAAAGGACAGCCTGTTCTTGTTGGTACTGAAGAAGTTTCTGAATCTGAAAAAATTTCTAATTTATTAAAAAAAGAAAATATTCCACACACAGTTCTTAATGCCAAGCAAAATGAACAAGAAGCTGAAATTATTGCTAAAGCTGGAATTGAAAAAGCAATTACAATTGCAACAAATATGGCTGGACGTGGAACCGACATTAAACCAACTCCAAAATCAATAGAAGCTGGAGGATTATATGTTCTTGGAACAAATATTTCTGAGGCAAGAAGAATTGATAATCAGCTAAAGGGTCGTTCAGGTAGACAAGGAGATATTGGTGAATCTAGATTTTATTTATCTTTAGAAGATAAATTAATTTCAAGATTTTCAAATCAACCTAAATTAGTTAAAGCATTCAAAGATCATGGCGACAATGCTATTAAATCTAGAGCAGTAGTTAGGGCAATGAGAACCGCACAAATTAAAATCGAAGGATTTAATTTTGATGCACGTAAAAATGTCTTGCAATATGATGATGTCATAAGACAACAAAGAGATTTAATTTATGCTCAAAGAGATATTATTATTGGTCAAGAAGACCTTAAAGATGTTATCAGCAGAATGATTTTATCAGTTGTAAAAGATCTTGTAAATGATAATGATTTTACTGCCGTAAGAAATAAAGATAACAGTCTTAATATTGAAAAATTAGTAGACATAAGTAACAAAGTTTGATTTTCAGTTAATGGGCCTAAAATAACTTTTGAAATGATTAATGGAAAAACCAATGAAGAAATCGTTGATGTTATTGCTAAAGAACTTATTAGTGCATATGAACTTATTAGACAAAATACTTCAACAAACACATCAGAAGAAACCATGCATAGCATGGAAAGAGAAACAGTTCTAAAAACTTTTGATGAAAACTGACAATTACACATTGATAAAATGACAAAATTAAAAACTTCTTCTTCAATGGCATCTTATGCTCAAAAAAATCCATATCAAGTTTATGTAGAACAAGGAGCAATTCATTTTAATGAATTATTAAAGAGAATTTCTCACAATGCTATAAAATTAATCACATTAAACCATTATGGTAGAGATCCTGAAATTGTTGCTGAAGAAATTAGATTAATTGAAGAATCTAGAGAAAAATTTAATCAAGAAAGAAATGAAGAAATTCAAAAAGCAATTCAAGAATTTGAAGTCAAAACTAGAAATGTTCCAGCAGACGATGATTCTCCAGAGGAACAAAAAAATGAAAATCCTCAAATTAATACAGAAGAAAAATTAGAGAAAACTGTTGCAAATGACGAAGAAAAATCAAATGAAACAGAATTAGAAAATTTTGCTGTAAAAGAAGATGATTCAAAATTAAATGAAAGTAAATCTCCTGAAAAAGTTGCAACAACCAAGAAGGCCGCAACAACCAAGAAGGCTGCAACAGCCAAAAAGACTGCAACAACCAAAAAAGCTGCAACAACCAAAAAAGCTTCAACAGCCAAAAAGACTGCAACAACCAAAAAAGCTTCAACAGCCAAAAAGACATCAACAACCAAGAAAACTTCAACAACCAAGAAAGCTTCAACAGCCAAAAAGACAGAAACAACAAAAAAAACTTAAACAACAAATAAAGCTTCAACAGCCAAAAAA
>JABSQU010000021.1 GCA_013215685.1 Mycoplasmatales bacterium | reverse complement strand
TATTTTTTATTTGAATTTAGAACATTTTTTTATTCATTTTTTTCTAAGATTTAATTGAAATTAATTCAATTTATTTTATTAAAATAAATATTTTTAGGAATAATTAAAAGATTATTGCTTTTTAGTCAAATAAATAAGTATATACAATTTCAATTATAAATACTTAAAATTTTTAAATTAAACCGTATTCTTGATATAATTGATTGATAAAAATTAGGAGATGAAATATGACTGAAAAAATGAAAAAAGAAATTTTAATGGCAGCCACTACAACATCAGGTCTTAACGGTTTATCGACAATAGATATTAATAAACCGGGTATTGAACTTCCGAAAAATAAATGAATTAATGCCTTGAATGTTGAAAATACACCTAAAGGTTATGTAGTATCGCTAGCTATAATCATTGATATTGAGGTTAGATCAAAAATTGTTTCATATGAAATTTCTTCAACTA
The DNA here is from genome assembly GCA_013215685.1 of Mycoplasmatales bacterium. Lineage (GTDB taxonomy): Bacteria > Bacillota_I > Bacilli_A > Mycoplasmatales > Metamycoplasmataceae > DT-68. The sequence goes on along the minus strand of JABSQU010000021.1, from coordinate 15,530 downwards.
TTAAAGATTTATTTAAAAAGAAAAAACTTAAACTTTCAAAAGTCAATATTTATATAAGGGGAATTAAATAATGAAAAGATTAGATGGGCAAAAATTAAAGGAAATCATTTTATCAGGCGTAAATGCATTAATAAATAATAAAGATAGAATTGACACATTAAATGTTTTTCCAGTTCCAGATGGTGATACCGGATCAAATATGGGTTCAACAGTTGAATATGCAGGAAAAGAAATTAGTGATTTAGAAACTAATAATATAGGTGAAATATCTGCTAAATTTTCAAAAGGTATGCTTATGGGAGCAAGGGGAAACTCAGGAGTTATCTTATCACAAATATTTAAAGGTATATCTGTTGGATTCAAAGGCAAAGAGGACGCATCTTCTTTTGATATTGTTGAGGCATTTAAGCAAGCCAAAATTTATGCTTATAAGTCCGTAATGACTCCAGTTGAAGGTACTATTCTTACTGTTATAAGAGTTGTTTCTGAGAAATTAGAAAAAACAGTTACTCCATCATTTTCTATCGAAGATACTTTTAGTTTAGCTTCGCAATTTGCAAGAGAAGCTACTGATAGTACTCCTACATTGTTGCCCGTTTTAAAAGAAGTTGGTGTTGTTGATTCAGGTGGAGAAGGTCTTTCAGTTTTAATTGAAGGGATTAATTTAGCACTTCAAGGAAAACACGTGGAAAAAGGTAAAGGGGCTTCTGGTAATTTTGGAAAATTTCAGTTTGAAACAGAAAATTATGAGGGAGAATTTGGTTACTGTACTGAGTTTATACTTGAATTAAAATACCCTAAAAATTTCATAAAAGAAAAATTTGAAAAAGCAGTTTCAAGATATGGTGGCTCAATTGTTATTGTAAGAGATGACGAGATAGTTAAAATTCATATTCACACTCATAAGCCTGGTAACGTTTTAAACTTTGCATTAAAATTTGGACAATTTTTAAAAATTAAAATTGATAATATGACAATACAAGCTAATCAATCTAATTCTGCTAGAAAAGATAACAATGATCATGCTACTCCACAAATTGAAGCAGGACTTGCTGTAATTGCATGTAATACAGGTCAAGGTATTATCAATGATATGAAAGAATTAGGAACTCACTTTATCATAGAAGCCGGACAATCATCAAACCCATCAGCTCAAGACTTTATTAATGCAATTGAAGAAACGGGTGTAAATAGAGTAATAATTTTACCAAATAATTCTAATATCATCTTAGCGGCAAGACAAGCTGCACAGACATCTAAAAAAGAAGTTATAGTAGTTCCTTCAAAAACACAAATGCAAGGATTAGCAGCCATGCTTAATTTTGATCCTCATGGGACAATTAAAGATAATCAAGAAAATATGGAAGAGGCAATAGTTTCGGTTAAAACTGGACAAGTTACTAAAGCTGCAAGATCAACAAGAATTGAAGGTGTTTCAGTAAGAGAAGGAGAATTTCTTGCAATTGCTGAGAAGAAAATACTTAAATCTACAAAATCTAAAATTCAGTCAGCAATCGCAATTGCTAAAAAATTAATTAATAATGATTCTGAAATAGTCACAATATATTATGGAGATGATTCGACAAGAACTGATGCAGAAGAAGTTTCATCATATATAGAAAATAATTATGATGTTGAAGTTGAAGTTAAAGATGGCGGTCAACAAGTTTACAACTTTTTGATTTCTTTTGAATAGGAGGAGTTTATGAAAAAAATAGCATTTGATGTAATGGGTAATGATAATGGAGTCAGAGCTGGCGTAGAAGCTGCTCTTGATTTTGTTGAAAAAAATTTAGATTATTCTTTTATTTTAGTTGGTGATAAAAGTGAAATTTCTAAGATTACTATGGAAACAGAAAGAATAAAGATTATTGATGTAAAAAAAGAAGTTGATAAAAATGCTGGAGCAAGAGCAAGCAGAAATGATGATAATTCAATGGCTGTTGCTATTAATCTTGTTAAAAATAATGAAGCAGATGCTGTGGTTTCTTCAGGAGATTCAGGAGTTTATTTATCAATGGCCACTCTTTTATTAAAAAGAATGCCTGGAATAAAAAGACCTGCTTTTATGCCAATTTTCCCAACTGTTATTAAAGATAGAAAATATGTAATGATGGACGTTGGAGCAAATATAGTTACTACTAGTCAAATGATTGAACAATGGGCAAAAATTGGGTCACTTTTTTCAAATATAACTCTTAATGTTAAAAAACCAAGAGTTGGAATAGTTAATATTGGAACAGAAGATTCAAAAGGTAATGATTTCCAAAAAGATGCTCATAAAAATTTAATGAGAAATACTGAAATTAATTATATTGGATTTGTTGAACCTAGAAACTTATTAAAAGGTGTTGTTGATGTTGCGCTTGTAGATGGCTATGGTGGAAATTTAATACTTAAAACTATGGAGGGGTCTATTTTATCAATATTATCCTTAATTAAAAAAGAACTATCCTCAAAATTAAAATATAAAATTGGTGCTCTTTTGGTAAAAGGTGCTTTTAATAACATCAAAAAAGATTTAGATTATAGAAATGTTGGAGCAGCTTGATTAATTGGACTTAATAAGCCAGCAATAAAAACTCATGGAAGTTCAGATAAAAAATCTTATTTAGGTGCTTTTTCTCAACTAGCAATTGTATTAGAAAAAGATGTTGTTACAAAACTTAAAGAGGTTATGAATGAATAAAATTAGAAAATTTTTGAAAAAGTTTTCAATCGTACCAAACAATATTGATATTTATTTAGAAGCATTGACACACATGTCTTATGCCAATGAAAATAAAATCAAATATGATTATCAAAGATTGGAATTTGTAGGTGATGCTTTGATTGATTCAATTACATCTGTTTGGTTATATAGAAACTATCCTCATCTTACTGAAGGGGAAATGTCAATAATTAGAGCATCGGCAGTTAAGGGGCAAAAATTATATGAATTTTCTGTAAAAATGGGGCTTGATAGATTTATTTTAGTTGGTAAAAATAAAGTAGATTTTTTCAAAAACAAAAAAATAATAGCAGATATTTTTGAGGCATTTGTTGCAGCCATATATTTTGATCAAGGACTTGAAAAAACTTATTCTTTTATTGAAAATAATGTTTTGTCATTCGTTAAAAATACAAATGGTGTAGCTGTTAAAAATCCGAAAACTATTCTTCAAGAATATCTGCAATTAGAATCAAGAGGAACAATAGAATATGTAAATTCACCTCACAAAAACGGATTTAAGTCTGAAGTTTTTCATGATGGAAATAAATTTGGATCTGGATTTGGCAAAACTAAAAAAGAGGCAGAGGTTAATGCGGCCAAAAATGCCCTAAAAATTAGAAGAGGTGAAGAATGAAATTAATTAAAGTAGAAACACAAGGATTTAAGTCGTTTGCTGATAAAACTGTATTAAAGTTTGATGGAGGAGTCGTAGGAATTGTTGGACCTAATGGATCAGGTAAATCAAATATAAATGACGCAATAAAATGAGTTCTTGGAGAACAATCTATAAAATCTTTGCGTGGAGATAAAGTTGATGACATTATTTTTTCAGGATCAAAAACTGTGACCGCAATGAAAAAAGCGTTTGTTTCTTTAACATTTGATAATTCAGATGGAAAAGTATCTATACCTCATAAAATTTTTACAATCACAAGAATGGTTGAAAGAGGCGTAAGTGGAAATAAATATTTCATTAATGGAGATGCTGCTAAATTAAAAGATATTAAAGAAGTTGCCATGGAATCTGGAATTGGAAAATCTTCTTTAGCAATAATTTCTCAAGGAACTATTCAAGATATTGCTCAAGCAACTCCTGAATCAAGAAGAGGAATTTTTGAAGAAGCTGCCGGTATATCAAAATATAAATCTAGAAAAAAAGAAGCTCTTAGAAAACTTGATAAAACTTCTGACGCTCTAGATAAGATAAAAACCGTAACAAGAGAATTAGAAAGACAGCTTATTCCATTAAAAAAACAGGCAGATAAAGCCAAGATTTATTTAGAGAAAAAGGCAGAATTAAAAGATGTCGAAATTGGATTAATTGCAAATGATGCAAAATTCTTTTCTGCTCAATTGGAAAAATTAAATAGCTCTCTTGAAGATGTAATTAATACAAAAGAGGATTTAAATGAACGTATTTCATATACTGAAAGAGAATTAGAAGAAAAAACTTCTCACAAATTACAACTTGAAAATGACGTTTTAAAATTAAATCAAAAATTTGAAAACTTATCTGAAAGATTAAATGCTTTGAATGTATCAAAAACAAGAGAATCTCAGAGACGTCAAATGATGATTGATGGTCAAATTAAATCATCATCAACTGAAAGAATAAGAGCAATGAAAGATGAGCTTTCTACTTTATCCAAGCAAATTTCTCAATACAACATTTGAGAAGAAAGATCTGCAAAAGACATTTCTGAAAAAAGGGAACTTGTTGCAGAAGCTCAAACAAAATTTACAGAATTAAATTACACCATTGATAGACTTAAAAGGGAATTACTTCAATTAAAAGCGAAATTAACTATTTTAAAAGATCATAGAGATAATAAAACTAATTTGTTTAAAGGTACAAAATCTATTGTAGATAACTCCAATTTATTTATTGGATATGAAGGTGTTGTTGCTGATTTAATAAAAGTTGATGATAAATATAAAAGTGCTATAGAAACCGTCCTTTCTAATGCTTTGCAACATATAGTTATGAAAGATTCTGAAAATGCTGTAAAAGCCGTTAACTTTTTAAAACAAAATAAAGGCGGAAGGGCTACATTCATTCCTTTAAATGTAATTAAGCCCAAAGGCATAAGTGAGAATTATTTAATGGTTATAAAATCTCAACCAGGTTTTATTGGAGTTGCTGCCGAATTAATAAATACTAATCCAAAGCATGAAATTTTGAAAAAATTCTTACTAGGAAATATTATCGTTGCCGATTCAGTAGAATCTGCTAATAATATTTCTAAAACCATAAATAATACTTTAATGATTGTTACTTTAGATGGTGACATTATTAGAGCTGGTGGAGTTATTTCAGGGGGAGAAAAGGGAAAAAGTAGAGATATGCTTGGTACTGATTCTCAAATTAAAAAAATTGAAAATATTTTACCTTCGATTGAAAAGAAAATTCAAGAAAAACTTTCTGAACAATCGAAAATTTCTAATTATATTTCTGAGGAACATTCTCTTATTGCAGAGTTAAATATTGAAACAGCAAAAGTTAGAGAAAAAAGCAATTTAATTCAATCTCAATTCAATCAGCTAAAAACTCAATATGAATCTGAAACAAATGAAGTTGTGGAGTTTGAAAATCAAGCATTAGAATCTTCTGACTTTTTAGAATCAGAAAAATCTGCCATTAAAACACAATTAAAATCTAAAAGAGAATCAATCATGTCAATAAATTCTGTTTTATCATCATTAACGATAACAAAAACAGAGTTAGAAAAATCTCTAAGAGGAATTATTGATTCGTCTTCTAAACAAATGACCGAAAAAAATCAAGCAGAATATATCTTGAAATCTCAAAAACAAAGACTTTCTGAGGAATATGAAATGACTATAGAGGCAGCCATCAATGAATACGAATTAAAAATTGATAGAGAAGAAGCTAGAAAAATAGTTTCAAATCTAAGACAAGAAATCAAATCATTAGGTCATGTAAATATTGATTCAATTGAAAGTTATAAAGAAGTCTCTGAAAGATTTAACACACTCAAAAAATCTGAGGAAGAATTATTTACAGCGCAACAAACTATTATTTCAGCAATAGACCAAATGGATCAAATCATCATTTCGAGACTTGATGAAACTGTAAAAATGGTTAATAAAGAAATGAATAGTATCTTTAGAACAATGTTTGGAGGAGGGTTTGCTGAGGTAAAATATACTGACCCTTCGAATCTTTTATCAACAGGAATTGATGTTGTAGCACAACCTCCTGGGAAAACAGTTAAAAATTTAAGATTATTTTCTGGTGGTGAAAAAGCAATTGTTGCCATAACATTACTTTTTGCAATATTAAAATCCAAGCCACTTCCATTATGTATTTTAGATGAAGTTGAAGCGGCTCTTGACGATGCTAATGTTGCCAGATATGCAACATATTTACAGGAATTAAAAGACCAAACACAGTTTATTGTAGTGACTCATAGAGCAGGAACAATGTCTCGTGTAGATCACTTATTTGGAGCAACAATGCAAACAAGAGGAGTAACTTCATTCTTCACTGTAAAGCTTGCTGACGCTAAAAAATTAATTGAGTAGTAAAAAATTACTATTTTTTTAATATAATTTACATATGAAAATAGACAAAAAAAATTTTAATATCGTAGTATTGGTTCCTGAAGATTTTATTAATAGCTGAAAAAATGCGACAGCTTTATGAGATAAGTATTTTGAAGTTAATCAAGTGATTGACCTACCAAATAACATTAGCAATTATTTAGATAAGTCAATTGACTTACTTTTTCTACATGTTGATAATATCGACGAATTCAAGGTGGGTTATTATAAATTTTTCCAAGAAAATAATAAACATTTTAAATATGTTGTTATTTCTAATAAATATAGTGATGATGATTATAATATTTATAGACAACTTGCGGATGATATTGTTTATGTAGATGTTGAAAAAGTTGCAAAATGGAAAACTTTAGCTATTCTTAGAAGATATTGAAATACATATTCTAAACCTTCAACAATAATTTATGGAGATATAATTGCAGATTTTGTAGATAATAAAATCTCAGTTAATACTAAAATGGTTGACCTTACCAAAAAAGAAACAGACTTATTGAGATATTTAATGCAAAATAAATTGAAATTTATCCCTAAAAATATTATTTTTAAGAATGTTTGAGGTCATGATGAAGATACGTCTAGAACACTTGATCAAATGATATTTAAACTTAAGAGAAAAATTGGTTCTGAATACTTTCATTCTTCTCGAAAAAAAGGGTATAAATTTGAATAAAACTATCGACCTTCATGGTTTAACTGAGATAGATGCAACAGGAATTATTTTATCTGCCTTGATTGAATTAGAAGAAGGGTATGTAGATTACATAGAATTCATAACTGGAAGAGGATATGTTCTTACAAGAGTTTTAGAAGATTTAATTGATGAAAGTAAATTTAGATATGAAAAAGATCTATATAACCCAGGAATTTATAGAGTTTATTAAAAAAAGCCTAAAGGCTTTATTTTTTTCTTCTTTTATTTGCTTCTATTTTGGCTTGCTGAATTTTAGATATTTTTAACATTCTTGTTGTTCCTTCATCATTAAATTCTGCAAATGTTCTTGTTAAATCAGGAACTTTTCCAATTAAAGTTACTAAATCTCCTGATTTTAACCTTGTATCTCCTTGAGGTATTTGAACTTTTGAACCACTTTTAATCGAAACAATTGAAACCTTTAATTTATAAAGTTTTAATTCGCTTAATGGTTTTCCGATTCAATGTATGTCATTAACTATTGTCGATCCAATAGCATACCCATCTCCAACCTCTTGAAGCAGTTCTGAATATTTTATGAAATTTGAATTTGTAGCAATTAGAGCTGTTCTTATTCCTGCTTCAACTTCTGGCTTAACAATTACATCTACACCAATTTGTTTTAATACACGTTCATGTGATGAAGATTTTGCTTTGGCAATAATATGCTTTACTCCAAGTTCAATTAATGAAGCAACAATTTCAATATTTTCAGAAGCAGCTACTATTATAGTATTGAATTTATCAATTCCTAATGCTCTAAGACCATCGATATCAGAACCATCTAATATTGCAGTATTAGTCATTCTTGAAGGTCTAATTAATTTTGATTCATCTATGTCTATTGCCAATACTTGTCTCTTTAATTCAATTAATTGTTCAACGATTGAATATCCAAATCTCCCCATACCAATAACCGCAATATCTTTTTTATTTCCTGACATTATAATCTCCTTAATAGTTAAATTATATATAGTTTTAGTATAATTAATCTATGAAAAAAAATAATGATAATTCCTTTATTAAAAAAATAACTTCAAAATTATCTGATTTATTATATAAATTTAGATCTTTATCAATTGTTAAACACATTCTAGTATTTTATTTATTTATTACATTAGTGGGATCTTTGTTACTTTTTTTACCAATCTCTTATAATGATGGACAAAGTGTAGAATATGTTGATGCTCTTTTTACTTCAGCTTCTGCTTTTTCTGATACGGGACTTGCTACATTAACAACAGCAACGACTTGATCATTTTTTGGTCAAGCGATAATAGCTATTTTAATTCTAGTTGGAGGAATAGGGTGATTTGCCTTAAAAATATATTTTTTCAATATAATTTTTGGTAGAACAATTTCATTTAATTCTAGAAAAACTTTAGCTGCTGAAAGAGGTTCATCTCAACTTGGAGACACTAGACAAATAGTTAAAATATCAGTTACTATATTATTTATTTTGATAATACTAGCCTCTATTGTTTTATCTGTTTATTTTTATTTAGTAGAACCAGACATTAATCCTTTTGGGAAAACAGGTATTTCACCGGATGAAATGTTATCAAAATCTGCTTATCATGATGTCGCTACATCATTTAGATGAGGTTTATTTCATGCAATATCAGGATTAAATAATGCTGGATTTGATATTATAGGCGCTCATTCGTTGGAACCTTATTATCATAAATATGGACTTCAAATAATTTTTATGACACTATTTATTATTGGTGGTATAGGTTATCCTGTTATATATGATATATATTTATGAATAAAATCAAAGTTCAAAAAAACTCCATTTAAATGGTCTTTATTTACGAAGATATCCATGATTGCTTATGTTTTGATAGCAATAATAGGTGTATCATTTACTTTTATAATAGAAGTTAATCGTAGTTCAACACCAAATAATTTATCTTTCTGATCAGATCCTAAATACGGTTCTAATGGTGATAAAATAATGGCATTAGTATTTAACACTATGTCAACAAGAAATGCGGGATTTGCAACTGTTGAAATGGCTGATCTTTCTTCAGCAACACTCATGGTTTATATAATAATGATGTTTATAGGTTCTGCCCCTTCTTCTACTGCCGGAGGAATAAGAACCACAACAATAGCTATAGTCTTCATGGGTGTTTGATCTAAAATTAGAGGTAAAAACTCTGTCGGTGCCTTTAATAAAAAAATTCCTGAAAGTACAGTATCCAGATCTTATGTTGTTTTAGTTACTGCTTCAATAATAGTTATCTTTACATCAATGATAAGTATTTCTTCATTTAGTGAGTATGGAGGAAGTGTCATTCAAGGTCATCAAGAAGGAGAGCATTCTTACTTACATATGCTCTTTGAAGTTGGCTCTGCCTTTGGTACTACCGGCCTATCAACGGGCGTCACTTCTGATTTATCTATAATAACGAAAATATCCCTAATAGTGGTAATGTTCATTGGTCAACTAGGAGTTTCTTCATCATTATTGGTCTGAGATTCTAAAAAGAGTAAATCAAGAAAATATGATTTTATTCAAGAAGATATTAGTATTGGATAAAAATATATAAGATTCGAAGATAATTTTAAAGAAAAGTTTAAAAATTCTTGTATAATATTTAAGCACTTTAAAATGATGTGCCGATATAGCTCAGTGGTAGAGCAACCGGCTGTTAACCGGTTGGTCACAAGTTCGAATCTTGTTATCGGCGCCAAGGCCTATTGGTGAAGAGGTTAACACACATGGTTTTCATCCATGCATTCACGGGTTCAAGTCCCGTATAGGTCACCAAAGCGAGATTAGCTCAGTTGGGAGAGCAACGCCCTTACAAGGCGTGGGTCGTGGGTTCGAGCCCCTCATCTCGCACCATTTTTGCTGGTTTAGCTCAGTTGGTAGAGCAATCGCCTTGTAAGCGATAGGTCGTAGGTTCGAATCCTATAACCAGCACCATTATATGCGCTGTTAGCTCAGTAGGTAGAGCAGTTGGCTTTTAACCAATTGGTCACAAGTTCGAATCTTGTACAGCGTACCATTCGCGCGAGTGGTGGAATTGGCAGACACGCTAGTTTTAGGCACTAGTTCTTCGGAGTGCGGGTTCAAGTCCCGCTTCGCGCACCATATGTTGGTGTACACCTAATAGTCCAAACGGACTTTTTTTTATTTTTTGTATTTAATTTATAATGTATATATGTTTTATTTAATTAATAAAAAATCAGGAATTTCATCATTTAAATGTATTCAGGAATTCGCAAGAAAAAGGCATATTAAAAAAATCGGGCATACAGGAACTTTAGACCCTTTAGCATCAGGCCTTCTTCTTGTTGCCACAGGAGATGATACTAGACTAATAGAATACATTGATAAAGGTTTTAAAAGTTATATAGTAACAATGAAATTAGGATATAAATCTGATACTTTAGATATAGAAGGAGATGTTGTTAAAGTTAATTTACCTTGAAAAGATGAAGATGTTTTAAAAGTCATAAATTCTTATGTAAAAAGTTACAATCAAATGCCGCCGATTTTTTCTGCTAAAAAAATTAATGGAAAAAGATCTTATGAGTTAGCACGAAAAGGTATTGAAGTTAAATTGAATCCTTCAAAAGTAATAATAAATAAAATTGATTCAATTGAAAAAATTGATAAAGAAACTTTTAAATTTGAAGTAGAAGTTTCTCGGGGCACCTATATCAGATCGTTAGTAAGAGATATTGCCCATTCTCTGAAAACAGAGGCAATCATGACAAATTTAATTAGAAATAAAATAGCCAATCTTGATTTTAATGACCTTAATAAAAAATTAGATGTTAGGGAATTAGTTAAATTAAATAAAATTGAACTTAATAAAAAAGATCTTTCTGATTTGTTTTTAGGAAAAAAAATAAATATACAAAAACTTGATGGCAAATATGCTATAGAATATAATCAAGATATAATTGGAATAATTGATTTAGAAAACAACAGTATTCTAAAAAGAAAATTATTTGGCAATAAATATAAGGTGCAAAATGAAAGTAGCTAAATTCCCTAAAGTAATATCCAACAAAAAAAAGACAATGATTTTAGGAGCATTCTCTACTTTTCATAATGGTCATAAAATTCTTTTGGATATTGCAAAATCATTTAAAAAACCTATAATCATGATTATTATGAAAAGTCCGTCATCGCTTCCAAACAAACGAAACAAAAATTTTTCATCATTAGAAACCAGGTTACAACAATTTGCTAATGTAGGAATAGATGAAGTCATTGTTATCGATTTTGACAAAAAAATTCAAAATACTGATGGGTTTGAATTTGCAAAAATGCTTAAGGAAAAATATAACGTTGAAAGATTTGTTGTTGGTAAAAATTTTAATATGGGAAAAAATGCTTCATTTACTTCCAAAGATTTAAAGGAAAAATTTCCATCAACAATAATTTCAAAAATTCATAAAATCAATGAAATTTCTCTTTCTACATCATTACTTAGTGAAATGATTCAATTAGGAGATGTAGATTTAATAAAAAAATATACTCCATTTTATTTTTCATTAAATGTTAGAGTAAAACCAGATAAAACATTTTCAATATTGGATACAATTTCCCCTCATTCGGGTATATATGCTGCATGAGCAATTGTAAACGATGTCAAATACTGAGCAATTTGTAGAATTTCCTCTTCTGGGAAACATGAATTATATGTTGAAGATTTATTAGTTAAAAATAGAGGATTTGATGTTTCAATAGAATTTGTAAATAAAATAAGAATAGTTATTAGAGAAGATTTTGATAAAATTATCGAAAAAGATAAAAAAGATGCAATTAATTTTCTTAAAAATGATTTATAATACATAAGCATATATATTAAATGCAAACATATATTCGATGAACTCGGTTTAAACATTTTAGTTTTTGCTGGGGTATCGTGAAAGAAACGAGAAAAAAATGATTACAAAAGAAAAAAAATTAGAATTAATTAAAAAATTTGGAGGATCTGAAAAAAATACTGGAGATACAGCTGTTCAAATAGCTATTCTTACACATGACATCAATTCTCTGTCAGAACATTTTGCTAAAAATAAAAAAGACCTTCATTCAAAAAGAGGATTCATTGCAAAAATAGAAAAAAGAAAAAAATTAATTTCTTATTTAAAATCACAAGACTTTGCAAAGTACCAAGAAACAATTAAAGCTCTTGGAATTAGAAAATAATACATATGTGTATTATTTTTTAATAAGTTCTTTAATTCTAAAAAAAAGTGTAAAATTAATTTATGCTGAGTATACCGATTATTCCTATACTGATTTTTATAGGTGTACTTATAACACCAATAATATTTGGCTTTGTTAGGGGATGAAAAGCCACTCTTTTTATATCTCAAATTCTTTTTCTATTCACATTAGTTTTTATTGGCTTAGGTTTCATTTTATACGATTGATTATGAGAATTATTCAGAAATTATTTTTTCTATGATTTTCATCCAGGACTTGATAAAGAAGCATTAAAAGAAGTTTCAAAATCATCAATTATTATGACTTTTGTAGGAATATCTTTAATTCCTGCCTATGCCATCACTTTAGGAATTTATTATCCCTTTAGACATTTTTTTAAAAAGGATCTTTATCCAAAAACTAAAGAAATAAATCAAAACAAAAAAGAAATTGTCAAATCCATGCATATTTATTCTAGACTTTCAGGAGTGGCAATAGGATCATTTTCATCATTATTTTTAGCGTCAACCGCTGCAACAGCATCTGCCGTAATTTTTTCAAGTAAAGACAAATATGTTGGATTTAATAATTTTATAACTTCTCTTTCAAAAATTTATACTTTAGGAAATGGTAAATATACAAAAAATATGGAAATTTTACATGATTTTGCAAGTGGACATTTAGATCCTGAAGTGCAAAAAAAATTAAAATCAGTTTTCTATTTAGATAATAAAGATAATTTCACAGAAGTAAATAATGATTTTAACGAAATTATTAATAGTGATTTTTCAAAAGCAATAAAAGAATTGGAAAATGATAATGAAGCAATCACCATCATTATGAATTTTATTTTAGATTCTCAAATAAAAACAATTAATAAAAAGGTTGAAATGATAGATAATGGTTATATTCCTACTGATTTTCAAGGTAACCTTACTTCCCAAACTTTCGCGCATATAAATTTAACAAAAGAAGAAATGATTAATCATTTAAATGGATTTAGTAATTTACCAAAATTAGGATGGAAATTAAATCAAAATATAATTGATAATTTGAAAAATAATGTAAAAAATAATCAAATTATGCCATTTGAAAATAGTGGATTTTACCTTCAATTTATTGACCAGAAAAAATTGACAGAAGAAATTCCAAAATGAATTTCAAATTTAGAAAAGAAAATTTCTAATATGCAAACTCAAATTCAATCTAATTTTAGTGCAATAGAAAAAATATATTCTGACCTGATTTCATATGAAAAAGAATTAATAAAATTAGGGGTAGATGGGACTAATGATAATTATAAAATGATTAAATTTGGAGATCCTGAAAATTATCAAGGAACAAATAAAATTTTATCCAGTACAGGAACAATAAAAATTGCCAATGATAAATTTATTGCCGCTAAAGATGTAAGAGACCAAAAACAAAATATAAAAGATCTTGAAAATATAAATTTCTTTGGCTCAAAAGATAAGAATAGTCAAAATGCAGATCCTTCAAGTACATTTGGAATTGATAAATCTAATGAATTAGATAAAATAAAAGCTGAACAAGATAAATACCTTGCTAAAATTGATTATGAAAATGCTGTTACTGACCACAAAAAAACTAGTGATTATCTAGATGCAAATGCAAAATTAATTAAAAGTGAACAAGAAAAATATAATAATATAAAACAAAGTAATATCGATGAACTTAAAAACAAAGCATCAAATGCTCAAAATTTATCTAATCAATATTCAAATGAAATTTCATTATTAATATCTAATAAAAATACTTTAGAGACTCAAATGAGTAATTTAGAAAATCAAAAGTTAACAGTTGAAAATGACATCAATGCTAAACAAAATCAAATTAATACATTAAATCAAACAATTAGCAACTTAAATGAGCAAAAAAATGAAGCAATTAAAAATAATCAAACTTCATTAGTTTCGAAATTAGAATCAGAAATTTCAAGTGCTGAAAATGACTTAAAAAGCGCTGAAGAGAAATTAAATCAATTATCAAATGATGCCTCATCTATTTCTTTAGAAATAAAAAATAAGGTAGAAGCAATTAACTTAGAGGAATCCAAAATATCAGAAAAAAATAAATTAAAAAAAGAACAAGATGAAATTTTTACAAATAATTCTAGCGAAGCAAGAGATTTAGAGAGAGAAAAAGAAAATCATTTACAAATTTTAACTAATGCTAAATCTCTTACTAATGAATTAGTTAATAATTTAAATAATAAGTTAATTGATAAAAACAACAAAAAAGCAACATTAGAAAATTTAGAAAAGATATTTCTTGAAAAGGAATCCAAATATAATGAATATCATAATAATTCATTTTTGCCAAAAAAAGCAATATTTGATAAAAAAAATGAAGAATTAAGTGATGCAAATAGTTTTTTAAATCAAAAAGAAATTGAATTGAATCAATTAAAACAAAGTAAACAACAGATACTCACTTCAATGATTAATTTAATTAATGAAAGAAATAATTTGTTAAACAATCTGTATAGCCTTTCAGATGGCATTAATGCTATTAAATCTCAGAATCCTGGTAAACATGAAGGTGAAAGATATAATGATGGTGATTTACTGATTGAGATAAATGATAATCATAAATATAATTCAAGTGGGCCTCAGAGTGATTTATATTATAAATGAGCAACCGAAACAATTCCAGGAGCAAAAAACTATTTATCAAATTCAAAAATAAAATTAACTTCATTGGAAAAAATTAAAAATGAAAAAAGAATTGAATATCAAAAGATAGAAAATAAATATTTAGAAGTATTCGAAAATATTTTGAAAAATTAAGGAGAAACATGAAAACAAAAGAAACATTAATCTTTAAATCATTAGCAATTAAAAACTTTTCAATTTCAAATAAAAGTTTTAAAAAAATTGCTAACATTTTAATTACGTTAAATTTTTCTTTAACAATTTCATTTATTCTTTTTGGAATTAATGGGTTTTCTAGTACATTTGAAGAAATTGTACCTATTATTTCTAAGGCAGTTGCTATATATTGAATATCTTACTTATCTTTAGCTGTTTTAAAAATGAACCAATATTCATTTACCAAAAAAATTATTAATGGATTTATTTCACTCATCCCAATTATATATTCATGATATATCGTGATTGAAATTGATTCTTGAAATTTAGTAAATCAAAATGATGTAATAACTATGTTTGCTTTTGTAATTCCTATTTTTGTGTACTTAACATTATGATTTTTAGTTTTATGATTTTTAGAAAGAAGAACAAATCCATTTTTAGCAAAATTTTTATTATTTAAATCAATTAACAATTTATTTTCTTTCATATTAATTATTACTTACATGAGTTTTGTAGAGAGATTTTTAG